>JAWBPP010000032.1:0-10331 GCA_038824715.1 Candidatus Anstonellaceae archaeon
CCTCCCCGTCAATCTTTCCAAGCATGAAGGTTTCGGAAAAGTCTGCAGTTGTCTGGAAAGCCATGTTGACTGCAGCCTGCCCCACGCCTAGCTTGGAAATCTCATCGCGCATGTAGTCGGAAAAGTTCAGCGTAGACTGCAGGTAGTCCAGGAAGCGCTCGAATTTCACGCGCAGTATGAATGTTGTCCCTACGTTCGAGAAAATCGCCTCGGAAATGTCGGTCGGATTTTGCGATGCAACAATGAGGCCGAACTGGTATTTTCTGCCCTCGCGCACAATCATGACTGCATCGGAATTTTCCTCCTTTGCAATTTTCCATGCCTCGTCAAGCACGACCAAGAGCTTGAGCCCCTTGGTGGGCGACCAGCCTTCCTCGCGCATTTTCTCCTTGATGAACTGCAGCATGGAAAGCGCTGCCAAGCCTCGGAAGGTTTCGTCCGGCAATCCTGCAAGGTCAAGGTCCACCAACCCCGCCTTGGTGAGCTTCTCAAGGTCAATTGTGGATTGCTGCGCGAAAAAGTCCTCTCCTTCGCGTGTGAACTGCCGTATTCTGTAAATCGCGTTCTCAAGCTCTGCAGGGAACTCGTAGCTTCCTGCCTCGCTCATGTCCTCAAGTATCTTTTGCACGTCCTTGAGAGTGGGCGGGCGCAATTGCCTTCCCAATCCGTCCACCTGCAGCTTGGAATCCAGCTTGAACTTAGAGGTTACATATGCCTTCTCAATGGCAAGCTCGGTCAGCCTGCGCTGCTCAGGGTAGCGGGAAATGTCAGTAAGCAAATCAAGTGTCCTCATGACCTGCTTTATCCTGTCGTTAGGCTTCATGCCGGCAGTGTCAAGCAGGTTTATTGCCGAGCCCTTGCCAAGCGAGATGACTTTGCCGCCGGTCTGCTTCACCCAGTCCTTGTACTCTCCTGCCCAGTCGATGATGAATGCGTTCGTCCCCCAAACATAGCTTGCGCGCGTAAGGAAGGTCTTGACGAAGTACGACTTACCAGAGCCGGTTATCCCCACTATGCAGATGTGCGGGTTGGTCGTTTTCTGGAACGTCCAGTAGAAAGGCACGTGGAAGATTTTTGTCCTGCCGATATAGATTGCATTCGTGGGGTCTGCCATGAGCACATCTTCCGGCGGCTCCGGCGGGCGGACGAAAAAGTTGCGGCGGGCAATATCCACATTGTCCACGCCTGAAATGGTCATCCTCCCCATGAAGAACTCCTCCGGAATTTTTCAGATATCTCTGCGCAGCACGATGCTGACCGAAAGCACCAACTGATCTTGGCAACTGCAGGTTTTACAGCACAGCCTGCTCAAGCTCTGCAGGCGTTGGCGGAATCATCACTTCCCACTGGAAGCACCGCAGCATCTCTTCGCCTGTGAGCACGTCTATCTGCACGTTGAGCGCGTTTGCGATTGTGGACTTGAGCTCGTTTGCCTGCGAGGTTGCGGCAGCGGTTGCCGATTCTTTGCTCACTCCGACCGCAGTGGTCATTATGTATGACACCACGCCCATGGGCTTTATGCCCCGCGTGAGCTTGTTTATCTGCGCCTCCCACATGGCGACCTCTTTTTCGTAGCGGTCGAGCCGCAGCACGTCCGGGTCGGGCTTGTCCCGCTCTCGGGCAAGGCGAAGCTGTGCCTCTGCGTGCTTGGTCTCAATCCTGCTTCTGTAGTCTGAAATGTCCTTCATATAGACCATCATAGCGAATTTTGTCACGTATTTCACTGATGAAATTGCCCGCTCGAAGTATTCCGAATAAACGACGTTTTCGTCAGCAGACTTTTCGGATGCAGACTCGTAAATCCTGACTGCAAGGAATTTGGACGCATAATAGATGCCGCCCACGTTTTTCAGGACAACATCGTTTGTAGGCGGGACTTCGTAGCCGCCCTCCATTATCTGCACAATGTTCGCCCTCTGCGTTATGAGCGGAAGAAGCACATAGCCGTACTTGTAGAATGCTATTGCGCCAATCGAGCCTAGCATGCAAAGTATGGCGCCAAGCATGACGATTACTGGATTGCCGCCGCTTGCGTATATTCCCAGCACTCCCACAAGCCCGAGCGCCCCTGCGCCGTAAGAGTAGTACTTGAAATTAACCATGGTCTCACTTCCCCTTTCCTTCTCACCCAGTCCTTTTAAGGGTTTGTCTCTCGTTCCGAGGGGGAAATCTGCCTGCAAGAATTATCCCAAAAGCCGCTTATACTTTTCCTCAAGCCTCTTGCTTAGCACAGGTACAGAATACTCAAGCGCAGTTTTCCTTGCTTCAGGCGAAAACTTCTTCCTCTTCTCAATGCAGTCAAGGAGCTTTTCGGCGCAGTCATGCGCGTCTTCGGAAAACACGCGCCCGTTTTTCCCGTTCCGTATGCACTCTGCTGGGGCGGTGTCCTTCATTATGCAGGCAGGCGTGCCGCAAGCCATTGCCTCAAGCTGCACCAGCCCCTGCGTCTCGAATGGCGAGGCAAAAAGGAATACGTCGCCTGCGTTGTAGAAATCCACGAGCTTTTCCCTGGGCAAAAAGCCCTCGATCACGAATCTATCTGCCACTCCTGAGGCGGCAATCTCCTTTTGCAGCTCCTCAAGGTAGGGCCCGCGCCCCGCTATGACGAATTTCACATCCGGCTCGCGCATCACTTTTGCGACTTTGATGAAAAATGAATAGTTCTTCTCTTTTACCACGCGCCCGACAGAAATCACGAGCTTTTGTTTCTGCAGCTTCAGCGCCTTTCTCATGCTTTCCCTGCCTTTGGCATTAGGCTTGAAAAAGTCGGTGTTTATTGGCGAGGGCAGCACTTCTGACTCAATCCCGTTCTGCTTCATCAGCCCCTGTGCGTGCCTCGAAGGAGCAGTAACAAGGTCGAAATTTGAATAGAACCACCTGAGGTAGCCCCAGGCAAGCCTCTTCCCGAACTGCTGCGCGCCCCTGTGCTTGATTACGTAATGCACGCCATCAGGTATCATCGTTTCCAAAGATGCCATCGACGGCAATCTGCATCGCTTGGCAAAGGAAATCGCAGCCAAGCCCATGTTCACCATGGCTTTCGAATGCACAAGCTCCACGCCTGTTTTCCTTGCCACTTCTCCGGAAACGTGAGGGAAAAGCGCCGCGCGGTATTGCGGGTAGGGCGGGAACTTCACAGAGTGGAAACGGAACTCGTTTTTCTCCGGCTTCATGCCGTCAGCGTCAGGCGAAAAAATGAAGTACTCGTGCCCGAGCTTTTCCATGCCCGACTTGTAGGCGAGGATCGAGGAGACCACGCCGTCGGTGTTCGGGGTATAAGAGTCGGTGAAAAGCGCGATCTTCATGTACCTGCGTGCACAGGCAAACTATTAAAAACAGTTCTCAGCAGATACAGCCCTGTCAGCGGTCACAGGAGAGGGGTCACACCCGAACCCATTCCGAACTCGGAAGTTAAGCCCTCTCACGATGTTGTTTGTACTGCGATCTTTCGCGGGAAGGCGCATTGCTGCTGGCACAACATATTTTTCTTAGCGAAAGCCCTATTCGCACGCAATGCGCCTTGATGAAAACAAAAACGGAAACCGAGGTCATGGTCGCAAAGAGATCCGTGCGCGCTTTTCGACTTCTCTCTTTATAAATTTCAAATATTCATCCCGAGCCTATGGCGAATCAGTTGCCCCCCAAAGACAAGGTATGGCAGCTCAAGAAGTACATCTGCAAGGCAAAATGCATCGATATCACGGCAGGCGGGAAAATAATCGTCTTGAACGAGCAGGAGGCGCACGAAAACGACATCTACACCTCGTACCGAGTCATGCTCAAGTCCGGAAAGAAAGAATCCATCGCAATTGTGGATCTCTCGTCAGACCTTGCCGAGCGCGGGCAGATTGTGTTTTTTGCCGAGGCTGCAGAGGAGCTTGGCGTGTCTGATGGCTCGCAAGTCGAGATAGTGCAGATGTCCCGCCCAGCATCAATCGACTACATCCGGCACAAGATGGACGGCAAGGAGCTGCTGCCTTCGGAAATACAGACCGTCATGCGGGAATTGATGGAGAACAGGCTATCTGAAGCAGAGCTTGCCTCCTTCATCACGTCAATTTACATACGCGGCATGTCTGACAACGAAATAGTCGGGCTCACAAATGCAGTTGTCTCAACCGGGCAGACTCTTAATCTAGGCCGCTCGCCCATCTGCGACAAGCACTGCGTGGGCGGGGTGGCAGGCAACAGGACAACAATGGTTGTCGTGCCAATAATCGCCGCCGCAGGACTTTACATACCTAAAACCTCCAGCCGCTCAATCACTTCTGCAGCAGGAACAGCGGACACGATGGAAACGATTTGCGACGTTTCCCTCCCGATTGACGAAATGAGGAGCATTGTGCAAAAAGCGCATGGCTGCATCGTCTGGGGCGGCGCGCTTCGCCTTGCCTCAGCCGATGACAAGCTCATCAAGATACGGAACCCGCTTTCGCTTGACCCCAAAGGCGTGATGCTCGCCTCCATTCTTGCAAAGAAGAAAAGCGTGGGGGCAGAGCACGTGCTCATTGACATCCCTGTTGGGAGAGGGGCAAAAGTCCCCTACAAAGAAGAGGCAAAGCCCCTTGCGCAGGATTTCATAAACATAGGGAAAAGGCTTGGCATGAAAGTGCAAGTGCTCATCACCGACGGCTCTGAGCCAATAGGGCGAGGCATAGGCCCTGCGCTCGAATGCATTGACGTTCTTTCCGTGCTGCATGGTGACGGGCCATATGACTTGAAGGAAAAATCCTGCTACCTTGCGGGTTCGCTTCTCGAATTATCTGGCAAGGTGAAAAAAGGCAGAGGTTCTGCTGTGGCAGAAGAGCTTCTCTCCTCCGGCAAGGCATTGGCAAAGTTCCGCGAAATTGTGGAGCTTCAGGGCGGCAGCAAGAGCGTGAAAGTTGCGGACATACAAGTTGCAAAATACAAGTATGAAGTATGCGCTTCGGCAGAAGGCAGGGTGTTCCACATCGACAACAAGATGATTTCCAAAATCGCGCGTGCCGCAGGGGCACCGACAAACAAGGAAGCAGGCGTGCTCCTCCTTTGCGAGCGGGGCGACAAGGTGAAAAAGGGCGACCCGCTCTTTGAGATACATTCGAATTCAGAAGCAAAACTTGACTTTGCGATAAAAGCGCTTGAGGGCTGGGAGCCTGTGGAGCTACGGAAAGTGGTGTTTACTGCGATGGACTAGCCGTTTGCCCGTATCGTCCGAATGGCAATGCTTTTTAATACTTATTTCCATAATTGGCAACATAAGAAAATATATATTCACCTATGTTATATGTGGTGGCTATGGCTATGAAACAAGCATTCGCATCCGTTCAAACTGAAACAGGGCGCAAGCTTGCTGCATTTGGGCAATTCAAAGCCTCCTCGGCAACTCGCCCGCTTGTGCAGACGCTCAGACACCCGATTTTCTTCTCAAGACAAAAACACTACGAAGAGCTGCAAAGCAAAATCGAAAAGGCAGAGCTTGCAGGCGCGTATGCTACTATTGTGGCAATGGGGCACGAAATAGGAAACGCCCTCGGAACTGTGACAGGGTATTGCCAACTGATGCCATTTTCCTTTAAGGCAGGAAAGTGGGACCAAACCTCAAGGCAGATAATGGGCGCCCAGAGTGGAATTGAGCGCACACTCGGGGCCATCAATGATTTCCAGACTATCCTGTCGAAAATGCAGCATCTCCCGAAAATTCCCTATCCAGGCGGCAAATCCCTGCTCATGGTCGATTTGGGCGCTGCAAGAAAAGAGGCGGTTCTTTCATCCGGCCACGCAGCGCAAAGCGATTTGGAGCGCACCATTCAGGCTGCTGAAATGGACGGTGCGCGCACTGCAGTTGCAACTTTCCTCTATGGGGCGCAGGAGGACCTCTACTGCATAAGGGGCGACCTTGCTGCGCTTGCCGTGTTTTCTGAAGAGCAAATGCCTGGCGCAGCGCTCAAGCTTCTCACCGAAATGAACCCATATCTTGACAGGGCAGTCAAAAGCCTCGGGGATCTGCGCATAGTGGTGTCAAGTGCGAAATCACTCTCGTTCATTGCCCTTCCTAACGGCAGCCGCCTGATTGACCTTTCAGGGGCAGAAAAGCTCCACGCTGCTGAAAGAATGGCGCGCGAAGAAGCAGCGGCTGCCGCAAAAGCAGAAAAGGCGACAAGCACCCCACAGCCTCGGCAAAAAACACAGGAACAGGCCTAAATCTACACCCATTATAAATTCTCCTTCGCATATTCGACGTGAAATGTAACTTGCTTAGCATGAGCAGGGAAAACAAAGCAAGTTCCCATGGCATTCGCGAGCTGACATTTATGGCATCCATTGACAATATCGAGCAGCACATTCCTGAAGGCATCACCGTCTCCTCAGAGGACGCGGAGCTTCTCAAGTTCATAGAGCAGAGCAAACCGAAAATCTATGTGGTGGGCGCAGGAGGCTCGGGCTGCAACACCATGAGCCGCATGCACGAGATGAAAATAGAAGGCGCAAAATTAATCGCCATGAACACCGATGTGCAGCACCTTGTGAAAATGCGCGCTGACAAGAAAATACTGCTTGGAAAGAAAACTACGCGCGGCATGGGGGCAGGCTCCAACCCGTCTGTTGGCGAGGCGTCTGCAAAGGAATCAGCGGAAGAAATAAAGGCAGCGCTTTCGGACGGCATGATGGTCTTTGTGACTTGCGGCTTAGGCGGCGGGACAGGCACAGGCTCTGCGCACGTGATTGCAGAGCAGGCAAAAGCCGCAGGCGCCCTCACAATCGCAGTCGTAACACTGCCGTTTTTGTCCGAAGGAAAAATCAGGATGCAAAACGCTCTCGAAGGATTGGAAAAACTCCGCAAGCACGCAGACACCGTGATTGTAATCCCGAACGACAAGCTGCTCTCAATCGTCCCGGACCTGCCGCTCAATACGGCGTTCAAGGTTTCGGATGAAGTCCTTGCCGGTGCAGTCAAGGGTATTGCTGAACTTATCACAAAAGCAGGCTTGGTCAACCTCGACTTTGCTGACCTTCGGACAATTCTCACAAGCGCAGGCTGCGCTGTAGTGGGAATCGGCGAGGCGTCCGTTGAGGCAAAGCCAGACCAGCGTGCGCTTATCGCGGTTGACACTGCGATGAACTCGCCTTTGCTCGACGTGGATGTTTCAACAGCAAACCGCGCTCTCATCAACGTTACTGGCGGCGAGGACATGACACTCAAGGAAGCCGAGCTTATAGTTTCCGAAGTTTCAAAGAGGATTGATCCGTCCTCGCATATAATCTGGGGCGCAAGGATTGAGAAAACCAACAAGAAAAGCTCCATCCGCGTGCTCACTGTCCTTGCAGGTGCGAAATTCCCGCAATACGAGCTTCGCAGGTTCGAGCCAACAGGCACGACAGGCACTGCAGGAACAGCAGGGCAGGCATCTGAGCTGGATTTGGATCTGCTTGGCTAGAAAGGTGGAACGATGTTTGACATAAGAACATACGTCAGGGAATGCATCCGCGTTCTGCACGTGGCTTCCCGCCCGAGGAGAAAGGAGTTCGAAAAAATAGTCTACATAACCGGGCTTGGGATTGTGGCAGTTGGACTGATAGGCGTCGTATTGTCGTTCCTGCTGAACCTGATCTGAGCGCTTGAAACAAAGCAAAATTGAAAACTTGGGAATGGAAAGGTGAAAAAATGATTTACGTTTACAGGGTAACTGCCGGCCAGGAAAAAGTCGTGCTTGAGATGCTTTCCAAGAAAGTGAAGAAGGAGAACATCAAGATTTATTCGGTTGCGCACTTCGAGGATTTGAAGGGCTACCTCATTGTTGAGGCTGAAGATGAAGTCTCTGCAAGGCAGGCAGGCCTGCGCATACCCCACATAAAGGGCGTGCTTGAAAAGTCCATGGCAATCAAGGATATAGAAGGCATGATTGAGGCTGCAAAGCCTGCCGTGCTTTCACTTTCCAAGGGAGACTTGGTCGAGCTTATCTCAGGCCCGTTCAAAGGAGAGAAAGCGCGCGTCATAAAGATAGACACCAACAAGGACGAAATCACGGTGGAGCTTTCTGAAGTTGCCGTGCCAATCCCCGTGACCATCAAGGCCAACATCGTCAAGATTTTCCAGAAGGCTTCAGAGCAAAACGCCTAGGGAAGGAAGTTCAGTTGGAAATTTCCTCAAGCAGCCTGATGGCCGGCAGTTTGCTTTCCAGGGCATCTCTTATCTTCGAGTCATGCAGCACTATCTGCGAGGAACGGCTCTTGTCATGCTTCATCTCTTGGTAAAGCCGCTCCGCCCCTTCAAAGTCGCAAGCTGCAAACATGCGCTCAATTGACGCAACCCTGCTGATAACTGCTGCAGTTTCACTGATGGTATAAAATTGTGGATTTTTCAAAAGCCAGCCCTGCCTTTTCCCTTCAGCAATTATTTTTCCGGCAAGGGATGAAAGCCTGCCGCAGGCCTTTTCCGATGCATTCCCTCCCTTCTGTATCTCAGCAACCGCCTGGAGCATCGCAGGCACTTGGCGTATCCTCATTTTGGGCAATTGGGAAGACGGAATGGAAATTTCGCTTATCTGAACTCCGGCGCGCTTTGCAAGTTTCCACATCCTTTTTGCCGCTTTTTTCCAGTCAATGATTTCCCTGTTGTGCAGCAGCTGCATTTCGATGAGGCTTGCGTAGCGCATCCGCCTGCTTTCCAGTTCAGACAAAGCTTGCCTGTAAACTCCATTCTTGATAATGTTTTTTTCCATGGCAAATCTTGGCGGACCGAATTGCAGCATCATCTGTGGAGAGACGGAATCGATTTTCGTGCCCATGCTGCTTCTCAAGCGGGCCATGGGTAGCTTTTGCCTTTTCCCCTATTTAATCCTGCGGCAAGCCTATCTCTTTTTCCCAAGCACTTTCCTTATGACGAAAAAGTAGAGGAGAGCAAGCGCCACGGCGCCCCCTGCGATGAGCGGAAGCGGGCTTGACTCCCCCTTGCCGCTAACAACTATGGTAGTCGCGTGAAAGCCAGGCTTTTCAAGGGTTATCGCGGTTTTCCCGCTCTTTCCAAGCGTGATTGCAAACGGGCTGTTGCCCTTTTTCTTTTCGCCGCCAACATCCACACTGACGCCCTTCAGATCGCGGCCGTTTCGGTCTTTAGCTGAAAGCGTGAAGCTGTCCTGCGGGTTCACTTCTGTTGGCGCAGAAGCGTAAATCGTGCTTGGTTCAGCAGAGTCCGATTTCAGAAGGGTTATCGAGGAAAATTCGCCCTGCTCGCTTTTTCCTGAAGCATCCGTAGCCTTGCATTCCACGCTCACTATCCCGCTTGCGACATTGGTGAAATCCACTGTGGCAATCCAGTCCTCCTCGCCTTCGGCAAGCACCCAGTTCCCGCTGCCAGCACGGACTTCCACGCGGCGTATGGGCGAATCCGAGCTTGCCTTGCCCTCGATATCCATCTGCCACTTGCCCACCTCGGAAAGCTGCTCGGGTCGGCTGAAGCTGCATATGGGGAAGGGCGAAAGGGAGTATATTTTCCCCTTGGAAGTGCCGAAAATGAAATTCTGCCCGCGCCTTATGGGCGAGCCTGGCTTTCCGTATGTTGAAAACGACCATGCTTCCTTGCCGTTTCCGGAGTCAACGGCGTATATCTTGCCTTCGTTGGAGGAAAACACCACCAATTTCCTGCCTTGGCTCTCGTATAATGCCGTCCTTCCCCAGCTTCCCTCCCCTGCTGCAAACTTGAACTTCAGCTTGCCTTCAATGCTAAGCGCATAAAGGTTCCTGTCATTCGAAACAAAATAGACTGTGCTTCCGTCAGAAAATGGCGAAGACATTATCCAGCCGCCCGTGGCATATGTCCACCTTGTAAGCCCTGACTGCCTGTCTACGGCATATAGTTTCCCATCAGTTGCCCCGAAATAAACAGTGTTGCCATATTCGCTTGGCTGGGAAAGAAAAGAGTCCTCTGCGTCCGTTGCCCACACAACCCGGCCGGTTCCTGTATCAAGCGCGTAAAGTTTTCCTGCAGACGTGAAGTAGAGCCTTCCAGAAAAATAGCCCAGCTGGCCTGGCGGCTTTGGCAGCGTGGCATTCCAAAGGGCTGTGCCTTTCTTGTCAAATGCAACTACAGCATTTCCAATCCCTGCGAAAATTTTCCCTCCCCCTGCCTCGAACACAAGGGCTTTGCCCGGGAGCCTGAAGTTTCCTGAAAGCAGCCCGCTTTGCGCGTTTATCAGAATGACAGTTCCATTCACTGTGGAAACAGCAATGGTTTCGCTTTCAGGCATTTTCGGGTCAAGCGCAACGGGTTCGCCCGCAGTGTATGTCCATGCGGTTGAGCCGCTGTCCGCGTTGATGGCATAGACTCTGCCGTCATAGGAGACGAAAATCAC
>JAWBPP010000033.1:0-10070 GCA_038824715.1 Candidatus Anstonellaceae archaeon
CGCAGGAATCAGCATGGGAAGCCTGCCCTTTGAAGCAAATGAAACAAAATGGAAAATGAAGAGAGCCGACAATGGAGCAGCAAGCTGTGCAGGTCCGAAAAGCCCCGGAAGGAACGGGAATGACGCAAATGAGAATGCGAAAAGTAGCGCACAGAAAGCTGAGATTGCCCTTCCAAAACCGAGCGTGCGCACAGACAGGTAGAGGAAAAGAGAGGTTAGCGCAAGGAGAACTGGCGGGAAGAAGAGCAGGAAGGAGACTATTGCCTGCGGCGATGATTGCGGAAGCCCAAGAATGTATGCGTATGCGCTTTCAAGGTAATAGGCGACCTGAATGTGCAGCGGTTGGGCAGAAGAAACAGCATACGTTTGGATTGCAGTTGCAACTGAAAAATCCGGAAGAGTGCTTTTGGCGGGGAAATGCCCTATGCCAAGCGAAATGAAAAAAACGAGGAGCAGTGCGATGAGCTCGTTCCTGTCAAGTTTGAATTCCACAGCCATTCTTACACCATCAGCGCATTTGCTTCAGCAATTCTTCAGCCTTTTTCGTGGAAATGCTCTTTCCCTTCACCATGGCATCTGCTATCTTGTCCACGGCAGCGCCTTTTGCGCCAGCCGCTATTGCCACGTTCCTTGCGTGAAGCTCCATGTGCCCGCGCTGTATGCCCTCGGTTGAAAGCGCGCGAAGCGCAGCAAAGTTCTGCGCAAGGCCGACAGATGCAATTATGCAGGCAAGCTCGCTTGCTGATTTTACCCCGAGTATTGCAAGCGCTGTGCTTGCAGAAGGAATAGAGCGCGTGGCTCCGCCCACTGTGCCAACCGCGAGAGGCAGTTCAATTTCACCTTGCAAGTCGCCGTTGGGAAGCTTCCTGTAGCGTGTGAGAGAGCCGTATCTGCCTGAAATAGCTGCGTATGCATGCGCACCAGCCTCAACTGCGCGCCAGTCGTTGCCCGTCGCAACTGTGACAGCATCAATGCCGTTCATTATGCCCTTGTTGTGCGTTGCAGCGCGGTAAATGTCGGCATCGGCAAACGCCCATGCGTCAAGAATCCCTTCAACTGCGTCTTCGCCAATCGTTTCCTTTTTCCAGACAGCAGTAGCCCTCGCCAACCGAAGAACAGCCAGATTGGTCAGGATCCTCAGGCGCACTTTTCCGCCCGCAATCTCCGCTATTTTCGGAGCAACGCCTTCCAGTATCGTATTGACCGTGTTTGCGCCCATGGAATCGCGCACGTCCACGTGGAACTCTGCCAGAGCCATCGGCCCGCGCTTGGTTTCAAGCGCCCGCGCGGAAAAACCGCGCAACCCTCCCCCGTAACTGGCTATGTTCGCCGCAAGAGGAGAGGCTGCCGCGAGTATTTCGTCCTTCTTCGCATTGAGAACCGCAGCTGATTTTTTCGCATCCTTCACGCCGACAACTTGAATCTGCCCGATCATCACAGGCGGGTCGGCATTAGCGGAAAATCCACCGGTGTCCCTGCAGAGCTTTGCCGCATTGCTTGCGGCGGCAACAACCGACGGCTCTTCAATGCTCATGGGAATGAGAAGTTCGCGCTTGTTCACGATGAAGTTTGTTGCAACCGAAAATGGCAGAGAATGTATCCCAATAGCATTCTCGCTTATCTTTTCCGCAATCGAAAACGGAAGCGGGTTGTCGGAGAGCAGCTGCTTTCTTTGCTCCTCGCCAAGAGAAGCGAATTCTATGACTGCCGTTGCCCTACCATTCCGGTCAAGCTTGTAGAGACCGGATAAAGCTGAAGATTTCTGAGCCATGCGATATTCCTCCCGACGAAGAAGTGGATTCAACACTTTAAAAAGCATATGCCGATGCTTTTTTAGCAGTTGCAATTTGCAAATTGCAACTATAATAAAAAGCATTGCACAGCAAGAAGAGAGCCGGTCGCTATGGGAGGAAAAACCATTAAGCTTGGACTTATCCAGATGGGCATGTCGGCAAGAGCAGAGGAGAATTTGGCAAAAGCCATTGCAGGGATAGCATCTGCGGCAAAAAAAGGGGCGCAGATAGTCTGCCTGCCCGAGCTTTTCACAGCGCCCTATTTTGCGCAGGAAGCAAAGAACAGGAATGAGGCTGCGAAAAAGTTTGCCGAGGAAGTGCCCGGAAAAACTACAACCGCCCTTGCTGCCGCAGCCAAGGATAACGGCATTGCCCTTGTCGCGGGCTCTATTTATGAAAAAGACTCCAAAAGCGGCAAGCTCTACAATACATCGTGCGTTTTTGATTCGTCCGGAAAGCTTCTTGGCAAATACCGGAAAGTCCACATACCGCACGACGAATGTTTTTACGAGAAGGATTATTTTGAGCCGGGAAATCTGGGCTTCAAGGCATTTGACACGCCCTACTGCCGCATCTCCCCCCTCATCTGCTACGACCAGTGGTTTCCTGAGGCAGCGCGAAGCGTTGCGCTTTCGGGTGCAGAGATAATCTTTTACCCAACAGCAATTGCAACCGTGCGAGGGGTGGAGCAGACAGAAGGCAACTGGCAGCAGGCATGGGAAAACGTCATGCGCGGGCATGCGATTGCAAACGGGATAATTGTTGCGGCAGTGAACAGGTGCGGAAACGAGGGGAAGATGGACTTCTGGGGCGGCTCGTTCGTGTGCGACGCATTCGGAAAAACCCTTGCGCGCGCAGGCAGCAAGGAAGAGGTGCTGATTGCAAAAGTGGATTTGGAGCACAGCAGGAATGTGCGCGAGGGCTGGCGGTTCCGCTACAACAGAAGACCTGAAGAATACGGAAAACTAGTTGGCAAGGAGTAACAGTGGAGGCTATTTCTACCCCCAAATCCCTCGGATACCTGATGCCAGCAGAATGGGAATCTCACGAAGCCACCTGGCTCTCCTGGCCGAAAAACGAGCTGACTTTCCCTTCTGATATCATCGGCGCAGTGGAGAAAACCTACTGCCGGATGATTGCCGGCTTGCAAGGCGGAGAAAAAGTAAAACTGCTTGTGGACAATGAAGCTGAGGAAAACCGAGCGAGAGGCTTCCTGCAAAAAAATGGCGTCCCTGAAAAGAGCGTCCTTTTCCACCGCATAAAATCCGCGGATGTATGGATGCGCGATTACGGGCCAACTTTTCTGCTGCACAGAGCAACAGGGAAAAAAGCGGCTGTGAGATGGATTTTCAACGCTTGGGGCAACAAATACGACGATTTGCTTGCGGACAACCGAACCGGAGACGAAATTGCCAAGATTTGCAGCTGCCCTGTATTCAAGCCAGGCATAGTAATGGAAGGCGGCTCAATTGATGTGAACGGCGCAGGCTCGCTTCTTACGACCGAACAGTGCCTTCTGAACAAGAACAGAAATCCGGAGTTGGATCAAGAGCGGATAGAACGGCATCTTGCAGATTATCTCGGCGTTTCGGATATTGTTTGGCTCGGTGAAGGCATAGCTGGCGATGACACTGACGGGCACGTAGATGATTTTGCAAGGTTTGTTGGGAAGGGAGCAGTGGTTTGCGCATACGAGGAAAACAACGCTGATGAAAACCACAAGCCGCTTGCAGAAGCCCATTCTGTCCTTTCCGAATTGTTTGAAACGATAAAACTGCCCATGCCTTCGCCGATAATTGACCCGGTGGAGAAAAGGAGGCTGCCTGCAAGCTATGCGAACTTTTATATTGGGAACAAATCAGTGCTGCTTCCGGTTTTCGGGGACAGGAACGACAAGGTTGCAATTGAAATTCTGCAAAGCTGCTTTTCCGGCAGGGAGATTGTGCCAATCCCGTGCCGCGAATTGGTTTACGGATACGGCGGCATACACTGCGTTACGCAGCAGGAGCCGAAAAACGTGGATTAACCTGTAGATGGACGGCACAGACTCGAGAGAACGCACGACTGCGAAATAAGCATATATAATGTAGGAACGGTAGGTAAGAAGAAGTGATTTTCATGTGCAACTGGTCTGCATGGAAGCGATTGTTCCGGATTGAGCATGCGTTTTTGCTAGTGATTGCGGTTCTGCTTGGAGAACTCATAGCTTCAAAAGAGCTTCCAGCTCCCATGCCTTCGCTGCCAATCGTCCTCCTCTCGCTTGCAGTTCCTTTCTTTATAGAGATGGGCTCGTTCGCGCTCAACGATTATTGGGACGTGAAAACCGACAGGGAAAACGGACGGAAGGACAGGCCGCTTGTTAGCGGCGAAATAGAGCCAAAGCGCGCACTTTTAGCGGCAATCGCCTGCTATGTTATTGGAGTTGGAGCTGCCCTGCCATTGCCCCCCATCGCGCTTTACATCGCAGCGCTATTCGCATTGCTTTCGGTCTTCTACAATCACATGCTCAAGGATTTGCCCTTCATTGGCAACAAATACATCGCGCTTTCCATGGCAATTCCCTTTGTTTTCGGGAATCTCGTGGTGAGCAGCGCGCTATACCCTCCGCTTGTGGCAATCGCGGCAGTCGCATTTGTTTCCGGTTTAGGGCGCGAGATAATCAAATCCGCGGAGGATGTTGAAGGCGACATGAAGCACAGGAAATCAAAAACCCTGCCTGCAATAATCGGGAAGAAAAAGGCGTGCCAGCTTGCCGCAGGCTGCTATTTTGCTCTCGTGCCCCTCTCGCTTCTTCCGTTCGCACTCGGCTTGTCCGCCAACCTGCTCGCAGTCGGATTAGTAGCGCTCACAGCAGTCTCGTTTGCAGCAATGGGCTTTTCAGTGATGAAAAATCAGTCCAAAGAAAATCTGGAGGCTTCAAGAAGAACGTCGCTTCTTACAGTTGCAGTTGGATTGGCAGGGTATGCTGCTTCGCTTATTTAGCCGAGCATCTTCGCGTAATTCCTTCTTGCCCTGCTTTTCATCCACAAGCGCAGCCTAGAACATTTTCGCGTAGTTGCGCCTAGTTCTGCCTTTCCACTTGCCAGAGTGATACGCATAGCTTGCAATGAGCGGCAGGACTGATGTCGCCTCGGCATAGACCATCTGCTCGTAAGTTGTGTCCACCTTGCCCCATGAGCTTGCCTCCTTGAGCGTGGAGCTGGAGCACGCACCATCCCGCACATCTGCCACAGTGATTTGCACGGCGTATTTGTGCATGGGCACTTCCTTGCCGAGTATTTCCGCGCAAACAACTGTGTCCTGTGCAAAATTCTTGGGCACTCCCCCGCCTATCATGAGCAAGCCGGAGGTTGGCGCCGCCATCTTGATCTTCGTCAATTCGTAGAAGTCTTTCACTGAGTCAATTGAGAGATGCTTTTGCGGATGGTTGTGCTGGTGAAGAACGAGCCCAAAGCCAGCCGAGGAATCGGAAAAGGCTGGGCAGAAAATTGGCACATTGTTCTCGTATGCAAGCTGCACGAGCGACTCCTTCTTTTTCGCGCCGCCGTTCTTCAGCCATTTGCCCATCTCGGAGATGAATTCGCGCGATGAGTAGGGGCGCGGCTCAAGCGAGTCGGCGATTTTGCAGATTGCCTTGTCGCAGCTCTGCAGCTCCTCCTCGTCAATGAATGTGTCGTATATCCTGTCAATGTAATTCTTGCGCAGCATGCTGTCGTCTACCGCAGGAGTGCCTATGTAATGCTTGAAGCCAAGCGCCTCAAAGAAATCCATGTCCACTATGGATGCGCCTGTCGCGACAATTGCGTCCACCATTCCGTATTTCACCATGTCTGCATAGATTTTCATGCAGCCTCCAGCAGAGGTGCTGCCTGCAAGCGTGAGTATGACTGCGCCTTCCTTTTCTGAAAGCATCATGTCGAATATTTTCGCAGCGCGCGCAGTGTCGCGTGAGGTGAAGGACATTTTTTCCATAGCTCTTATTATCGGCGTGGAATCAAATGAAGTGATGTCAATGTGCTCGACTGTCTCCTTTAAGAGGTCTTTTTTGCCTGCCATGCAGCTCTTTGCTCCGCCGCTTTCGCGCGCGCCACTTTTATGCAGGGGCTCATTTTAAATTCGTTAGCAGCAAATCGGTTCTCGGGTGGGAGGATGGAGGAAGCGATTACCAAGACAGACCTGCCGCTGAAGCTCTTTTCCCGCGGCAAGGTGCGGGACACATACGAGCTGCCTGACGGAAATCTGCTTATGATTGCATCAGATCGGCTGTCTGCCTTCGACGTTGTTTTTGGCGACGGCATACCTTACAAGGGCAGGGTGCTGACTGAATTGAGCCTGTTTTGGTTCGAAAAGCTGTCAGGGGTTGTGGAGAATCACCTTATTTCAACCGAAGTGCCATCCGGATTGCCTTCCTACCTGCAAAAAAGGAGCATGGTGGTCAAGCGTGCAAAGCCCATCAAGATGGAGTGCGTGGTGCGGGGCTATTTGGCAGGCTCGGGCCTGAAGGAATACAATGCGAGCGGGACGGTTTGCGGGATTCCTCTTCCGGCTGGCTTGAAAAACTCAAGCAAATTGCCACAACCGATATTCACGCCATCCACAAAGGCAGAAGTGGGGCACGACATAAACGTGAATGATGAGGAGGGAAGAAAAATTGTTGGCGAGGAGACGTTTGACGCGGTAAAATCACTTTCACTCAAAATATATTCAACCGCAGCCGATTACGCAAGGACGCGCGGCATAATCCTTGCAGACACGAAATTCGAGTTCGGCGTTTACAATGGAAAGATCATCCTAATCGATGAAGTGCTCACTCCAGACTCTTCACGCTACTGGCCTGCAGACCTGTACAAAGAGGGTCAAAATCAGCCTTCGTATGACAAGCAATTTGTGCGCGATTACCTTGAGTCGCTTGGCTGGGACAAGAAGCCGCCTGCGCCAAAGCTTCCGGCAGAAGTGATTGCAAAGACGACTGAGAAGTACATTGAAGCTTATGAAAAACTGACTGGGAAGAGATTCCAGCGCTAAAAAGAGGTGTTTTCCATGGTGGATGTCCTGGTACTGCTGGGAAGCGAGTCCGATATGCCTATTGCGAAAAAAGCAACTGATGCCTTGGACGAGCTTGGGATAAAAAACGAGATAAAGGTGGCGTCAGCACACCGCAACCCAGATCTTCTCGACAAGATAATCAAGGAGTCTGATGCCAAAGTGTTCATCGGGATTGCTGGCTTGTCTGCCGCGCTCCCGGGAGTAATAGCCTCCAAGACAAAAAAGCCGGTGATTGGCGTGCCTGTGGATGTCAAGCTTGGGGGGCTGGATGCCCTTCTTGCAACCGTGCAGATTCCGCCTGGCGTGCCTGTTGCAACAGTGGGGATTGACAATGGTAAAAATGCCGGGCTTCTTGCTGCGAGGATACTGGCACTCTCGGACAGCGCTCTTGCAGCAAAACTCGGAGGGAAAAGGTGACCCCGCTTTTTTTCCCTGAAATCCTGAAGAAACTCAAACGAGGCCCGCAAGTTGTCCTTCCAAAAGACATTGGAGTGATACTTGCCTATTCTGGAGTGGGCAAGGACTCAGCTGTAGTGGATGCAGGAGCAGGAAGCGGTTGGCTCTCCATTGCATTAGCGAACGTGGCGAAAAAAGTAGTGAGCTATGAATGGCGCGAGGAGTTTGCAGAGCTTGCTGAAAAGAATGCGAAAAGGGCAGGAGTAGAAGCAACGCTTGAAATAAAGAGGAAAAACATATTCGAAGGCATCGATGAGGCCGAAGTTGACTTAGTCACGCTTGACTGCGCAGATTCGGAAAAAGCCGTGCCCCATGCTCATGCTGCTCTTCGCAAAGGCGGCATGGTGTTTGGCTACTTGCCGCACGTAGAGCAGGCGAAAAGGTTCTTCGAAGCATGCGCCGCAGCTGGGTTTTCAGACATCCAGATGCTTGAGGCGCTGCACCGAAATTATCTTGTGCGGGAGGCAGGAGTGCGGCCCGAGAACACAGGGCTTACGCACACCGCGTACATTGTTTTTGGAGTAAAAAAATGAGGGGAAAAATCTACTTGCCCTCGTTGCGCCTGTAGGAATCGGCAAACGCTGCCTGCAAATCCCCTGCATTGGCAGATATCCTGACCACGAAAAGCTTGACCTCGTTGGGCTTGAACGAGATAAAGTTGCCCCCAACCACTTGATTCAGCAGTGTCAGCATGTATTCGCGGTCATCCTCCTTTTTCTGAGCGATCGAAAACGGGTTGCCGTTGTTGTCGTAATCGTAGCCATCAATCGGGCCGCAGAACTGCTGTTCGTAATCGTTCGGGAACTCCACCTTCCCTGCCTTGTTGCTTCCGTAAATCCTGTACTGTAGGATTGGATTTCTCGCAGCAGAGCCGCGCTCGAACTCCGTGCCGCTGTGGACCACCATTGCAATGGTATTTTTCAGGCCGAAAACATTCCTTTCGACTTCGAAGGAAACCAGCAGGTTGTCAACAGTGTTGTTGGTGGCAAGAAGCTCCCTGCGCGCCATGTCGTGATAGGTAGCCGGGAAGGTAAGCCCAAGGGGCGGGATTGCCATAAAGGCAATGTGTTTGGTAAGCTCTTGCACCAGTCCTTCTTCCATGAAAGACATTAACCTTCTGACTGTTTCCTTTGCCGAAAGCTTCGCCCTGTCGCTTTGGTAGCTTTCCAGGCAGTCGATTGTCCTTTCCATGAGTGTTGCCATTTCGAAGTTGGATTGGTCTTTGTAAAGGCTCACGGTTGAGGCGATTGCCGACTTTATTGCCGCAAGGTTTGCCGAATGCGTGGTGACGTTGAGCTTGGACGAGCCCTCGGAAAGGATTCCAAGCTGGTCGTTTGGCTTGAGCGCGACTGAGAGGACTTCCTTCTCAGAGCCCATCTTGCGGATGGTAAGACCTGATTCGGTATCATAATTGAAGATATACAACCCTGCTGCGAGCTTGACGTCCTGCCCGACAGTTTTTTGCGAGCCGGTGGAAGAAACTATGTTGTCTGTCCCGGTCATGAACGAGGCTGGCTTTTCAAAATAGAGCACGGATGCGAATTCTTTCTTTGAGGCAGGGCGCTTTTCAGTGCGGTACATGCCGCCGTTTTCTAGGAACCTGCGCACGTCCTCTGAGTCGTTGCCAGTGAATTTGAAGCTTGCAGTGTTCTGCACTATTTGGGAGTAGGAATATTGCGCTTGCGATGGGTCCATGAGTTTGTGCTGGGACTTGGCAATGGAAGATGGGGCAACAAGTGCAGCAGCGCCTCCAACACCGACTATAGATAGGAATTGCCTTCGGGTCATAGTCATTAGAACCACCTGAATCTATTATCTACAACACCATATTTATATACCTTTGTGTCCATCGAAAACCACAAGAAGTATAGACTGAAGAAGAGAATATTTAAGCAATTTGGAAAATAAATTGGTGCATGAGGAGAAATGCGCTCATTTTTCTGCTCCTTTCCATATTATCAACGCTTGCGATTGCGGCGGACCCAGTCTCCAAAGTGAACGACGCAGTGTTCTTCCTTTGCAACGACCTTATCGGCCTTCTCCCAGTTGTTGCCATGCTTATGATCGTCATTGCCGGCGTGATTTACGCTGCTGGGCAGGTAATGGGCGCTGAGACTCGCGCACGCGCCAATGTCTGGGCGACTGCTGCGCTGACCGGCGCACTCATTGGAGTTCTGATTTATGCGATTGCCCCAGGAGTGCTAAGCGCAATAATGGGGCAGGAAGTCAATTGCACAGCTTTTGTTCCTTAGAAAAATAGAGGTGGTTTTGATGAACAGTGGAAAAGTATTTTTTGGAGTGCTTCTTGTGATGGTTGCACTTTCTTCGATCGGATTTGCTTACAATCTCACCCTAGCCGCAATCCCTCCAAACGGAGGCAGTGTCTTCGGCTCTGCAACTGGCTTGACTAATGGCAGCGTAAGGGCAATAACTGCAGCCCCCAATTCTGGATGGAATTTCACGATGTGGACTAAGTCTGGCAGCTGCACAGTTGCAAATGTCTACAACAAGAATACGACTGTGACTGTTAATGGGAACTGCTATGTTTACGGGAACTTTGTGCAGATGAACCAGAGCGGAAACAACACTACTGTCACATATTACACGCTGACTGTTTCTGCCAATCCCTCAAACGGAGGAACGGTAACCGGCTCTGCAACTGGCTTGACTAATGGCAGCGTAAGGGCAATAACTGCAGCCCCCAATTCTGGATGGAATTTCACGATGTGGACTAAGTCTGGCAGCTGCACAGTTGCAAATGTCTACAACAAGAAT
>JAWBPP010000034.1:0-10053 GCA_038824715.1 Candidatus Anstonellaceae archaeon
CCTGCATGACCTTAGTTGGAGTTATCCGGCTTTTATAATCATCTTAGTGTGCGGTTACCAAATATTAGTGCATTAGACAGTCCGCGCGGGCCAAACTCCTTAGCCTGACCGACACAAGAAATATGGCCCAGGGACACACCCCGCATTTCCTAGGAAATCCTAAGATTTATCTCGAAAGCTCGCGGAAATCAGGAGGGCTGCAATAAAGTTATTTTCTTAGTGTGTGCCGAACCATTTATCCAGGTGCTCGCGCTCGAATCTGCGCTTGGCTTCAAGGCCTTCCCTGGATGGCTGGCTCAAAGCAAATCTGGGCCCTTCAGGCGCAAGCAGGTTAATTTCTGCTTGAGCGGCTTTTTCATCTCCCACATCAATGTAACAAACACCCGTGCCGCCATACGCCATAGGGTTGCCCCCCTCGATAGCCGCAATCATGCTCTTCGCGACTGCCGATGCCTGGGCCTCAGCCAATACCCCGGCTTTTGGATGCGGATTTCCGTTTGGCAGCCTGAGCGCTGCGACATCCCCAAGCGCGTAAACATCCGCCAATGAAGTTTTAAGCGAATAAATATCTGCCGGCACAAACCCAGCAGCGTCGGCAAGCCCTGCCTCGCGCACAACCTTGGGTGCGCGATGTGGTGGCACCGCGCCAAGGATATCGAATGCCAGTTCGAATCCGTTTTCGTATATGACTTTGCGGTTTTGCACATCGATTGCCCTGGGTTTGTGCAGAGGGAGGTATTCTATCCCCTTTTCCTCAAGCATCGTTTTCACCAGGTTGCCAACCGCTTTTCCTGCCACTGGCATTGGCTGCTGTTCGGGCGTCGTGAGCACTACTCTGACTCCTTCTCGAACCCCGCGCTTCCGAAGCATATCGTCAATCAAGAACGCATACTCATACGGCATGGGCGGGCACTTGAAAGGTGTAGAGGATACAGCGATAGCTATGGTTCCGCGTTTCATAGATTCGACTTCGCCCTTCAGCTGCAGCACACTCTGCATATCGCAGAGATTTCGTGCAACCTCATTGAATCCGGGCAATAACTCTGGCGCAAGTTCCGCCCCGAGCGCGATGACCAAATAGTCGTATGTGAATTTGTATTTTTTTGTTTGGACAAAACGATTAACAGTGTCTATCGCGGTAATTTCATCATTGACGAACTTGACATGTCCTGCCTTTAGCTTTGCGTACGGCCGTTGCCCTTCATCCGGTTTCCTTCTCCCTGCCAATGCCCATTGCATCGAAAAGCCCATGCTGAAATGCGTTCCCTTGTCAACAAGCGCGACCTCTGCCTTTCCTGCTTTTGCAAGGCCTTCCAGCTCGCTCGCTACAGTGATGCCCCCAAATCCCGCTCCCAGAATGACAACCTTAATCATCATCACGCACCCGTCTTTTTCTGTTCCTGCGCCATATATAACCTTGTGTCATGCATCAGATCGTCAGCTGGGACGCCGACTCTGCGTCAAGCCGCCAGAAGATCGCGTTTCCTGGGAAACGGGAGGCGTTCTTACTTTTTCTCCTTGCCTCCTTTCAGCACCTTCCAAGCATGCGCATAGACAAGAACTATCAGACCGATTAGCAGAATGACGACCAGCACATCGCTCAGGCTCCAGCCGAATTGGGGGGCATAGCCGTAGCCCGCAAAGCCGCCGGGCAGAGAGCCAGTAGTTCCGTACCCCATAATGCCGCGGCCCATCATCCCTGCGCCGTAGTAGCCGCCCATCATCATAGGCATCATACCCATCATTCCTACGCCAGAGCCTTGCTCGCAGTACATTGTCTTTGCCAGGGAGATGTGAAACGCTTTTTCTTGTGTGGAATTTTCGGCAAGGCCCATCATGCGATGCATCAGGTCATGCGCTTGCCCGGGGTGCATCTGTTCCATGTAGTATTCGCCGATTAGCTCAAGCTGGCTGTCACTGAGACTGCCGCAGCTGGCATTTGAATCTGTGAGCTGTTTTGCCGCAGCCTGCTCTGCTGCGTCCATCGTGGCAAAAGCCAAGCCGCCAAAAACCACCAGAAGCACGAACAATGCATATGCAATCCTTTCCCGCGCCATCTTCATCACCTCTCCATAAGTATAGCCAACATAGTATTTATATATTAGAATGTTCTAATATGTTCATGGACAAGGAGCTGTACAAAATCCATTCGGAGGTATGCAAAGTGTTTTCCAACCCAACCAGGCTGGAAATACTTGATTTGCTGAGGGGCAGGGGGCTGTCAGTTTCGGCTCTAATGAAAAAGACGGGATTAAGCCAGGCCAACGTCTCCCAGCACCTGTCGATAATGAAATCCAAGGGAATCGTCGCATACGAAAGAAAGGGAAAAAACGTCTATTACCGGCTCCAAAATCCAAAAGTGGTCAAGGCTTTTGACATAATGCGCGAAGCGTTGATAGAGAACCTCAGGAAGCGTTTATGACGGGTGATTCAAGATGGCGAAAATGTCGGTAGTAATCGGTTCAAACGAGCCCGAAAAGGCGTGGAACGCCTTCAGGTTCGCCAACCTTGCCTTGGGAAAAAAGGACAACGTAAAGGTTTTCCTGATGAACAGCGGCGTTGAGTGCCTTGTCGACACCGGCAAATTCAACGTCAAAACTCTCTCCGAAAAGTTTGAACAGGAGGGCGGTAAAGTGCTGGCTTGCGGGACATGCATCAAAAGCAGGAGCATGGGCGAGGTCTGCGAAATCTCAAACATGGAAACTTTCTACAATCTTCTGATGGAAAGCGACAAGACGGCATACTTCTAAGCGGACTGCAATCGCTTCTCCATCCACTGCACAATAATGCCAAATTCTGCACGAACAGTGAAAACACCCATAAGCGCCATGCTGCATAATGAGCTACGACATTCCCGATGAGATAAAATACAGGGAAAAGATAGTGTTCGGGCTGGACCTTAGGCAGCTTGGCTATGCCTGCGTTTTCGGCTTGCTGGCGTTCTTTTCGTACAATCTCCCGCTCACCGGCCAGGCAAAACTCATCCTGCCGGCCTTCTTCAGCATTCTTGGGACAGGCTTCATACTCCTGAACCTTGAGGAAATAGCCTCTGACTTATGGTACTACTATACAGGCGTCAGGAAAGCAGACTCCAAATCGCCCCGGGCGCAGCGGCTCATGGGAGTGCGCGCCATAGAAAACAGCGAAGTGGAGCTGATGGATGGAAGCCTGAGGGCTATTCTGCAGGTTGAGCCGATAAACTTCAGCCTCCTTGACGCAGGGCAGAAGGCCGCGTTCGTTTCCAATTACCGCGAGTTTCTCAACCATCTTGCCGCGCCTATACAGATTCTCGTAAGAACCGAAAATTCTGATGCTGAGGAGGTATTCAGGCAGATGCAGGAAAAAATGGAGGGCACGGACAGGAAAACCGCCGCCCTGTTCCAGGATTTTTTCGATTATGAGAGCAAATTCCTGGCAGAGCACATGGTGAGAAGCAGGAGATATTACGTCATAGTAACCCAGCAGCACCAGGGCATGATGGGAAAGCCAAGCGAGGAAGACCGCAGTCAGCTTGAGCAGAGGACGAAAATAATACAGGAAAAGCTTGCAGCCTGCGGCTTGCGCTCCGAAAGGCTGGATACTGCCGCGCTGCTCAGTTTCTTCTCAATCTATTCGATGCACGATTATTGGGAAGTGAAGAACGAAGAACCGGGAAAGGAGGTGAAACAATGCTGCGATACCCGCAGAAGGAAAAACAGAAAAAGCAAAAAGAAAGGCAAAAGGAAACAAAAAAAGATGAAGAAAAGCAGGTAGACTTCCGCATATCCGCCATAACGCCGGACTTCGACATCACGCGGGACTGCGCCCGAGTCAACGGGATTTGCCATCGCATCGTGAAGGCAGTCGGCTATCCCCGCAACGTGGAGGACGGCTGGCTTGAGCAGTTCATGGCCACAAGCGAGCCATACGACGTTTCCCTTCACATCCACCCCGCCAGCATAGGCGCAACGCTCGTCAACATCCACAGACAGCTAATCAAGCAGACCTCCGACCTTCTTTCCAGCAAAGGGGAGAACGCGCCCAACCCGTCCCTCGAAATCAAGCGCAAGGACACCATGAAGGTTTACGGGCTTTTGTACAAGGGCAAGGAGAAAATGTTCAGCGTTTCGCTTTATGTGGACAGCCAAGCCGCAGATATGAAGGCGCTTAACCTGATGGGCGAGCGCTGCAAGGCGAACATGAACGCCCTCCTTATCGTTCCGAAGCAGACTGATTTCCGCATGGCTGACGGCATAAAATCCATGCTGCCAATAGGCGTTGACGCTCTGGGGGCGCAGCGCGAATTCCTCACCAGCTCCCTGTGCGCCACCTTTCCGTTCCTCTACCCGGTTGACTCAAGAAAGGAAGGGATATTTTTCGCCCATGAAAAAAGCACGCTCAACCCGATATTCATAGATTTCGACTCCATGAGCAACAAGCACTTCTTCGTTCTCGGCATTTCCGGCTCGGGCAAAAGCTACGCGGCAAAGTTCCTCCTCATGCAGCACATTCTCGCAAGGCAGCCGAAAATCTACATACTGGACCCGAACGCAGAATACGCCAACCTTGTGCGCCAGCTCGGAGGCACGGAAATTGTCCTCTCAAAGGACTCGGACAAAATCATAAACCTGTTTGACCTCGCGGGGGAGGACTTCGGAAGCAAGATGCTTACCCTCATCACGGTATTTGATATAATCACAGGGGGGCTGAGCGAGAGCCAGAAAGGGGTTTTGAACGATGCCCTTGTGCGGGTTTACAGGAAAAAGGGAATAACCGCGGAAAACCCGGCAAGCTGGGGCAGGAACCCGCCTACTTTCAGCGACCTGAAGGGAACATTGGAGGACATGAAGCGCAGGGTGAAAAGGCGCGCGCAATCAACAGAGGAAAAGAGCGTGGAGGTGCTGCTTAACAGGGTGAAGATGTACTCGCGCGGCGGCTTTTTCGGCTTCCTTGACAGGGGCACTACAGTGGATTTGAAGAACAGCATACTGAATTTCGACTTGTCCGGCTTGCCGACGCAGGTGAAGCAGCTTGTCATGTTCTCAGTTCTTGAGCTGGTCTCTCGGGAGATGAAGAAGAACAAGGAACCGAAGGTAGTGCTGATAGATGAGGGCTGGTCATTGCTGCGCAGCAAGGAAGCCGAGGATTACATCTTTGATTTCATCAAGACATCGCGCAAGTTCAATGTCTCGATAGGATTCATCACGCAGGAGATAGAGGATTTGCTGCGCAGCGAGAGCGGGAAAAGCATACTGAACACGACCTCCACGAAGATACTGCTGCGGCAAAACTCAAGCAACCTTGAACTGATTTCAAAGACGCTGGCCCTGAACGAAAGGGAAAGGGACTGCCTGCTGCGTGCTGAGAAGGGCCAGGGTCTTATGATAAGCGAGCAGGGGCGCTACGAGTTCGCGGTCATGGCTTCCCCGAAAATCCATAGCCTGATAACCACGGACCCGAACGAGAAAAGCGCCGCTGCCGCGCCACCTGTGGAAAAGGAAAAGAAGAAAGTCAGGATGAATGCCGAGCGCGGATTTTACTATGAGAAAGACCTTACTGAAGAGCAAAAGGCGATTCTGCTGACGCAGGGCTACATGAATCACAATAGTCTGCTGTTTGATGCCAACGGGAGCCACAGATTTCTGGTAAAAAGGCAGCCGCAGGAATCGCCCGAGCATTCGCTCTTGTGCTGGGGGATTGCAGAGCATATCAAGGTGTATGGCGGGAAGCCCAAGGTAAGTGCAACCGTTGGCCCTGATGTTTCAGTAAAGGTGGGAGATAGACTAGTCTGCTTTGAAGTTGAGACGGGGCTGAACATTGAGGGGCACGGCCTTGAGCATGTTAAGGAAAAGTTTGAGAACATCAAGAAGGGCTGCGATAGGCTCATCATTGTAGTCACGAACCGGAAGATGGCTGACAAGTATGCGCGCATCGCAAGCGCGAAAGCGATAACAAGAACCGAAGTGCCTGGAGTAGTGGCTGGACTGTTCAAGAAGCGGAGCTGAGCTTTCAGAAAAGCGTTGGGGGCTGTGGGGTTTTTGCCCCCTTCTCGGTATAGGGTTTTTTGATAATTTTTTAACCTGAAAAAATCAGCCTCCGTGCATACTATTATTTGTTGGGACTTTTTGAGGGCAGATGAAAGACTCATTTCAGTCGTGAAAATGCTCCAAAATGTCGCGCCAAAGTCGCGGCTTTTTGCTTATATATCTGGCGCGACTTTGTGCAGGATGGCATCTCGCGGACAAGGTCGCGGACAAACTGCTTCCGGTCGTGCGCTTTCTGCTCTAATATTGAGCTGTATCATCCGCGTGTTGAGCAGCGGACTTATCCCCTCCACAGTTTGTATGCTCAAGAGCTTCTTTGCCTCAAGCCTGCTCAAATAATTCCTTATCTGCCGCTTGCTTCGCTTCACCTGTCTGGAAAATGCAGTGTAAAGCTCAGTGGAGCTTTTCGGGCCAGACCTGACGATATCCATTATTATTCGCTCCTCATCGCTCAGGCTCATTCCAAGATATGAATTTTCATGCTCAGAGCCTTCAGCATCCTCCAGCTCCACACGTTCAAGCGCAATCTTGTCATCAGAAGTACGTTTTGCCTTGTAACATCTAAATCCCAGCACAGCAAACCGGGAGGCATCCCTGATTAGCAGTTGTGCATCGCTCGCAATGCCAATCACCCTGAACAGCTCTCTCTTCATGCAAATGGCATCAAGCAGCCTGTCTTCTCCCTGCCAGAAAAGCCCCTCAACTCCGTCCAGCACAAGAAACACTTTCGTATTTTCCTTCTCCATTATCTCAATTATCCGGTCAAAGACTTCATCCCTTGCCAATCCCCTGCGCGGCAGCATTTCGTCAATGGCGCGTGCAATCAGCGAATAAACCGCCATCCTTGTGGAATACTGCCAGCAATCCACGTAAATCGTTTTCATCCGCGAAGTCCGCTCGAATTCTTTTATAGTGTTCATAATAGTCATTGTTTTGTCCTTTCCCGGCTCGCCATATATGATAAGGTTCTCGGTGTCCGCGCCATCAAAAAGTGGCTTTATTGCATCGCGCATCTGTGGCATCGGAGCTTCGCCGTTTGCCATAGCTTTCGCTGGTGAATACTGACCCTTCATTCGCATCATCCTATCCAAACTTTCAGCTCGGAAGCGTGATGTTCAGACCGTAGTCATTGCTCCTGTTCTGACCAACTGGCGCGCCGCTGCTCGTACAGCTCGCCTTTAGGGCAGCATAATCTTCGCAGCACTTGGAGCAAGATGCAAAAAGATCCGTGCTGTTCGCAAATGCCGTGTAAGCCAGGTAGGCGAAGAATAGCGCGGCAATGCAGGCAAGGGCGAAGACAACAGAGGGAATGACACTGTTTTTGGAGATGCGCATGTAGATTGCCATGCCGTTTGCCACGACGAGAGAATAAACACCGGTCGCAACAAGAAGCGATACCACGGAATAGCCTGCATTCTGGAACGACACCAGCCAAATTAGCGCGGTGAAGCAAACAATCTCAAGTGTCTTGTAAACGTAGAGGTGCGCCCGTCGCGCCTTGAGCAAAGCCCTCATAAGCGGATTGGCCTCAAGCACTACGCCCTTCTTTTCCGTGCACTTGAGGGTAAAGAACAGGTCTGACAGCCAAAGGATGAGGAAGAAAACGGAGAGGATGGCGACAAACGGCAATATGAACATGTTTCATGCCCCCTTAGGTTTCTTGCGGACTTTCTTGTAAGCCTCCTTGGCTTTCTCGAATTTGCCAGCCTTTGCGTAATACTCTGCCGCGCTCTTGTAGTCCCTTTTAGAAATACAGAGGCGTGCGGCATCCTCGAATTTCCCTTCCCTGATGAACCGTCCGAGTTTCCCCTTTGGAGGCGCGCTCTCCTTTTTTCCTTTTCTGAGCGTCCAGAACATGAAGCCGATTCCCAGCGCCCCGATAATTGCCGCAATCGCTACAAATATCTGCACAAGGATGCTCGATTTCGCTGCGTTCGCCGTTCCTAAACTCGACTGCGCACCTGTCTGCACGGCTTCAAGCTCGCCGAATGCCTGGCTCGACTTGTCTAGGAAATCTCCCAGGCTGGTTGCGCTTTTTGCCAGCCGGACCGTTGCCTCCGCACTTGATAACTTGACCTGAGCATCGGCAAGCTGTTTCTGTGCAGCAGCCACCTTGGCAGCATCAGCTCCGTATGTGCTGCCTGCGCTGGAAGTGGCGTTCTTCGCGCTCTCAATCGCCTTTTGCGTCTCCTGCACCCTCGCATCAAGCGCAGCGGATACTGCATCCTTCATCCTCTCCGCCACCCTTCCCAGCATGTTGCTTGCGTTTGCCGCATCGTTCCGCGCAATTAGGGCGCTGCCAACTGACTTGTCGCAGTAGCCTGCGGAAAGTTCATTCTGCGCTGCCGAATAGCCATTCTTCGCCTTGTCCAGCTTCTGCCTCTGGATTTCTATGTCTTGCGCTGACGAGGTTACATCCACTCCCTGCGGCAGGTTTTTCGCCACAGAGGCAAGCCTCGTGTAAATAGTGTCTGCCTCGGATATCGCTGACTGTGCTGCAACTATCCCAGAATATGCCGCTTGGCAGGCCTGCATCACGCTGCTGAGCGATTCGTACGCCTGTTTTGCCTTCCCTTCCGCCTCGTAGGAATTGTTCAGCGCCCTTGCCGCGTCCGTTTTCGCCTGCGCATATTCGCTCCTGTCGAGTTCATCATTCGCATCCAGAATATTGCCTTGCGCATTTTCAATAAGCCCGTTCGCAGTTGCCACCATTGCCACCTGGTCTTTCGTGTCCATCCCAAGCGCAGTGGCATTGCGGATTATGCCGTTTGCCTTTTCCAGCCAAGCCTGCGCGCTTTTGATGCCTGACTTTGCGGAATCTATCGTGAGCCGCGCCTGTCCGCCCTCTGCCTTGAACACTTCTTTCGCCTTGGCTATTTTTCCCTGCCCGTCTGCCACAAGGCGGCTTGCGGACTGAGCGGAGGAAAGCGCGGAATTCGCCTCTGGGAGCGCAGCGTCTTTGTCAAATCCATAGTAATCGCTATTCGCCTTACTCAGGCTGTCCTGCGCCTGCGAAACAGCAGCCTTTGCGCTTTCCACGGCTGCCCTTGCATCGCCCAAGAACGAGTCTATGCTTGGGTTTTCGGAAACTGCGCTTCCGATTGCCAGTTCAAGGTCTTTGATTTGGTCGTTTGCAGCGTCAATTGCGCCCTGTGCCGCTTCCATTGCGATTATTGCCGGCTCTTCGCCGTATTGCAACTGTATCGATGCCGTTTTCTTGGTCGTCGCATAATTTTCAACCGAGCAGCTCACCTCGACAGTGATTGCCTTTCTTCCCGCTCCGTAGGATGGCGCATAAATGGTTGCTGAAAAGCCGCCAGTCTCATACCCGTAAATCCTTCCCATAATACTTCCCGTGCCGCCTTCGCTCGTGCTATAGCTGCAAGCCATTATGCGCGGGTCCTGTGAAGTGATGACAAAATCCACGCTTTCGGATTTCCCTTTGTATACAGTGGTTGTGTATTGGCTGGGTGTCAGGGTGAATTGTATCTGAGCGGCAAGCGCAGAATTGATGGATGCTACAGCCGCCGATGCATCTCTCTTTGCCTGGTTGGATAGCGAAAGTGCCGAGGACTGCTCGCTGTATGCCAGAGCATATCCGTCTGATGCGCTCGCATCCAATTCGGCTTTGTCCATCAGGCGTTTTGCTTGGTCTATGTCTGACTGAATGTCGTCCACCTTGTCGTCATAAGGAGCTCTGGGAATACCTACCTGATTGGCATTGTTAATCAAAATCTCGATGTATCCCAGCTCGGTTTTGGCATTGAAATGCGCGTCTGATGCCTGGCTTGCGATTGACTGGTATTGCTCGAAGGTATAGCCGTGTGCCGTGGCAAGCAGCAGCACCACTCCGAAGACAAAAGCCGCGATGTTGACAGGAGTTCTTGCCATTTTCATGCACCCTCAAGCAGCATTTTTACCAAATCCCCGTAGCCCTCTTTCAGTATCCGCTTCGGCTGGATGAAGAACGTTTCAAGGTTGCTTAGCGAGCTTCCGTACTTGCTTCGGAATTCCTCCAGGAAGTTGTTGT
>JAWBPP010000035.1:0-9928 GCA_038824715.1 Candidatus Anstonellaceae archaeon
AGTCTGTCTTGTGGCTTGTGGGCGGGCATGTTGCGGAAACACGCCTACTATGCGAGTCTGCATAATTGGATAATGCGTCCGTGCCGCTTGCTTGAAAATCTCAGCGACTTCCCAGGGGAGCGATGGAACTGTGGAAAGCGAGCTGAAGTAGTTTGTCTTGCCTTTTGAAACGCAGATGCTCACATATTCGTTTGCCGCGGCAACCCTTTCCTCAAGGCTGAATGTTTTCTCGTAAAAAACGTTCTTTGCCGCAATAAGCCTTGTTGAAGAAGTGTGCTCGTCGCTCTGGTAAATGTATTTGAGCATTCGGAGGTTGTTTTCCTTCCCAAATAAATCGGCAGCCGTCTCTCCGAATTTCTCGCGGAGGGCAAGCGGAAGTTCGTCAGGCAAGTTGTCTTCGTCAACGCGCTGCACCACGCCATCAGTCAGTTTGCTGACCCTGCTTAGCCTCAAAAAATCATCCTTGAGGCCGTTTTCCGACAGGATTTTGAATAGCACCTCTCCCAATGCTTTCCAGTAGTCGGAAAGGTCGGTATTTTTGAGTGCCGTGACCAGAGCGTATATGTCTTGCTGGGAAGTGGTCTCCAGTAAAGAATTGATATCGTATTTCATAACACCACGTGGCAGAATCTGATGCGAAGGAGATAAAAGCGTGTCGGCTTATCCGAGGGGAGAGGTAGGCTATTTTAAACCTTGGGAGCGATAAAAACGAAAACGTCCCTAGGGAACTTGCTCTGATTAACGAGCTTACGCCATACGGAAAGGTGCGGTTTATGTACTATGTATTGACTTGCAAGGACAAGGTGCGGCTTCCAGCGCAGTTCTTTTCCATGAAGCTCGAGGATGCGCTCACGCAAATCTTGCGCGAAAAATACGAGAGGAGGATTGACAAGGATGCGGGCATAGTGCTTGCTCTTTGGAATGTCAAGCCAGAAGGCGACGGCCTTGTGATTGCAGGCGACAATGCAGCCTATTACGATGTCATATTCGACGTGCTTGCTTACCACCCGCTCGTGAACGAAGTAATCGAGACAGATGTCGCTGAGATAGTGGAGTTCGGGGCGTTCCTGTCTCTTGGCCCGATGGAAGGCCTGGTGCACCTGTCGCAGATTGCAAACGACTTCCTTACTTTCAACAAGAAAACAATGTCCTTCACTGGGAGGGAGAGCAAGAAATCCCTCAAGAAAGGCGATCATGTGTTTGCCAAGATTTCGACAGTCAGCATGAAAAACAGCATTCCTGAGACCAAAATCGGGCTTACCATGAGGCCTGACGGATTGGGCAAGGACGAGTGGCTCGCTGCAAAGAAGGCCGTAGGTGCTGAAGGCGAACACGAAAAGAAGGAAGGCAAGAAAAAGAAGGAGAAAGCGGCGAGCTGAGCTAGTTTTCTCTTGATGTGGTTCCTATGAAAGCATGCACAAATTGCCACCTGATTGTCATGGAAGGCTCGGAATGCCCTGCCTGCCACGGCCAGAACCTGACTGAGAAGTTCATGGGCCAGCTCATCGTAGTTGACCCTGAGAAATCCGAAATCGGCAAGAAGCTTGAGGTAAAGATGCCTGGAAGATATGCCATCAAGCTCCAGCAGAAATGAGTCTCATTTGGTGATACTTTATGCCTAGCAAGACACGAGGAAGAGAAAGGCTTGGGACCTGTGACAAGTGCGGAAGGACAATGCCGCGGGACAAGATGATTACCTACAACAAGTCGAATGTTTACTCGACCGAGCTCCGCTCTGCCGAGGATGTCAAGACCACCACTTACGTGGAGAACCACTACTGCATTTCCTGCGCCAAGCACAGCAGGATATTCGAGAAGCTGAAGAACAGGGCGATAAGGCAGGCTGGAAAGCCCGAGCGCCCGTTCAGGATGCAGACTGAACGATGGAATTCCGGCCGAAGATGGTAAACATCTTTGACCTATTCGGAGGGACTTCTATGCCAGAGGAAAAACTAGTTTTTGAAGGCCGTGAATATGTAGGAGTAAGCTTCCCGCTTGGGAACGTGCCTCTTCTCATTGTGAAGGCGAAGAAAGGATATGTCGCCTGCGCGTATGTTTCAAAAGAAGCTGCCGAGAAATTCGGAGACGTTGCCGCTTTTGTTACGGGTGTGAAGACCTTTGAAGACCTCTTCAAGGCCAAGATTAAGTTCTTCACCACTTGGGCAGATGACCTTGGCATCCGCGAGGGGATGTCTGTGAAGAAGGCGCTTGAGTTAATGGACCAGTGATGGGCGGCTGCTTTTGGTAGGAGGAAGGCGCTTGAGTTAATCGGCAGCAGCTATCCGAGAGCGAATTTTGCCAGTTTCTTCCCTGATTTTGACTTAATCTGCTTCAGCGCCGAATCGATGAACTGCTGCATGTCCTTGCTGCCTTTTTTCTTGTTCTCAATTGCGCGGAAAAGCATGTCAAGCCGGTCGGCATCAGTAAGTAGGATGCTCAACTTCCCTTTTTTGTTCTGCAGCAATGCAATCTCTGGCTCGAACAGCGTGCCAGCCATCATTTCCAGTTCCACTTTCGCTACGTCCGGCATGGTTTTTTTCTTCTGTTTTGGCGTAAGGTCGCCGATTCTCGCTTCATGCAGGTCGTGAAGAAGCGCGAGCCGGAGAAGTGCCGCTTCCTCTTTTGCCGGCAGCTTTTCCATCCGCGCGAGCGCCAAGGCGATTATTGCAACCCCGCAAGTGTGCTCCGCCACGGATTCGCAGGGGGCTTTTGCGAGTATCCAGCCTGTTCTTGGGAGGTTTTTGAGCGAGAGGGCGTCCAGGAGAATAGAGAGCGTTTTGTTTGCCTGCATGGATTTACCTTATACGTGCACTTCCTCATCCTTTGCTTCGATTATCGAGAAGTTCTTTTCCACTATTTTCTTCACGTCTGTTGCAGGGTAGCCTATTCTTATGAGGCGCGTCCTGCCCCGCATGCCAGCCCCGCTTTCAACCGAAGTAATCAGCCCCAGCATTTCCAGATCGTTCAGGTATTCGCGGTACCAGCGTGCCGAGCGGCGCGGCTTCCTGTAGTGCCGGGAAGTCCTGCAGTATTCCTCGTAAACTTCGCCCGAAATAAGGTATGAGTCATCTTCCTCTGGCGATCCGGAAGTGAGCCGGGTGTTTTTTCCTTTGTCAAGCGCGAGATTTGCAATTGCCAGAAGAACAAGCTGCTGGTGGTCAGGCAGGGTGGAAATCGCCTCGAATGCAACGTCTGATTCGACCGCTCTTCGGGCCGCCTCCACTTCCTTGTCGGTTATCTTTTTCAGCCCGTTTTCATCCGCAAGCTCGCCTGCCTTCATGAGAAGCTTGAGCGCATAGCGGGCATCCCCAACGTCCGCGCCTGTTATTGCAGCGGCAAGATTGATTGCCGACTCCTCAACAACGTCTTTCTTGAAGCCCATTTTCGCCCGCTGCTGTATGATTGCCTGAAGCTGGGGGGCAGTGTATGGGGCGAAGACCATCTCGTTTTCGCAAAGCGAGCTTTTGCTCCGCTGCCCGAGCTGGTCCTTGAAGGAAACCTTGTTCGAGATGCCAATGACAGTTATGCTGCTTTTTGTAAGCTCGTCGTTGGCGCGCGTGAGGGTGTAGAGCAGGTCGTCCAGATCCTTTACCATGTCCACTTCATCAAGGATGACGATGAGGCGCTTTCCGGTTGCCGTTGTCGCCCCAGAAACCTTTCCGGCGTCTGTTTTCGAGCCAGGCAATTTTGCCTCCTCGTTCACCTCGTTTCCAGCCCCGCCAGTCTCAAGCTCGTGCATCATTTTCTCGTAGAGCATGGCAAGGCCAAAGCCCATGGAATCAAGCGAGGGGAGGAGTTCCTTGTCGATTTTCTGGATTACCCGGTAGCGGGAGTTGTACATCCGGCAGTTTATGTAGCAGGAAACCGCATTTGATTTGTGTTCCTGCATCTTCGCTATTACGTTCTTCACCGAGCACGTCTTTCCAGTGCCCGTCTTGCCGTAGATGAACATGTTCCGAGGCCGCTCGTTTTTGAGCGCTGGCGAGAGCCCCTCCATTATTTTTGTGATTTCCTTGTCACGGAAGGGAAGGGTAGAAGGCACGTAGTGTGGCGAGAGCACGTTGCGGTCGGAAAAGACCGTGGGCTTGTTGAGTATCTCGGAAAAAGATGGCATGAAAATTTTCACCTATGAAAATTTACAGGCATTTGCCAGAAGGCAAATGGCATAAACTCCTCTCGTGGAGGGGAGAAGATGGGAAAAACAAGGGTTAAAAAGCTGCTGCCGTGGTTCAGTCTTCCTTTGGCTCAAGATGGAGAAGAACTGCCTGGGGCGCTTTTTCATGCCTAAGCCAGCCTTCCTTGCCTATGATGCGTTCAAAGACGCCAAACACGCTGTCAGCCCTGGTGTAGTGGGCGGCCTGCGAGGTCGAATAATACATTTCACAGTAGGAAACCTGGAACAGGGGGCCTGGCTCGTATTCGCAGTTGCTTTCGACTCTGCCTATCCTGAAGGAAACGCGCACAAGCTCAAGCTCTTTTGCTCCTGCGCGGGTAATGAGCGAGATGGACTGGGACCCGTCCAAATCTGCTGATTCGCAGAGAGCAAGGGGAATCTTTGGATACCTTATGGAGAAGCTGCGCCTAAGCTCATCTGCGCGCGCTACGATTGTGCTGGCCATCGCCTCGAACATTTCTCGTTGGAACGCCGGGCTTTCCAGCTTTTTCGCATCCATATCCCTGAGGGAGAGGAGGCTATCAACGTGCGTGCGCACCAATGGGCTAATCGATGGCTTCCTCTCACGAGCAATAGATTTCATCATGGTTGAACTCTTACCACACCATTTTAAATGGCTTGTGGAAAGGGGCAGGTATGCTGCAGAGATGAGGCTGTCAAACGACGGCGGACCTAGGGCGTGCAGCATTATTTATTAAGATATACTCCGATTATCCTGACGACAACGCTTACACATTTGAGGTGAGAAGATGGGCATACTTGAAAAGATAACCAGGAGCATCGGTGTTTCCAAGGAAATGAACCTTGAGGAATACATGAACACTGTCGAGATGGAGAACGTCGACGTGCTGCACGAGGCTGCGGACTTCTACGTGAAGCCTGTTGCGCTTGAGTCGGAAAACGACGTGAACGTCATCATGGACGAGCTCAAGGCAAAGAACATCATCCTCCTCAACGTCACGCCCATGAGCAAGCAGCCCAACAAGCTCAAACAGACAATCGACAACATCAAGATGTTCGTGACGAAGATAAACGGCGACATCGCAAGGATTGACAACGACAAGATTTTGCTCACTCCTTCGAAAGTCAAGATTGTCAAGAGCAGGAAAAGGTAGGCAGTTGCTTGTTTTTCTGTTTTTTAATTGGTTAGCGGAAGCCTTTTTTCTCAAGTTCTGTCGTTGTCCTTCTTAGCACGCCCATGATTGAAGCGCATTCCTTGTCCGAAAGGAGCGATTTTCCAACCATGCGGCGGAAGGCGACCTTGACTTTCTTTGGGTTCCGGAGGTCTTTTTTGAAATGATCGACAAGAAGGTCGAATGATTTGACTAGCTGCTCTTTCTCTTGTTCTCCTGCTGGCAGGAAGGGGCCGATATTGAGCGCAGATAGCTCGTAAAGAACAATTGCAACTGCGTGCGAGAGATTTAGGACCGGGTAGTTGCCCGAAGTTGGAATCGTTACCATTAGGTCGCAGGCCGAAATGTCGCGCTCGGACAGGCCTATGCCCTCGTTGCCGAAAATTAGCGCGATTTTGCCTTCTTTTTGTTTCTGCAGGCTTGATTTCAGTTGGCTGAGGGAAATTGGAGTGCGGAAGGTCTCGTTCCAGTGGCGGAAGAGGACACCGGTTGTGCCCACCTTGAACTTGCAGCCTTTGGCAGCAGCTGCGAGGCTTTTGCAGGTTTTTGCCGACCCAAGAATGTCCTTTGCGTGCTTGGAGTATTTTATGGCGTCAAATCCTTTTGGGTTGCACTTTGGGGAGACGAACACCAGGTCTGAAAAGCCGAAGTTTTTCATGGCGCGGGCAACTGCGCCTACGTTGAGCTCGTATTCTGGCTCGACCAAGATGATTCTGAAGCGTTCTGATGACATAACATTCACCGCTTGGTTGCCTCAATCAGTGCTATTTTTTCGAAAAAGAATTTCTCCTCTGCGAGGATTTGCACAGTGCCGACTTGCTGTTCCAATTCTGCGAGCGATTTTTTGATCCCATCGGAAAGCGAGGTGGCGATGATGGCGGCTTTGCCGTTTGCTGCAAGATAGTTGCTGACTTGCGTGGCGAACTTGCAGAATGTTTCGAGGCCGGATTCCCCTCCATCATATGCGAGATTCTCTTCTTCGAGCGCAAGCTTTTCTTCGCGGGTGGTTGGGAGGTAGGGAGGGTTGAAGAGGATAGCGTCGAATTTTGAGCCCGACGGGACGGCTGCGAACAAATCCGATTCGGCAAACTCTGCGTTTTTTATCCCGTTTTCTTTTGCGTTTTCTGCTGCGCATTTGACTGCAGCAGGGTTTAGGTCGACTCCGAGAACCGAGTTGGACGCATCCGCATGCGCTGCGGCAAGGGAAACTATGCCTGAGCCGCAGCCTACTTCGAGGATTTTCTTGCCACCGGAAAGCGAGGATGCGTATGTTGCAAGAAGGAAGGAGTCCTCTGCCGGCTCGTAGACTGTTGGCGCGATGGAAAGCTGGAGAGTGCCGAAAGAGATTCTGTTCATTTTCTCACCAGAATTCGAGCCCGTCGTCTTTGCTCGGGTTGCTGCATTTCATTCTTTCGCCCACTCGAACTTGTCCCCATCCCGAACTGCGCCTTTGCGGACGATTTTCATGCTGACGAGGTCGATTATCGTTGAGCCCTGCGCATATTTGCATTTGCCGCCATCGATAATTAAGTCAACGGCAGATGCCACTTCTGCATCCACGCCGTCTGCCTCTGCAGAATCCTTTTTGCCTGAAATATTTGCGCTTGTCGAGACTATAGGAAAGCCAAGCTCTTTTGCAACCTGGCGCATGAACCGATGCTCTGGCACGCGGATGCCCGCAGAAAGTGACGGGGAGACGGGCAATTTGCGGCGGAGAGGGAGGATGAATGTGTAGGGGCCTGGGAGAAGAGAGTGCAGTATCTTTTCCTGCGATTCGGAAACAGTGCAGTATTCTAGGAGCATGGGAAAATCCGCAACAACCATTGAAAGTGGCTTTCCTTGGTCGCGGGCCTTGAGTTCGTATATCTTGTCAACCGCTTTTTGCGAGAGTGCATTGCAGCCCAGCCCGTAGAGGGTGTCGGTGGGGTAGACGAGAAGCCCATCTGCAGATAGAATTGATTTTGCGGATTCTTTAGCCAGATCGTAGTCGGAAGAAAGAGATAGTTTTGTGGGCATGGCAACCCCACTCACACTTTTTTCTTGCCTGCTTCGTGAATTGCGCGTGCGAGCTCGGAGACCTTCTTTCTCACATCGCCTCCGGATTCGAGCGCAGTTCCCACCTGTATGCAATCTGCGCCCGCAGCGATTACTGAGGAGGCTTCGGATGGCGTGCGCACGCCGCCGCCAACTATGTAGGGGACATCGATGGATTTTGCCACTGCTCCGACCATTGCAGCAGGTATGTGGCCGTTTGCCGGGTTGCTTCCGCAATCGGTAAGCACGAAGCGGAAGCCTGACAACTGCGCGGAAAGGGCTAGAGCTGCCGCGATTTGGGGCTTGTCTCGGGGGATGAGCTTTGCCTCGCCAACCCAGCCAACTGTGCCCCCTGGCTCAACAACTATGTAGCCCACTGGAAGGGCCTCTATCCCCATTTTTTTCACCATCGGGGCTGCGAGCATCTGCGCTTGGCTTATCCAGTACGGGTTGCGGCTGTTCAAAAGCGACATGAAATAGACTGCGTCTGCGTATTTTGTGACAGTGCCTATGTTGCCAGGGAAAAGCACCACTGGAACTGACGATTTGTCCTTGATTTCCTTTGTGACAGTGTCGAGCAATTCGCCTTGCACGCCCATGCTGCCGCCAATTAGGACAACGTCTGCGCCTGATTCGGACGACTGTATGCCGACAGAAATTGCGGTTTTGGGGTCCTTGTAGTCTATGGGGTCTACTAGCGCGAAGAGCAGTCCGCCTTTCTTTGAAATTTCGTCGTTTATGTATTTCTCGGTTTTTCCGATATTCATACTTGTCCCTTCTTCGAGAGGAAATCCTTGACCACTTCCTTCAGACCCTCCCTTAATTTAATTCTTGCCTCAAAGCCAAGCTCCTGCCTTGCTTTCGCAGTGGAATAGGCGCGGTCAAGCGTGAGCTGGCGGAGATTGTCTGCCGATACTTTTGGGGCTTTTCCTAAACCGATGGAGGCAAGGAAGGAGCGTGCGCTTGCCATGAATTTTGCCATCTCGATCGGGATGTGCTCTGATGGAGGCGCCACCCCTAGTTCCTGTGCCGCCAGGGCGAGGAGCTCTTCTTGCGTGAGTGTTTCCGAGCCTACAATATTGTAGGTGCTGCAGAAAGGCACGTCCGCTTCAAGTGCGAGGAGGATTGACTGCACGAGATCAAGAACGTGCACGAGCGGGACGCGGTTTTTTCCGTCTCCGATTATCTTCATTTTGCCTCGTTTTACATAGTCAAGGACAGGAAAATAGCCCTCTTCGAAGCCTGAGCCATAAACCATTCCTGGGCGGAGGAAAACCAGCGGCAGGGTGCTGCAGTATTCGCGGGCAAATGTTTCCCCCAAAAGCTTGCTTTTGCCGTATGCCGATTCGGATTTCAGCTCGAATTTCTCATCGACAATCTGCCCCTTGTATTCGCCATAGACTGAAATTGAGCTGATAATGACTATTCTTTGGACTGAGGACGGCACATAGCAAAGGAGGTTTTTCACTGCGAATGCGTTTTGCTTGAGGAGCTCTTCGTACGGATGGTCACCCACAAGGCCAGCCAAATGCACGATTTTTTCCACCCCTGAAAAAGCCGATTCTGGGAGGGTTCCTGCTGCAAGGTCGAACTCGAACTTTTCCGCGCCAGGAGGGAGAGGATGGCTGCTTCCAGGGCGGACAACTGCCTTCACTTTGTCGCCTTTGGCAAGAAGCGCTTTCACCAGGTGTGAGCCAATTCTGCCTGTTGCTCCAGTGACCAGAACCAAAGACATGGAGTTAGTTCGGGAAATAAAGCTATTTATGCTTGCCACTCCCACCCAATTTCATGCTTGTGGTTTTCGAGGGGATTGACGGCTCTGGGAAGGGGATGCAGGTGAAGCTGCTCTTGTCCTACTTCAAGCAGCATTCCATACGCTACAGGCTGCACAAGTTCCCGACCAAAAAGGCGAAGGATGCATTTGCGCACCTGGAGGGGAAGAAAGAAATTGCTCCGCTTGAGCTTGCAGGGATTTTTGCTGACGATATACTGGATGAAAAGGAAAAGATGAAGCGCGAGCTTTCAGACGGAGTTGCCGTTGTCTGCGACAGGTATCTGCATTCCACTCTTGCATACCAAGGGGCGAAAGGCGGGTACGGGGCTGTGAAGGCGCTTGTGGAAAAGAAAGGCGCGCTGGTGCCAGATGTTGTTTTTCTCCTTGACATTGAAGCTGCGCGTGCTGCTGAGAGGAAATACGCGCAGAAAAAACCTGATAGGTTCGAGTCAGACGTGCTGTTCTTGGAAAAGGTGAGGAAGAACTATGTGAAGATGGAGCACGAGCATTTCCTAGCTTACAAATATGTTGTGGTTGATGCGGAAAAGAAGCCTGAGGAAGTTTTCACCGAGATAATAACGAATGTCGAACCCATGATTGGGAAGAAGTAGGGGGCGGGTTAGACTCCCTTCTTGCATCCCAAAGCAGATCTGCAATCGCTTCCCGTCAAATCCCTTTTTCGCAGCGGAGGTCGCTTTTTACGTCGTACCGTTCTGCTATCGTGCCGTCTTTTCCATAACCGAAAAAAGTTAGACGAATCGTGTAGGTGTCAGGATATGAGCTTGCCCCGCCGTAAATCTTTATTTTCTTGCT
>JAWBPP010000036.1:0-9576 GCA_038824715.1 Candidatus Anstonellaceae archaeon
CTGCAAGCAACACTGCGCCTTCCATAACCGCAATAGCTGTGGTGCCATCCAGCCCAAGCGAATCAACAAATATCTCCTGCAACATAACAGTGCGCGATGCAGAGCAGAGCACCACCAACATCACTTATGAGTGGTACAAAAACGGGGTAAACCAGACTTCGCTTGCAGGCACGTTCAACAACCTTGCCAACAACACGGCAACTCTCATCTCCAATCTTACTGCTGGCAACTTCTCCAAAGGGCAGAACTGGTCCTGCAACGCACGCGCCTATGACGGCACTGACTATTCCTCATGGAACATGTCCGCAAATGTTACAATACAAAACTCTGCGCCAACTGTTTCATCTGCATCAATCAATTCCACGCTCTTCTCAGGCTCGCCCGTGCTTTACACGGGCGACACCATGCGCGGCTTCTGCAGCGCAACAGACTCTGACGGCGACAGCCTGAAATACTGGTGGGCGTTCTACAAGAACGGCTCATTATTCTCAAGCGGCAACACCACCAACTACACGCAGGGCACAGCGATAAACGTAGCAAACATAACAGGAAGCGATGTGAAGTCCGCCAACTGGACGCTTGAGTGCAAGGCTGACGATGCCACGACCAATTCCACTGCAACAAACAGCACGCAGCTGAATCTTGCCAGCTGCTTCAATCTCAACATCACAGGGCAGACCTACACGCTCAACGAGAACGCCAGCATAAACGGCGCGACCTGCTACAATATTTCAGCAGCAAACATAACCCTCAACTGCGCTGGCTATTGGGTAACCGGCAACAACGCGAGCAGCACATACGGGGCATACTCCAACCAGTTCAACAGCACAATAAAGAACTGCAATATTTCCAACTTCAGCACAGGAATTTATTTCGCAGGCGCAACCAACGGAACAATACAGAACAACAACATATCGAACAGCAACATCACGGGCATATTCTTCAATGCTACAGCTTCCTCCAACGTGCTCTCCTCCAACCGCATCTGCTCAAACACGCTTGACATAAACAGCACCAACTCGAGCAACACCGGCTCATCAGACACGTGCGACTCGTTTTCCGGCTGGTCGGAAAGCTCCCACTTGGGCTGCACATTTACCTGCACTCCATTGTGGCACCGCGTATACGGCAACTTCACAGCTGGCAACACATTCCTCGGGGCAAGCAATGTTTCGCCCTACGCATACAGCTGGACGGCTACAGGAGGGGTGAACGTCTACTTCACGGACTACGATGCGTCGGTGAACTGGCAGAACCTGACCGCAATCGGGAAGACAATCTCAGGAGAAAACTCGTCCAACGATTTTATTGAGCTTGATTCCGTGTACAACACCTCCAGCTACTATGACAACATAAACCGGACCTATTCCACAGACGGAAACACTCCGGTCCAGACGGATTCATTCACCGTTTTCTCGCGCACCGTGGCAGGCGTTCCAATCGCGCCTTCGCACACCTACAGCACGGCGTTCAAGACCGGAATACTCTGGGACGCATCCGACGGCGGGACGGAATTCACCAATTCCGTGAACCAGACGACTGTTTGGGCTGTGAAGGTAAACCAGACCGCAATTCCCGATGTGTTCGGCACCTACCAGTATCTTGGGGAAGTGCCCTTCAAGCTTTCCATGATAGAGGGCGAAAACAACCTAGTTGCTATTTATGCTGATCTGCAGTGAGGCTGGCAGGCAATAGAGAACCAACTGTTTTGTCATGGTTCATGCCCCTTCCAATGAATTTGACGGAAAGCAGGCGCTAGGAATATTCCGCACTCTGCCAAAGTAATTTAAACACGTTTATGAACTATTATCTACATGTTGCGGAAAAAAACACTGGCCTTTGCACTGGTCCTGTTTTTCGCATCCTTGCAGGCATACGACAAAAACAGCTGGGGGATGGGTGATGCAGCAGGAATTCCAAGCGGCGCTGCGCAGGCGGCAGCCGTGCTGCAGGAGAACAGGGCAGGCTCCCTGCTGGCAGCGCAGCAGGAAATCGCAGCTTTTCTCTCATCGAAAAAATCCCGGATAAATCCGGACGAAATGAAACTCTCTTCCGCGCAGCAGGCGAACGGCAAGCTCTTCTTAATATATAATCAGCATTACAACGGCGTGCCTGTTTTCGGCACCACGTCAGCATTCCTTGTCAAGAACAGCAAACTCTCGTTTTCCCGCGTGAATTACAAAACAGGCATAAGCATCGACACTTCTCCAAAACTTGGCAGTGCGGAAGCTGAACGAATCGCGCTTTCAGATTTTGAAACATCGCGCAGCCTCCTCAAATCCAACTCAATAGCAGGGGGCGAGCTGGGGAAGCAGGCGGATGGGCCCATGGGCGCCTCCAGCATGGCTCCGGATTTTTTTGCAAATCCAAACGGCATCTTGCAATTTCAGCCTGAAATCAAAAGCAGCGAGCTTGTCGTTTTCCCTTCCGGGGGGAAATATTCTCTCGCATGGAAAATATCTGCAAGCTCGCCAGATGCCGACCTTCTCTATTTTGTTGATGCGCATAATGGCAAAATAATCGACGTGCGCGACAGCCGCATATATTTCGACGTTTCAGGCAGGGTAACCGGCATGGTCTGGCCAGACCCGTTCCCGGGAAGCCAGCAGCAGGAAAAGAATTTCTCCGGGGCGCTAATCGAGTTTCCCTGGCCGACAAACAGGTATGCATATCCTGACGAGAACGGCTATTATTCCTTCACTGGCCTTGAAGCGCCCAATGGGCCAATCACCTTCAATTCTCGGTTCACCCGGCAGGGCATTACTGTGTACAATGCCCGCCAGGCAGGCACAGTGCACAGCGCCTCATTTTCCGGGGACGCAATCCACGACTGGAACTGGGCTGCGGACGACAATTCCTACAAGGACGAAGAATCAAACGCATATTACCATGCGCTGCGAGCGCTCAAGTACGCCGAGTCGCTTGGTGTTTCCACAATGGAGAGCTTCGTCGTTAATGTGAACGGCTATGGCTCCTGCAACGCGTATTACTCCCGCCCCAATTCCATAAACTTCTATCCTGCAAGCAGCAGCTGCGAAAGCACTGCGGTGCTCTCGGATGTAATCTATCACGAATATGGGCATGGCATAATAGACGAGCTTGACCCTTCGCTTCTTGACATCGGCGGCTACTCGGGCGAATCCGGCAACCTGCACGAGGGGCTTGCGGACTATCTCGCCTGTTCGCTGAACGATAATCCTGACATGGCGGAAGGGTTCTACAAGAGCAACCCCTCTCCTCTTCGCAGGTGCAACACGAGTGCAAAATACCCGAACAATTATGCGCTTGAGCCCCACTCAGGAGCGCAGATAGTCTCTGCTGCGATGTGGGAGGTGCGAAGCTCGCTCGGGCAGAACTACACAGATGCGCTTCTCGTGGATGCGCTTCGGCTGCAGCCAATAACGTTTTCCGAGCTTGCCGAGTCGCTTCTTGCAATCGACGACGACAATGCGAACCTCTCAGACGGCACGCCGAACGCGCAGGCAATCTGCGACGCATTCCTCAACCACGGCATAGGCGCCCCACGCTGCGCAGGCTTCACTTCCAAGCCGCTTGTGGAAATTTCCTCTCCTTGGCTTGACGACTACCTGCGGGGGGGCAGCCTTCAGGGAACAGTTCCAATAATCGGTAGCGCCTACCCCTCGCGGAATTCCGCGCTCGTGAATTATTCGCTTTACCTTGGGGGCTACTCGAATCTTATCGGTTCGTCGCCAGTTCCAGTATCCGGAGGCAGTCTGCTTGACTGGGACACCACTGCGTCTGCTGACGGTGGAACCTATCTCATACTCAACGCAACCGATTCTTCGGGCCAGTCCAGCCAAATTTCGATCGGCGTGAAGCTGGACAACATATACATGACTTCCCCGCTGAACTACGATGTGTTCCGCGCAGGCGATACCATAGCGCTCAACGGAACACTGAAGCAAAGCTCGCTTTCCAATTACGCCATAAGGTATGCGCAGTATTTGCCCGGTGCCCTCAACTACTCCTCTGCCGGAATCTCAATTCCGAACGGTGGAACTGCAGAAGTGGAAAACGGCACGCTCGCATTCTGGGACACAGGCGCAGTGGCGCAAAAAGGGCTCTACCTTGTGGAAGCGGTTGCCTACGGGGATTTCGAAAAACACGAATCGCTTGGGAAAATTTACCTGGACCCTGCTCTGAAGCAAGGCTGGCCTGTGCGCCTGCAGGACTATTACGGACCCGGCTGCGCTGGTGGAACCTCGTGCTATTGGCGCTCCTATTTCCTGGAGCCGGTCGTGGCAGACCTTGACAACGACGGCATAAAAGAAACAGCCGTCATCCAGCGTGGGCAGCCGCCAAAACTGTTTGTCTTCAGGCCCGACGGCTCGGCTGCATGGTCTGCAGAAATAGGGCAGGCGATGTCGCAATCAGTGAATCCCGCGATTGCAGATGTGGACGGCGACGGCTTCAGAGAGATTATTGCCTATAATTCAGGTTCCTCATTCATTTATTCGGAAGTCTATGCATACGGCAGGGGCGGCAATTTGCTTTCCGGATGGCCTGTGCAGGTGGAATACGAAAGCAGGCCCGCAATCATTGCCGCGGACCTTGACAACGACGGCAGGGACGAGGTCGTGCTGCAGCGCCACTTCAGCACAGGCGCAGTGAAGCTCACGGTAATAAGGGGCGGCGTGGCGCAATCATGGAACGTAAGCAACGGGGCGTATGTGACATCTGGCCTCATGCCTTTCCCGGCAGTCGGCAACTTTGACTCAGACCCCGAGCTTGAAATTGTGGCAGTCGCAAGCAGGGGCAACGGCGTAACCATACAAACGCTAGTTTACGTTTTCAACATGGACGGATCATTAGTGGATGGCTGGCCGGTTTACATAGGGGGCACCGAGGGTCCGCAGAACCTTGCGCTTTCCTCGCCCATAGTGGGCGACATTGACAACGACGGAAGCGAGGACATAGTGGTCGGAACATTCCACAACTACGCAGCTCCGGACGTGCGCACCGGCGGACTTTACGCATTTGGCAGGAATGGCTCTCTCCTTCCAGGCTGGCCAGCTCTTCTGGGCGAACCAGTGCGCGCCTCGCCATCGCTTGCCGACAGGGACAACGACGGCTATCTCGAGGTAGCTGTCAGCACTGGAAAGCTGAACTCCACCTCTCCTGCAAAAATGTACCTTCTCAATCACCAGGGCAACGCGCTTTCTGGCTGGCCTCAGGATATTTCAGACACAAGCTATTATTCGACGCTGCAGGCTGATCTTGACGACGACGGCTCGCCAGATGCCTTGACGACTGCCGGCACAGGATATTTTGCATTCAACAGATGGACGGACGCAGGCCTCTACGCATGGAAAACAACGGGCGAGCCAGTCTTGGGGTTCCCCAAAAACACCGAAAAGGAAACAGCAGCTCCTGCCGCAATTGCCGATTTGGATTCTGACGGGAAGCTGGAAATCGTCGCAAGCTCTGATGCGGATTACGACCTCGACTCGCAAAAATACAAAAACAGGGGCACAATCTATGCCTGGGAAGCCAATTCGCCTTTCGTCTCCTTCAATTCCCCGTGGCCGTCCTTCCAAGGGAATGCAGGGCACAGCGGCCGCTATTCAAAGCCTGCTGCGCAAATACTCCTCCTTTCCCCGGAGCAGGGCAGAATCGAGCTCTCTCCGAGCATAAGCATTTCATATATGCTGCAGTCCGGTTCCGCAGATGCGTGGCTCTGCACCCTTCTTGTCAACGGCGCTCCTGTTGACGTAAGGCAGGCAATTCCCAACGCGACATACTCTTATGCCGGGCAATATGCGAATGGGCAATATTCGTGGGCAGTTTCATGCAGCCTTGCAAATTCCACTCTCAAGTCGCCCTCGAGGAGTTTCACCATCGCAGCCCAGCCTTTGGTTGCCCTGCTTTCGCCTGAAAACAATTCCGTCTTCGGTGCCGCAGAAACAAGCCTCACATATACTGCTTCATCCGCGATGAACTCTGCCCTCTCATGCTCGCTCTACGTTGACGGCCAACTGCAGCAAAACGTTTTGTTGCCTTCAGGCTCGGTTGGTTCGCACACCGCAAATTATTCCTACGGAAGCCATTCCTGGTTCGTGGAATGCACTGATGCCACAGCAAGCGCAGCAGCCCCTGCCAGAACCTTCAGCGTGGCAGCGCCTCCGGAAATTTCGCTGCTTTCGCCGGATGACAATTCCTCGTCTAGCTCCCCATCAATTTCTCTTGTCTATTCCGCATCATCGGAATTCAGCTCGGTCCTCGATTGCAGGCTCTACGTGAATGGGCAGGTGCGGCAGTCAAGCCAAGTCCAATCCGGAGACTGGCAGAGTTACCAGGCAAGCTATCCTAACGGCAATTATTCGTGGAACGTAGAATGCAACGACTCTCTGTCAGCTGCGTCCTCCGAGCAGCGCTCCTTCAGGGTGGCGGTTCCTCCAACGGTGTCGCTTCTTTCCCCCGAGGCAAATTCCATCCTCAACTCCCCGCAGGCAAACCTCACCTACACTGCTTCATCCGCGATGAATTCAGGTCTCTCCTGCTCGCTTTATGTGGACGGGCAGCTCCAGCAGTCCGTCTTTCTTGAATCTGGCGCCACGCAGAGTTATTCTGCGGCATACCAAAATGGCAGCCATTCCTGGTTCGTGGAATGTGCAGATGGCGATGCTCGCGCTGCAAGCGCGGCCAGGAACTTTACAGTGCCCTCAGCGGCAAGGGTCAGCCTGATACTGCCTGCAAACAATCTCGTCTCATCTATTTCGTCGATAAGCCTGTTTTATACTGCATCCTCGGCGTCCAAAACGCCCATGACTTGCGGAGTGTATCTGAACAATTCGCTCGTGCAGACGCGCACCACTCCTTCGGGCAGCGGCTACAGCTACCACGCGCAGTTTCCCAACGGTTCTTATTCTTGGTATGTGAATTGCACGAGCGCCTTTGGCGAAAGCGCAATAAGCGAGATTCGGAGCTTCACCGTAAACGTCGCGCAGGGCGGTGGAGGCGGCGGAGGCAGGTTGCCCAAGCCGAAGCATACGCAGTATGCGTGATTTTCAGCTTTTCTGGCAAAAAAACGGACAAATGTTCGGCTAACAAAAGCGGACAGGTGTTAAGCTACTGTGCACTTAACCAGTTAAAAAATCAGTTTCTCATCGCCATTTTTCCGTCTTCGTAAAAGCTGCGCCCTGCGTCCGAAGAAATGGCTACCTTTGCGAAAATCCCATTTGCGCGTCTGAAAAAATTCTTCGCGAATTTTTTTACCTCCATTTCTTCATTATGATGGACGTTTTCGTCTTCCTCACAATCTCAAGCGCTCGTATCTCGTCCACCCTCCTGTTGAGCGAGTCCATGTCCGGGGCGGAAATTGTGATGGCAAAATCCATGTCGCCTGAAACTTCCCAGACAGAGCCTATCCCTGCCTCAGAAGCAAGAGCTTTCGCAACCTTGTCAGAAGAGGCATGCGGCGAAGTGGAAATATACACGAGCGCCTGTATGCTCCCGCCCTCTTCCACGTCGATGGTGAAGCGCTTAATCACCCCCCGGGACACGAGGTTGGCAACGCGCCTTCTTGCCGCAGGCTCGGAGAGCCCGACTTTTCTCCCAAGCTTCTCGTTGGACATCCTTGCGTCCGTGCGGAGGATTTCGATTATTTTCCTGTCGATTTCGTCTATTTTCCAGCTCATGGTGGCTATTTTCGTTGGAAAAGGATAAAAGCAGTCTGCTGGCAATTCTTCTTAAACTCTTCCGAAAAAAGCCATTGCACTATGCGGACACAGTGGTCTTGCGACCACTTATCCGCAACAAGTCGCGGACGTAGTATAACCTGGCTAGTATCTTGGCCTTCCAATGAACCCTTTGCTCGCTCCAGATGGGGACGCTCGCAAAGCGTTCTCGGAAACTCAAACGGTTTAGCCGAAAGTCAATGGTCCGGGTTCAAATCCCGGCGTCCGCACTTCGTGCTTCCGCCTATTTTCTGCTGAGGCAGAAAAAGCCGCCAAAATGCCCCGCGTTTTGCCGTCCCTGCGTCAGCAATTTTGCTTGCAAAATGCTAGGTTCTTCCTCAGAAGGACTATGCCAGCATGGTTTTCTTTTGTCAGCACCGAACCGCACTTAATTATAAATACTAGCTTCGTCACAAATCCGTTTGGTGGGAGGGGCCTGAATCAGTTTAGACGGTTAGCCCAAGGACTCCTCTGTCGCAAGGTGTTCGCATGGCAGTTTCGCCCATTGAAAGCAGGTACAAAACAGAGATAAACGCGCTTTTTGACGAGGAATACAGGCTTGCTTCCTGGCTCGAGGTCGAAGTAGCGCTTGCCTATGCGCATGCCAAGCTCAAGAACATCCCAGCCGAGGCTGCCGAGGAGATAGAGCAGGCGGCAAAAAAAGTTGAGCTTGCCCGCGTGCTGGAAATCGAGGCTGAAATACACCACGACTTAATGGCAATGGTGCGCGCGCTCACCGAAAAGTGCAGGAAATACGGCGGCTACGTGCATTATGGCGCAACCTCCTATGACATCGAAGACACTGCAACAGGTCTCACGCTCAAGCGCGCAATCGACACCATAAGAAAGCGCCTTCTTGCCACGCGCGACCTGCTGAAAAAGCACGCAAGCGAGCGCAAAAACATGGTCTGCATAGCCCGCACGCATGGCCAGCACGCGGTACCCACAACTTACGGTATGAAATTCGCGCTTTGGCTTTCCGAGACAAATCGGAATCTTGAGCGGCTGGACCATGCGGAAAAGATGATTTCCGTCGGCAAAATGTCCGGCGCAGCAGGCACAATGGCAACCTTCCGCGGCAAGGGCTATGAAATACAGTCCCTGGTGATGAAATCTCTAGGCATCGAGGCGGCAGCAGTGACAAACCAAGTTGTCCAGCGAGACAGGCACGCAGAGGTTCTCTTCACGCTTGCGCTCATCGCCGCCACGCTTGAAAAAATAGCAAAGGAAATCCGCAACCTCCAGAGGACGGAAATACTCGAGCTTGCCGAGCCATTCGGGGCAAAGCAGGTTGGCTCATCTACCATGCCGCAGAAGCGCAACCCGCACAAGTCCGAGCGAATCTGCTCACTTGCCCGCCTTGTACGCTCAAACGTCGCAGTGGCGCTTGAGAACATCTCGCTTGAGCACGAGCGCGACCTGACAAACTCTGCAAACGAGCGCTTCATCTTCGCTCAGTCCTTCATAGTTACAGACTACATGATAAAGGAAATGAACAAGCTTTTGGCAGGATTGCAGTTCTTCCCGGAAAACATCGAGCGCAACCTAGAGCTTACGGGCGGCGCGGTCATGGCCGAGCGCGTGATGATTGAGCTTACTGAAAAGGGCATGAACCGCCAAGACGCGCACGAGCTGATGCGGACATCCGCGATGGAGGCATACCGCGACAAGAAAAAACTCCTCGCAGTCCTTCTGGAAAAGAAAGAAGTGACAAGATTCCTATCTAAAGAAGAGCTTGAGAAACTGTTCAACCCGAAAAACTACATAGGCGAATCGGTTGAAATTGTGGAGCGGGTGCTTGGAAAAGAATAGGGGGTGTGCGCATGAGCTACATACAAAAAACCGACCCGGAACTTTACAAGTTCATGCAGCTCGAACT
>JAWBPP010000037.1:0-9523 GCA_038824715.1 Candidatus Anstonellaceae archaeon
GTCAATCGAGCTTCCCAAGGGGCAGTTTGGGGACGTGGCAAGCTCAATTTGCTTCGCACTTGCAAAAAAAGAGAGGAAATCGCCCGTTGAAATAGCGCGAAATGTTGCGGGAAAAATCAGGCTGCCCCACTGGTTTGAATTCGTGAAGGCAGAGGGGCCGTACCTGAATTTCATCTTTTCAAACGCATTTTATGAGGAGCTTCTACAGAAAGTTGCTGCTGAAAAGGAGCATTTCGGGAAGGGCAAGAAAAAACGCGGGAAAACCATTGTGGAATTCCCGTCAGTGAACCCGAACAAACCCTGGCACATTGGGCATTTGAGAAACGCGCTTTTGGGGGACGCGGTAGCACGGCTGCTTGCATTTTCAGGCGAAAATGTCGAGAGGATGGATTACATTGACGATTTGGGGCTGCAGGTGGCGCAGTCCTTCTGGGGCTACCTCAATTTGGGCAGGAAGCCAGCCGGCAAAATGGACGAATGGCTGGGGGAAGAGTATGTCGAAGTAAGCAAGCGGTTCGAAAGCGATGAAAAAATCCAGCAGGAAGTGCGCGAGCTCCTCAAGAAAATGGAGGAGGGCGGCAACCCAGAGGCGAAAAAGTGCAGGAAGCTTGTTGAGGAGTGCGTTGGCTCGCAGTATGAAACCGCCTTCAAGTTTGGGATTTATCATGACATTCAGATTTACGAATCAGACATCGTTAGGACAATTTTCAAGGAAGGCATGGAGCTTCTGAAGACCAACAAGGCGATTGTGCATGAAACCGAGGGGAAGAACGCAGGCTGCCTTGTGGCAAAGATGACCTCGCAGGAGTTTGCCAACATGGAGTCGCCGGACAAAATACTCGTGCGAAGCGACGGGACTGCGACATACACCGGAAAGGACGTGATTTTCCAGCTTTGGAAATTCGGATTGCTGAAAAGCGACTTTTCCTATTCGAAATTCATGCACCAGCCGACAGGGCATGACTGCTACATGAGCTCGCCAGAAGGGAAGAAAGCTAAATATGGGGAAGCCACACGAGTGGTAAACGTAATTGGCATGGAGCAGACCTACCCGCAGAAAGTGATTGCAGAAATAATGAGGGCGATGGGCTATGAAAAGCAGGCGGAAAATTCCATACATCTTGCCTACGAGCACGTGTGGCTTGATGACGCCAAGTTCTCAGGACGGCAGGGAACTTGGATGGGCTATACGGCAGACGAGCTTTATTCCGAAGGGTTGGTGCGCTCGGAAGCGAAAATCAAACCCGAGGTCGAAGGCCCTGAAAGGGGCGAAATAGCAACTGCCGTTGCTGCGGCTGCAATAAGGTTCTCCTTCCTGAAAACAACCCCTGAAAAGAAAATAACCTTCCGCTGGGATGATGCGCTTTCCATGGAAGGCGATTCCGCCCCCTATGTCATGTATGCGCATGCAAGGGCGCACAAGATAATGGCAAAGGCAGGAAGCGGGGCAGTTGGGAAGTTATCCGAGCTCGAATTGCCTGAAAAAGCCCTTTTGAACAGGATAATGATGTTCGATTTCGTGGTTTCGGAAGCCGCAAAACACCTCCGGCCGCACATTGTGGCAGAATATTGCCTGGATTTGGCTTCGGACTACAATAAATTCTACAATACCTGCCCGGTCATCGCAGCTGAAGATGCGAAGGTCAGAGAAAGGAGGCTTGCCATAAATGCTGCTGCGCTTGCTGTGATGAAAAGCTCGCTTACCATTCTTGGAGTGAAGGCGCTGGAAAAGATGTAGGCAGTTGGGCTCATACTGCGACTATTTTTCCCCTTTCTGCTATGAGAACGCGATTGCCATTTGCATAAACCGCATATATTGTGCAGGTGATGGGCGTGTCTCGCGTGTAGACAAAATCCACGTGCACGTTTGCCTTCACTTTGCCGACAAGCGCAGTTGGACTGCCGAAGTGGTCGCTTCTTCCGTATGCTATGTGGGGCCCTGCCTTTTCCTTTTCAAGAACAGGGACGTCTTCCCCGCATCTGGCAGAGTCGTTCAGCCCGAGCCCAAGCTCTGCGATGTTTGCCGCATTTTCATCTGATGCTATGTGCTCGATTATTTTTTTTGCAGCATCAGAGTCCCCCTGCACGCGCACAATCCTGTTCTTCTCCACTTTGAGGAATGCTATTTTCTTGTCTGCAGAGGAATAGACCGGAAGCACGCCCTGTGTTTGCGAGTCGCCGAATTCGCGCCTGCCTTCAGGTGAAACGCCTTCATAGGGAGCAGTGAAAAGCTCTCCTGATGGGAAGTTGATGAAATCGCCTGCAGAGTGGCACATGCCAGAATCGAGTATCCAGTTGCTTGCCCGTGTGTCAATGAGCAGTTTAGTGCCGCGGGGGATGCCTGCGCCATCGAATGTCACTTCGAATTGGACTGCCGACTTTACAACCGCCAGGAGGCGCTTGCCGCGCGCGTCTATTTTTTTGTAGTCTGCAGCCATGGCTGGCTCCATTTCGGCAGTTACGCCAGGCATGGAGATTATACGGAGTGCCGGTGCGCTGGCTGCGATGTTCTTGAGGGGCGCGGTCGCGGAATATTGCGTCATTGCAATTACTATGTTTGCCGAGGAAATGAGAGAGGGCAGGTCGTCCACGTGCCCGCCGTCATGAGTTGCAGCAGATTTCGGAAGGTCGGAATTGCTCTTTCCTGTTTCATGGTATTTCACTATCGGGAGGAGGTTGAATCTGCGCTCTGCTGCAAGAAGAGTTGCTGCACGGTACCAGCGTGCGAGCAATTCCGCCCTGCCAAGGCGGCTCGAGTCGGGCTTGCCGCTTTGCGGGTAGTCGGTGAGGAAAAGCATGCGCTCGCCTTTTTTCGGGGCGGCAATGGTGTCAATAAGAGACGCAAGCTGCTGCTGCGGCATCTGCTTTTCTGCCATGGGAAGAAGTTGTAATGGCAAGCAATTTAAATTCTGCTGCGGAATTTTTGGCGACAGACCGTTAGCTGATAGTGGAAAGAGTGAGCATTATGAAGAAAAACGCCCTGATAGTCCTTCAGGATGTGCGAAAGATCTACCACGTGGGCTCTGAGCAAGTCAGGGCGCTTGACGGAGTGGACCTTGAGATAGGCAGGGGCGAATTCGCAAGCATAGTGGGGCCTTCTGGAAGCGGAAAATCCACCATGCTGCATGTGCTCGGGCTTCTTGACACGCCCACGAGCGGAAAGCTCGTGCTGGACGGAGTGGATATCACCAAACTTTCGCAGAAGCAGCTATCGCTCCTCCGCGGCAAGAAAATCGGATTCATATTCCAGATGTTCAATCTTGTGCCGAGCCTGACAGTCCTTGAAAATGTCACGCTGCCTGCGATAATTTACGAACAGGACGGAAAAGCCGCAGCAGAAAAAGCAAAGGCAATACTGCATCGAATTGGCATGGAGGAGCGGATGTGGCACTACCCGAACCAGCTTTCAGGAGGGCAGCGGCAGAGAGTGGCAATCGCCCGCTCGCTTATCAACGACCCGGACATAATTCTTGCTGACGAGCCGACGGGCAATCTTGACAGCAAGACAGGGCACGAGGTGCTGCAGATGTTCCATGGCTTGCACGAGGAAGGCAAGACCATACTGATAGTAACGCACGACACCAACATAGCGAAAATAACGCACAGGACGATAAAGATGGTGGACGGGAAGATAGTCAAATCATAATGAGAAATGCCGTTGAGAGGCTTGAATGCGAGGTGGGGGTCATGGACAAGGTGAAATTCGCAATTTTTGCGCTGTGTCTGATTGCAGGCTCGCTGGCAGCAGCGATGGCGGTAGATAGCTATACTGTCACACCTTCCACGCTAAAGCCAGGGGAGGAAGGCTCGGTGCAGTTCACCATAAAAAATGCCGTGCCAGCCGGCTCGACTTCCACAAGCTCGCTAGAGGACGTGCAAATCTTCTATGCAGCTGTTCCAGGCGTGGAGTTCAAGACCCCGGCACCGTTCATTGTCGGAACCATTGAAAGCGGCGGCTCTGCGCCTGTCTCCATCCCGTTCCGGATTTTGCCTGGCGCAAAGGGAGGCATAGTGACTGCGGCATTTTTCGTTTCGCAAAAAGAAGAGACTCAGCTCAAGACCGTCAATGTTGACATACGCGTGGTCAACCCGCCCATACTTTCAATATCATCCAACTTGCAAAGCGTGAAATCCACAGACACGCTCAAACTTACGATAACCAACAACGGAGGCAAGGCGGACAAGGTAAACCTCAAGCTTGCTGAAGGCAGCGGCTTTGCATTCATCGGCACTACTTCGATTTACGTTGGCAGCGTGGAAAAGGCCGCAACTGTGGATGTGCAACTTGACTCAAGGAACGCTGACGAGGGCGTGAATAGCATCCCGTTCATCCTGGAATACCAGCAGGAGGGAGGAAGCACGGCAAACGAGACGAAATACCTGACAGTTGCAGTCAAAAAAGAGAAGGCCGACGTGGTATTCACGCAGGTTGACCCAGTGGTAACCGGGCGCGACAACGTGCTCAGGCTAAAGGTGAAAAACACTGGAAGAGCGCTGGAGGACTTCAAGTTCTACCTTGAAGACGAGAAGATAAAGGCAAGGGAATCCAAGCTTGTAAGGCTGGGAAACCTGGGTGCCGCCGAGGAAAAGGAAATAGCCATTGCAGTCTCTGTTGACGCACAACCAGGAGTGAGGAACACAGCTGTCACTCTCAAATGGGTGGAAGACGACGTGGAAAAGGAAGAGGAGACTGCTGTGCAGGTGTCAGTGAATTCTGATGCGGATGTCGGAATTTTCATTGACGCAAAGCCCACTCCCCTTGTTTCTGGAGGCGAGCACACTCTTTCAGTGCTTGTTTCAAACGTGGGCTCCTACAAGATTCAGAATGTAGAAGTGTCGCTTCCGCCAAGCAGCATATTCGAGCTTTTCAATGCCCAGCAGTCGCAGTATATTGGCGGGCTGGAATCAGACGACTTTTCCACTGTGCAATACAAGGTGAGGATGAAAGGCGTGCAGCCTGGCGCCTATCCAGTCAACGTGCTTGTGAAATATAAGGACCAGTCAGGCGTGTGGGTGGAAAAGAACCAGACTAGCATGGTGAACGTTAGGCCTGCCGAGGATGCGGCAAAGAAGGAGAACGGAAGTCTGCTGCCCCTGCTTATCGTGATTGCAGTTGGAGGCGGCGCTGCCTACTGGTGGTTCAGAATCAGAAATAAGACTGCAAAAAAGGCAAGTTGAACAGGTAACATATGCGGCTCGCCTATAAGCTTGCAACTTGCCTGCGAGCGCGGCAGCCGGCAGCAGGCTGATTGTGCATGAAACTTGCCGACATAATCTTTTATTCGCTGAAAAGCCTCAGGCATCGGCAGGTCCGCTCCTGGCTCACCATACTCGGGATTGTTGTCGGCATTGCCGCAGTGGTATCGCTCCTTAACATAGGCCAGGGCTTCAGCGCAGAGGTGAACCGGCAGCTTGGGAGGCTTGGGGCGAACACTCTTTTCATAACTCCGTTAGCCGAATCCCAGTCGTCTTCTGCAGGTCTTTCTCCCAGCCTTCCGCCATCTGCAGGCAAACTTTACCAAAAGGACGTGGACAGGCTCAGAAGGATTGCTGAAATAGAGGACATTGCACGGCTTGCCATGGGGCGTGCGACTATCGAGTTCAAGGGCAAGGAAATAACGGCAACTGTGCAGGGAATCGAGCCGGGCGTCTTTGAGAAAACGACTGACATTGGAATGCGCGAAGGCAGGTTCCTGCTTGATTCCGACAGGCACGTAGCCGTGCTTGGGGCGAATATCGCAGACGATACGTTCGGGCAAAACCGGAAGGCAGGCGCAAACAGCTACATCCTGATTAATGGCGTGAAATTCCGGGTAATTGGCGTGATAGCGAAAACCGGAGGGGGATTTGGGCCTGCTGCACGTCTGGATAACGCAATACTTGTGCATTTTGACGACGCAAGGCAGATGTTTTCCGAGCAGATTGCGGAAAATGAGATAGGCGCGATGGCAGTGCTCGTGCAGGAAGGCGCGGATGTTGCAGACGTGACTGAGAAAATAAAGCTCGAGCTGGACTCTTCGCACAAGGTGAAGCCTGACGAGCGGGATTATTCGGTTGTCAGCCCTGCAAGCATACAGCAGACGATTGGGAGCGTGATTGCGCTTGTGACTGTTTTCCTCGGGGCGATTGCATCCATCTCGCTTATCGTTGGCGGGCTGTCCATAGCAAACGGAATGCTTGCAAGCGTGCTTGAGCGGACGCACGAGATCGGCGTGCTCAAGGCGATTGGCGCTACGCAGGAGGACATACTGCGGATTTTCCTGCTTGAAAGCGGGGCTGTTGGAGCGATAGGCGGAATTGCAGGCAGCCTTCTTGGGATAGGAATCGTCACCTTGGCGAGGCTGCTTGTTTTCCCTGTCCAGATAGACTGGCCCATAGTGATTTTCGGCGTGGTGTTCGCTTTTGTGATTGGCATTGCATCAGGCTACCTGCCTGCGAAAAAGGCTGCAAGCATGAATCCTGTTGATGCACTCCGCTACGAGTGAGTTGTTTTTCATGCACGTGATTGCGAACGATTCGAGACGCGAATGTACTGGCAGGCGTGGTTTTGCATGCGCTTGATTGACATTGCAATGTATTCTGCAAAAAACCTCCTCCATAGGCAGGGGAGAAGCTACCTTACTGTGCTTGGCATAGTCATAGGCATTGCCGCAGTGGTATCGCTCCTTACAATCGGGCTGGGCTTCAATGCAGCGCTTGAGAAGGAATTGTCGGGCTTTGGCTACAACATAGTGTATGTGCTGCCCTATTCGCAGTCGCAACTGAGCTTGTCTGGTTTTGGAGGGGGCGCACTCCCTCCATCTTCAGGCAAGCTTACCGAAAAGGACGTTGCACGGCTGGAAAAACTGCCAGAAGTGGAATTCGTTTCGCGCGGGATTGAAAGGCGTGCAACAGTGGAATTCAAGGGCAAGAGAATAACTTCAATCGTAACTGGCATTGAGCCAGGGGTGTACGAAAAAACGACATCGGTTGAAATAAGCGAAGGAAGGTTTCTTGCGGAATCGGACAGGCACGTGGCGGTTATTGGAGCAAAAGTTTCCGAAGAGACATTCGGCGAGAACAACCCGGTGCGCATAAACAACTACCTGCTCATAAACGGCGTGAAATACCGCGTGGTTGGGATTCTGAAAAAATCTGCAAGCGCGTTTGGAAGCGAGATTGACAGCGGCTTTTTCGTGGCTTACGAGGATGCGCGGGAGATTTTCCGGGCATCTCTTGCGAAAGGCGAGATGGATTACGTTGCTGCGAGCCTTGCCGAAGGCTCGGATATGGATAGTGTTGTGGAAAGATTGCACGCCGAACTTGATTCGCAAAGGAAGGTGAAGCCTGACGAGCGGGACTACAGCATCATAACATTGAAAACAATACAAGAGTCAATCGGGCAGGTGCTTTCCCTTGTGACGATTTTTCTAGGAGCAGTTGCAGCGATTTCGCTTCTAGTTGGAGGGCTCGCCATTGCCACGAGCATGTTCACAAGCGTGGTGCAGCGCACACACGAGATAGGCGTGCTGAAGGCAGTTGGCGCTGATAGGAGCGACATAATGAAGATATTCCTATTTGAATCAGGCGCAGTCGGATTGATAGGCGGGGCGCTTGGCACTGCGCTCGGCATGGGATTTGCGTATCTTGGAAGCTTTTTCGGGCTGCCTGCGGATTTCCAGCTTTCGGTCGCTGCATTCGGGGCGATCTTTGCCACAGGAATAGGGTTGCTATCCGGCTTTGTTCCAGCCAGGATGGCGGCGGAGATGAATCCAGTTGATGCGCTAAGGTACGAGTAGCTCTTTTAAACCCGTCTTTACAAATTGTTGGCAAATGCAGGGGTAGCCAAGCTTGGTCAAAGGCGCAGGACTCAGAGGACCCTTTTACCTCGTCTCGCTCACAAGTGAGGCAGTTCGCTCGACTTCGGTAAAAGCGTCCACGGAAAACGAAAACGTGGCAGTCTGAGCCATCCTGTCGTTTAGACGTTCGTGGGTTCAAATCCCTCCCCCTGCACTTGCAAAGCAAGTGAAGGCGCGTTGGGCGCAAGCCCAATCACCACCTGCATTTTTGAGCGAAGCGAACATGCATGACCCAGTGGTGTCGCAACGCCAGTCGGTCCTGCACTACTCTTTTATTAATTTCAATTAGGATAGGACTTTGTGGCGTTTGACTTTCTCAACAGACACGGCAAGCTTTTGGCAGGCATCACATCACTTGCAGGAGTTGTCTTGGCCGCAGTGTTCTGTTTAAAGTTCCAGGGGCTGGAAATCACAGTCAAGCAGGGAAGATCCTCATTGGTGTGGCTGATTTTTTCCGTTTCGAGTGCTGCGTATTATTGGATGCGCTCAGGCGGCAAGAGTGCGGCTGGAGGCCACACCAATCCACTTTTCAAGCTTGCACTTGACTTTGCGAACGTTCTTCCGTTCATCGGGCTGGCGCTTTCCTTGCTGAACTATTCCGCAATATTGGAAAGCGGGATTTGGAAGGATGCGATTGCCGCTTCATCGGCTTTCCTGGACAGCATAATCGTGCTGTTCCTTGCCGCATCACTCGGAGCTGGCATTGGGAGCTTGAAAGAATATTTTTCAGGAAAAAATTAGTCGCATTCGCCGCTGTCCGTGTCGCAGGAGCTTTCATCTTGGGGCAAGCCGCGCTCGGGGCATTTCCCTGATGGGATGCACGCCCTGTCTGTGACCGATTCCATCTGGGATTGCAGTTCGGCAGGAGAAGCTGCTCCGTAAGTTATCAGAAACCTGTCGAGGTCGGAAAACGAGTATTTTTCATATTCGTAATTCTGCTGCCAATTTCCGCCTGAGTGCTGGACGAACATGCGAACCGTTGCGTTGCCGGAATTGCAGTAGCTTGTGCCGTTGTCAAGCGAAAAGCAGGTGGAATTGAAACGCATGTTAAGCGAGCTTAAAAACGTCCCGACCGTTATGCCGCTCATGTGCTTGTGGACAACGTTGCCGTCCGTGTCGTGCAGGTGCGTGAAGGGAGAAAGGTCACGGCGCTTTCCTGAAACGTTCCCGGACAGGTATTTTTCCTGCGAGAAGTTGATTGCCTCGCCATTAATGTAGACTTTAAAATCTGCGTGCGAATGTTCATCGCCGTATTTTGGGGCTGGTTTTTGGTAGAGTGCCACATAAGCTAGGATAATGAGAAAGATTGCCGTTAATGCAAGCAGTGCTTTCCGCATGAACATGGATGCTAATTGGCAGGCAAACCTACTTAAAGATTCGAGGAAAATCCAGATTATGTCGGTTTCGGAATGCCCAGCGTGCACCTTCCATATTGCGCTTGAGGCCGGGCTTGAAGTCGGAGACGTCATGCAGTGCCCTGACTGCGGCGCGCGGTTGAAATTGGCAAGGGCATTTCCGCCTGTGTTTGAGCTTGCTGACAGAGAGGGGCAGTAGGCCTGACCGGGTTTTTCGGCTGCCAAACAAGGCTTGCACACGAGGAATGGAGATGAAAGGATTTGTTGCATTTGCGCTGCTTCTTCTGCTATTCGCAGCGCTGCCCTTTGCCTCCTGGCAGCAGCAGATGA
>JAWBPP010000038.1:0-9303 GCA_038824715.1 Candidatus Anstonellaceae archaeon
CTGACCCTGAGCTTTGCTGCGCTCCGATTAATTCTCCAGAAGCGGAGAAGTACATCAAGGCAATGCGGTGCGCAGTGAATTATGCGTTTTGCAACAGGCACATCATGATGCACTGGGTGAGGGAGACATTTGACGAGGTGTTCGGGAAGGGCACAAGCGAGAGAATGCCGCTTGTGTATGATGTGTGCCATAACATTGCGAAATTTGAGGAGCATGACGTGGATGGGCAGAGGAAGATGGTGTGCGTGCACCGGAAGGGCGCCACGCGCGCTTTTGCTGCAGGAAGGAGCGAACTTCCGCCGTATTACCGCGAGATTGGGCAGCCAGTAATGATTCCCGGGAGCATGGGCACTGCTTCGTATGTCCTTGTGGGAAGGCCAGGCTCCATGAAGCATTCTTGGGGCTCTTCCTGCCATGGCGCTGGAAGGGCGATGAGCCGCTCCAAGGCAATCCACAGCTGGACAGGGCACCAAATACAAAGCGACCTTGCAGGCAAGGGCATAATGGTGAAGGCTACCGAATCTGAATTGCTTGCCGAGGAAGCGCCGCTTGCATACAAGGATGTGGACGAAGTGGTTATGTCCGTGAAAACGGCTGGGCTTTCAGACATTGTTGCAAGATTGGTGCCCATGGGAGTGGTGAAGGGCTGATGATGCGAATGGGGCTGATCCATTAAGAGGAGCTCGTGTTGGCGACTGCCCCTTAGGGATGGGAGTGGTGAAGGGATAAAGGCTATCGGAGCGGACAGCGGGCTTGCCTCCGCTTGTTCCGATTGGAGCAGTTTTTGTGATGCGGGAAGGCGTCAACGAAACTGCGAAAATACAGTAAATGACAGCCGGACTGCGCAGAAAATCGCCGAATTTGTAGGGGTTCCTTTTGAAACGATGGACATGATGCGCCCTGCCATGCGAAAGTAGAATGATGGTGCGAGGGAGTCTTGCATGATTTTGCAAAGAAGAACAAAAACTGTGCGCGAAGTGTGCGAGCTTAGCGCTGCATCCATTGGGGCAAAAATTCCATTTGCAAAGAACATAACTCTGAGGAAATATTTTCACGTGTGTCAGGTCGGGCCTGAAGAGCGGCGCAGGATAATGGAATGCGCCAATTCAAAAACCAAAAGAATTGAATTGCAGCTTGGCGAAGTGCTCGGGTAAGCAAGCTAGTAAGCTATTTAAACTCCGAATTCCCCAACACACTCATGCCCGAGGCGACCGGCACGCTTGAGGAAAGCAAGAGGCTCTACCACTCCTTAGAGGAAAGGCTGGACGAAGCGCTGGACAGGTTCGTTTCTGTTTCTGACACGGGAAAGGGGTTTAAGCGCGCAATGGAGAAAATTTCCGAGCAGATTGCAAGCGCTGAGAAAATGAAGATGCAGATGACTGACCTTGCGCTCAACGAAACCATTGTGCTTGCAGACAAGGTGGAATCAGACCTTGAAGAGGCGGAAAAAATTGCGATTGGTGCTGCGCTTGCCGCCCGAGAGGAGGAATGGGCAGGCGAGCTTGAGGCTGCGCGCTCCTCATTTGAGAAGATGGGCGCGTACCTGAAAAAAATGAAGGCAGCAAGCGAGGAAGGAGAGGGAATGGAATTGCGGGGGGCGAGCCTGTCGTTTAGGAAGAATGCCAAACTGTGCAGGGAGAGGCTCTTAAAGCTCGAGGAGATTTTTGCATCGAAAAAGCATTCTGTTTATTCTGAGCTTAGGACTGCAAAAAAGCGCGTGCAGAAGCTGAAGGAGGAGGTTGGCGCTGCGCTTGAAGGGATTGCCAAAAAGAGGCTGCGCAGGAAAACGGAGGAAACGATTGGCGAGATTGCCGACTTTTTCAGGAAGGGCGGCGCTGGGAGGATTGTGATTGACCACAAGCATTTGACTTTGACTTCGAAGGGGCGCCACCACCGGATGCCGTTCACGCAGTCGGTGAAATTCGCGCTTGAGGAAATGCTGCCTATCGAGGCTTCGCCGACAAGGCTTGGGAAAGGCGTTCTTATTTTGGGAAGCTATGAATCAGACGGGAGCGACACTGTGCTGCGGCTAGGGGAGAGGATGGTGGCGGGAGACACGGTTATTTACAAGGAGAAAACTTATCGGCTCTAGGTACGCGGACTTGGGGCTAGAACAGGCCCTTGGGAGGCGTGTATTTTCCGACCTTTGCGCGCTGCTTCCCTTCTTTCAAGCCAGCGAAGAATCCGCCTATTTCCTCTGTTGCGCGCAGGATGAGTCCGATTACCATAAGTACTATGCCTATCCCCAGATAAAGAATGAACGTATAGACCTTGTCGTTGTAGATTTGCGTGATTGCGCCTTCCTGGCCGATGTCGACTCCGCAAAGTTCGTCTATTTCAGGGTCGCATGGCGGATTTTGCGCTGTGCCGATGTTTGCTGATGATTGCATCTGAGACATCACGCTTCCAACTGTGTTTTGTATCCCAAAAACGAGTGTGAGGAATGCGAAAATCATCACACCAAAGCCTGCGAATTGGAACAAGTAGCCCATGAGCTTGAACGGCGAGGCCATGCTATAGCAAACCAGCAAAGTAATTTGATACTTCATGCGTGCGGGTCAGGATGCGGATTTGCTAGATAGCAGCCGAGGAATCCCGAGACCGCAATATTGCGAGGCATGGGAAGCTTCTTATATGTTTTGAATTAGATTGAACGATGCCATTGAATGTAGGTGGTCGTTGCCTGAACGATGGCAAGCTGGGAAGAAAAACACAACGAGGTAGATATTGATGGGAATGTACAAGTACATACAGCAGTCGTTCCAGAAGCAATACAAGGAACGAAGCGAACTACTTAGGAAGAGAATAACCGAGTGGAGAAAGCTCGGGACGGTTGTGCGCATCCTTAGGCCGACCAACCTTGCGCGCGCACGCTCGCTTGGCTTCAAGGCAAAGGACGGCTACTACATGGCGCGCGTGGCTGTGGGAAGAGGCTCGAGGAAACGCCCGCACCCGTGGGGCGGAAGGAAGCCTGCGAAAAATGTCGCTTATTTGTCGCCTGGGAAATCGCTCCAAAGGCAGGCAGAGGAAAAGGCTGGAAGGGTTTTCTCCAATCTGGAAGTGCTCAACTCCTACTGGGTTGGCCAGGACGGCACCAAAAAATACTTTGAAGTGGTGCTCGTGGACCGAAAGCTTCTGCCAGGCATGCCGCATGGAAGGGTTTTCAGGGGCTTGACCTCGGCTGCGAAAAAAGGAAGGCAGGAATAGCCTGCAATGAAGGCATTTTAGATGCTGGACATCGTTTCTGCAGAAAATCTTCCAAAATCATCAGGAATAGAGCGAGCGCTGGCAGTCTCTTTGCTGAAGAATTTCAGGATGCCAAAGTCTCAGAAGGAAGCCACTGCAGATGCAAGGATGAAAGGCGCGCTTCTTTACTCGCCAAGCTATGAGTTTGACGACGGCGTCTACAAAGACCTTGCTAAGGGCAATGGCGCTGTTGTTTTCGCTTTTTGCGACGTGCTTCGCGAAAGCGGATTTAGGCGCGGAATAGTTATTTCCAAGATGAGGCTTGCCTTTTCCTCGTGCAGGAAAGCAGGCTGCGGATTTGTTGTTTGTTCTATGGCGAAGAATTCAGAGGAGCTGCGAAATGGCGAGGAGCTCGAAGCATTCATGTCTGCTCTTGGGATGAATCCGCATGAGAAGAGATTTGCAAGCGAATGCTCTGCGAGGCTGGTGGGAAGATGAAGCCTTCTGAGAGATTCAAGAGGAGATATGTTGCCTTTTCCCTGCTTTGCGAAGGCAAGGCGCTTTCTGCTTCCGAGGCGAAAAAAATCGTGCACGAGCATTTCCTGAGATTTTTCGGGGAGATTGGCATTGCTTCGCTTGCGTTCAAGCTTGTCAAGTATGAGGAGAAGAAAGGCAGAGGAATAATCAGGTGCGCGAAGGAAAAATTGGACGAAGCTGTCTTTTGCTGTGCGTGCCTGTCTGAATTTGAAGGTAAGAAGTGCCGGATGGAAACGCTGAAGGCAAGCGGGACTGTGAAGCGGGCTTCCCGTTAATCCTTTTTTGAGAATTTCCTTTTCAGGGAAGAGATTATCCCGCTGCCCTTTCCTTCCCCAGAGGAATCGCCCTGGTGCTCATCAGCAGCCGTTTTCTCCTCAGAGCGCCTGATTTCCATCTTCCTAGTCTTTGGGTCGAAAACTATCTTTTGAGATTGCCTTGTGATTATTTTTGGCTCGTCTTGTTTCGGAAGGGAGGATTTTCCAAAAATTTGCGAAACTATTTGCGCAATCCCTCCCGCATTTCCGCCTTCTGGCTTTCCGCCGGTTGCACCGCCTTCAGAATAGCAATGTGAGAAAAGACGCATTCCTTGAGAAGAATAGAGGAAATCCGCACTCCTGCCGCACTTCTGGCAGCGCTCTTGCCTCTTACCGAAGTCCTGATCAAGTGGTTCTGAATCTGGCTTGTGATGGTGCTTTCCTCCCTCGCGCATCATCTTCTCCTCGTCTTTCACGTCCATTATGCAGTAGGCGCAGTAGAGGCGCGAGTTCCACATCTGAAGCTCGTGAGAGGGCAGGTACATGCCGCACCGCTGGCACGGGACGTCTGTGCCGCTTCCATGGCCAGAGGAGGCTTCGCAGTTGTGGCAGATTCCGTCGCCGCCCACATCAAAATCCTCAAGCATCCTCCCGCACCGTGAGCAAGAGCGCATGGATTTGTTTTCTGCAGGTGGCTATAAATTGCTGCGCCCTGGAAAATTTTTCGAGATTGCGATTTGTCCCATTTGGAACAAAAATATTTTACGGCGAAGGCTAAAAAAATACAGATATAACTTGCCAGAATGCAGGAAATTTTGGCATTAAAGCCTTGTTTTGGAAAAAATCGAGGATATGAGTGCCGAATGCAGCTAAAACGCTTATTGAGGTGTTTAATTGAGAAAAAAGAGCTATTAAGGCTCTTTTTTTAGAAAAAAATGATTATAGTGCCATTTTTCTCGCCAAAAGAGATTATGAGCTTGTTTATTTTCCCATAAGTGGAAATATTTATAAATACTATTTTCATGTATATAAACGCTTTTTCCTCTATCGAGGAAATGGGAGGATTACCCAAATGTTTGGACCGCATCTGACCATGGACATGTATGGGTGCAGCCGGAAAAAATTGAAAGACGTGAATTTTGTTTATAGTTTTTTGGACGAACTGCCGAATCTCGTCGGGATGACGAAGATTATGCCGCCGTATACGTTCTCGTATAGCGGCGTGAAACCCGAAGACTGGGGGGTCTCGGGCATAGTGCTGATTGCGGAATCGCATATCAGCATACACACTTTCCCAGAGAAGGGCTACGCAAGCGTGGACATCTTCTCCTGCAAGGAGTTCGATGTGGAATCTGCGTCGGACATAATCGCTTCCAAGTTTGAGGCAAAGACCTACGAGAGGAATTTCCTCATGCGTGGAAGGCACTTCCCCAAGGACATTGCAAGAAGCAGGCAGATAATCGAGCTTGAGCGGGAGCGCGAGAGCAGCAAGAACATCCCTGCCGAGAAGGATTAGGCCTCGCTTTTTCTTATTTGCTTTTTTTCTTTTAGTTTTATTCGATTTTCTTTTTTTTCCGCTAGCTGTTTTTTTTATTTTTCTGTCGGCTATTTTGTCTTCTTTTGTTCTGCCTATTTTTTCCAGGGCTTGTGCCGATTCTCTTTTATTTAAGACTGCAAGCTAGCGTTGGCAGTCGACGCCGCACGCTGATACAGCTGCGACGTAATTGCTCATTACATCCGAAGCGTATGAGCCGTATGTCCTAAAGCCACGGTTGCGCAAGTAGTTGATGAAGTTCTGCTCGCCTTGGCACTGCCCGCCTTGGTCGCGCTGGTTGGTGAAATTGAGTATTCTTGGAACCGCAGCAGTCCCGGCATTGTAATACGCTGAAGCCAGGAAATATGTCGCCCATTCCCTGTCCTCGACCTTGAGGCCGTTGCTGCACGCCGAAAGTACGCCCCAGTTGTTGTAGATGAATCTTCTTGCCGTGCTAAGAAAAGAGCTGAATTTGCCTGTGCCGCAGCAGACGCTCTGCGCTGGGTCGAACGGGTTGTAGGCGGTGCCGCCGCAGTTCGCGATCGTGTCAGGTATTTCCTGTCCGTTCGCAGAATAGTATTTCCCAGGATATTCCGTGCATTGCGAAAGCCCAAAGCCGCAGGGCTTGAAGCCTGGTCTGCAGGTGAAGTCAGACGGGCAGTTCGCAGGGTTTCCTGAATCCGCGCAGATTTGCGCCATTGTGCGGTTGTCAGGGTTGCAAGCCCTGCTTGTGTCATTCACGCAGGAGACTGCCGTGCGGTTGAAGCCGCTTTCCACTGCGACTATGGAACGGAAGTACGCCTGGCTTATGTCATAGTCATCAGCCCTGTCATCCATGAACGGGTAGGCGCTGCAAAATGACTGGTTGAACGTTGTCCCGTATATTCCATAAGCGGCGCTGTTTGGCATGGCGGTTTCTGAGACGCAAAGCGCCCCGCAGCCGAAAAGTTTGTCGGGTTCGACTGGCTCGACTTCTGCTGCTGAAAGCCCGCGCTGGCTGTTTACCTCCTGTGAGACATAGCGCTGCATTATCCAATCCTGCGCAAAGTCGCATACCGGCCCCTGTGCGTTTCGCGAGAAGACTAGCGGGCTCCTGCTTGTCGCACCGTATTTTTGGCACAGATCAGACCATGTGTTTATTTCAGGGTGCTTTTGCGTGCCGTTCAGGTAGGCGACTCCGAAGTCGCAGCCCTGCACCCCGTTGCACGGCAAGGAACCGCCGCGGTCCCCGAATTCGTAGAAGCCCACGCCCAATATCCCTGAGCTTGCCATCCCCTGTATTGACGAGAAGATGTTTTGGTAGAACAGGTGGACGCTTTCATTGGAGAACTGGCAGCCTCCGTCGCTCGAGTTGCCCTCGGACGCCCCAGCGTAGAGCCAGATGGTGGGCTTGGAATAGTATGAGAGGATGCGGCGCGAGAAGGCATAGTTGTCAAGGAAAATCTTGTTCACGCTGCAGTCCTGGTAGTCGTTTGCGCGGAAGCCGAAGCCGACAACATCAGTCATGTTGTTGAGGGTTTTGCCGTTCGGGTAAACGACTGGGTCAAGAAGTATGCTTTTCACCCCGTTCTCGTCGCCTGACTTAACTGCAAGGACTGAGAGGCACTTGGGGCAGTTTTGCTTTATTGCAACTATCTGCTCCTTCACACGGGCAAGCGCGTCCGCATCTGAGCTGTTGTATGCAAGCTCAGTGGTAATCATCACAGGACCTGCTGTGCTCAGGTTTGCCGCTATTTCCCCTGTCCGCACAGGGTCGATGAATGTGCCATTGGTGTAGTAGATGTAAAGGGGCAATATGTTGCGCCCCAGGCAGCGTGCAGCGCGGGTGCCTGAGGGTATTTCCGGAGGGCCGTTTCGCCCTACCATCCACTTGACCGAAAGCTGCATGGTGTAATTGCAATAGAGGTTCGCCCGATCTGCAGAGTAGAAGCTTGGGCCCTGTCCAACCATGAACATTCGCGCCTGCAGGCTGTCGCCGCTGTTCTCAATTGAGTCATAATACGTGGACCTGTTGCAATAGGCAAACACGCACCTTCCGCCTTCGAGCGTGGAATCGAATGTGATGCCCAAAACCGAGCTGGTCTCGTTATAGCAGAACATGCAGTAGCACGGGCGGGAGTCGTTCACAGGGAGGCATATGCGCTGCGCAGGGATTTGCGGTGTGAGGTCAGATACGCGGAGCCGCTCGGTTCCAGGAAAAAGCTTGGACGGGTCGCGGTAGTCGTAAAGCACGCAGCCTGAAAGGAAGATAAAGACTGCGAGAAGGGAAAGTGCGATTGGCAACCTCATTTGCACACCATCACTCGAAATATGCAAAGCAGGAATATTATAATAGTGATGACGCCTGCGCTTGCACCTGAAGGCAGCTCACTGCAGGAGGAGCATGCTGCGCATGAGGTACTTGTTCCTTTCTGCTTCAGTAGCTTCCATATTGATGAGGCGCAGCCTTTCAAGCACTGCCTCTCCGCGGAATGTCAGGAGGTCGCCAATCCGTTGCATGGTGCTCCGGCCTTCGGAGAATCCTGCGGCAACTTCGTCCCAGTTGTGCTGCTTGGTTGCGATTGCATCGCGGAGGGTCTGCATGGAAACCTGGTAGCGGGCCATGCGGGCCGACTCGTCAAGCTCATCCATGCCAATGGAGGAGCCGCGTATTCCGTATGTGTTGTAAAGCTGGCTGCCCACGAACTCTTTTTGCTCTTCAGTGCTTTCCACCCTTTTCATCTGCTGATAGTAATGCCCGGCGCTAAGAACAATCTGACGACCACCAAGCGACAGTGTGATTGGATCGGAATGCGAACCCAATCGCAGCGGGAATGTGGTGAGCAGCCCCTGTATTATTGGAGTGAACAACTCGTACTGCAATGTCTGGGACTGTATTTTCATGAACTGCATCATGGCAGGCGTTTCGAGCCTGTAGACTTCGCGCATGGAGTCGCGCTGCGTGTTGAATTTGTCAGCCACTATCCAATCACCCAAGACTTCGTCGTATTCGTGCACGTAGAAGTGCTTTTCTGTGCTTATTCTTTTGTCAGGTGTTGCGCGCGCGTAATAATTTACAACTTGCGGCGAAAGCGTGGTGCCCGTGAGCGGAGCCGTCTCGGTCATGCCAGGTATGATTTGCCTCCAGGTGCTGATATGGTCCATCATGAATATTTCCATGAACCTGTCGCGCGAGCCGTCCTTGTTGAAGTAATTGCCTGCAAGACTCCTCCTGTTCGCCTCCTGCCGCTCGTCAATAATGTACTTGGATGCGAACGGGTCGAGCTCTTTTTCAAGTGATTTCAATTCCCTGTTCAATTCTTCCCTTCTTTCACCGGAAGAATACATGTAGTCCTCGTACTTTGAGGCCCATTCCTGCACCTTGCTCCTGAGGCTTTCATCCTGCCACTCTTTAGATGCGGTTATCCTGTCGTGTATCCTGTTTTGCCAGGCAAGCTGCGTGCTGCCGCCAACGTGCTCGCTCCTTACGCCAAAGCGGTTTAGCGCGGTGGAATACCAGGAATCCTTGACATCAATCGTGCCGTCGGAGTTGAAGGTCAGCTTGTTGCTTTTGCGCAATCCTGCAAGCACCCCGCCCATTCCTGAGAAGTCCAAAAGCTCCTGGCCCGTGGAGGCTATCATGTCATTCATGCCGCGCTTCATGCCAAGGAAATACGGAAGCGAAGTGAGCAGCCTCCCTTTTGGCTTGCCGAATTCAGTTTCAAGCTCGGTCCTCTGCAATGGCGAGGAAAGGCCTGCCTGCATCCTGTAGAACGTGGATGCCAGCGGGAGGAAACTCCTGTGGACGTAGTG
>JAWBPP010000039.1:0-8441 GCA_038824715.1 Candidatus Anstonellaceae archaeon
GACAGGGCTCCAAGCATCACGCAGCCTTCGGTTTCCCAGCCGCTCTATGTTGCTTCTACTGCAGTCTGCACCCCCGGTGTTTATTCCGACCCAGACGGTGACCTGGAAAATACTGCAGCCAGGGCATTTACGTGGTACAAAAATGGGGCGGCAGTTCCAGGAAACAATGCAAGCACCCTGGTCCTAAGTTCAATTGGTGCAGTTGTGGGCGACAAGATTGCCTGCAGGGAAACGGCAACCAATTCTGTCTGGCCAGCAACCGCCACCAACCTATCAGCCAACGTGTCAGTAGTGAATACTTCAGTGGCAGTTGCTTATTCTGCTGGCTGGAACATGGTGAGCGTTCCGGTCACTGTTGCCGACAATACAACCACTGCCATCTGGCCTGAAGGCGCATCATCGTTGTATGCCTACACCAACGGATACACCTCGGTAAGCCAGGCTGCGTATGGGCAGGGCTATTGGCTCAAATTCAACAGCAACAGCTCAAAGACATACGAGGGGGGCAACCTGCCCTTTGTGAACACTACTCTGAATTATAGATGGAACATAATAGGCTCAATCTCAGTGCCTGTCAACCTTTCCTCAATCAAGACAGAGCCTGCGGACCTATTAGTCTCTGACTTCTGGGGCTTTAATGGAGGCTATTACAGGGCAGAAATATTGGAGCCTGGAAGAGCATACTGGGTGAAATCCAACCAGCCAGGCAGGCTTATTCTCGGGGCTGCCCCCACAAACCAAATCCAGTCCACAAGCACTGCCGGAATGAGCTCGCTCACAGTTACAGACAACTCCAAGAAGAAGCTCTCGGTTTATCTTGGCAATTCCGCCAAGCCAGACCTTCCTCCAAAATACTCTGGGGTCTATGATGTGAGGTATGCAACTGACAGGTATATCGAATCACTGCCTTCATCTTCCTACAAGGAATACAACATCTCAATCAGTTCAGCAGCATATCCAGTCACACTCAGCTGGAATCTGCAGGCTGGCTACGCGTATTCGCTCTCCTACATAAGAGGTGGCGTGAAGAAAACAGTTGCTGTATCTGGAAAAGGCAGCATGACAATCAGCGATCCAAGCGTGCAGCTGGTAACCTTGCGCGCAACAAAGGCGACTACCGTTTCCAAGGTTGCATCCTGAGCTGCAAGACAGATAGTTTTATTTATTTAGTCTTGGTTTGTTTCGCCATGGCTCTAAAAAAATTTCTCTTTGCAGTTTTTTCCGTCATAATTTTATCTGGCATTTCATTTGCAGCAGTGTCAAATATTACAGCTTCGCTCCAAGGTGTCATCAATGGTTTGAAAGAAGTTTCTCCAGTCGTTATCATGGCGTGCCTCGTCCTAAGTGCGCTTCTCTTTGGTGCATGCAATCTTAGCATGGGATCTGAAATCCGCAAAGCGTTTGTATTGGCCATGTACGGTCTTCTTTCAACAGCCACGATCGTTGCAGTAATCAGCGTAGTGGTTCCTCCAATAATAGAGACGGTATACTCTCCATGTTCAGGATCCATCTGTCCTAACGGTGCAGCTACCATCTGTTGCGCTAATGGCTGCAATCCGATCTACCCAGACTGGTCTCCAGACCCATGTAACCCTTGAGGTTTCTAGGTCTGAAAGCCTGTTTCTATTGTTTCAAACCCACTATAACCACTATAAATTCTTTCATCCGATTTAGACTTCAATGCATGTGCTAGGAGCACACTCCTCACTCAAAGCTTCTAAATCCTCAGATTTCCCGTTCTCAAACAGTTGTGCATCAGGAACTAAGTATTACTGTTCTTCCACAGGTCAAGGCGCAACAGAATATCTAGTCTTACTTGCAGTTGTCTTAATCATCGCGTTAGTTGGCATTGTTCTGCTTGGCTTTTTCCCAGGAACCGCATCAGACAATCTTCTGACTGCAAACCAAATGTACTGGAAAAGCGCAAGCCCTATTGCAATAGTGGAATCAAGCGCCAGCTTGGGGGCAAGTACTAATACTACGCCTTACCTGCGTGTCAAAAATATTGCTGGTTATCCTGTGCGAATAACTGGGGTCATCGGTTCTGATGGAAGCAAAGCTACAACTTTCTATAGCGGCACCACAGTGGCTACGTGCAACACTCCTGCTGCTGGTAGCTACAACATAAGCGATTTTTTCTATCTTGCTCCGGGCGAAGAGAAATATTTTGACCTCGCCGCCATAACAGGGCTTGTATGCGACAGGCAAATCCTCTTCGTATCAAACGCAAGCGGCTGTTCCAATTGCGTTGGCGGCGCGTCCTCATTCTGCCAATCAGGTGCGTCACCAGGTTTTGTAGAAATGAAAAATTTCGGTTTTGAGTATATCGAATATTTAGAAAATACGCAGATTACAAAACGGCAATTTGGAACAAAATCTCTAGTGATAAAGTGCACGGCTTCTTGCCCTGCAGCTCAGATTTGTGGGAGTGGAGCGTCCACTGTATGCTGTAATTATGGAGTCGCCTGTTGCAATAACCAGTTTTCTCCAAATTTCGGAACTTGTTCCAACTTCTGTTGATTCTGTTTTTTTACACAACTCCCAAATACCCCGCAAATACAGCGACAGCCAAAAGAAGCTCAATCACTATCGCAGCAGAGCCGAACAGGATAAGGGTTCCTGCGCGGGAAGGCGAGCGCTCTAGGTGGAAGTCAATCATGTGCATAAGGAAGTGCCCGCCGAGGTAAAGCAGGAATGCGCTTGCCACCTGCTCTTTCAGCCCGTGCATCACCAAAAGCAGCATGAGCACAGTGCCATGCACCAGCGCGTCTTTCAGGCCATGGCTCACTCTTGCCTTTGTGGATTCAAGGAAGAAAAATATCACTGCAAGCGCAACAGCAACTCCCCAGAAACTCCAGACCACGCTCGACACACCTCTCTCGAGCCGGTAGCCGAAGAACAAAATCGCAATTGCTGCAAGGGGGAAAACGAGGAGCGGGATGAAAGTGCGAAGCGATGGGAAAAGCGAATGGTAGCTCCAGCTTTCCCTCACTATGTTGTTGCTTCTTTTTTCATATGCAGGCCTGTCTGCAAAAATCACCCTTTTCGCATATGGGTTGCTCGCACTGAACTTGTGCCTGCTGCTCATCATCTGGTCCTCGGCACGCTCGCGCGCTTCGCTTTCGCGCTCCACCTTGTATTTGGGCGCATAGGAAGTCTGGTTTTCCGAAAGCTGCGAATCGACATCGCCAACTTTGATAAGACGCTCTGCATTGTCAGGCGAAGCGTAATCGCTTCCCTTTTCAAGCCTGGATTGGTGCCTCCCGCGCCTGCCCATGCTTGGCTTTCTTTGCTCACGTTTAAAATATTTGCACTCTTTTTACTTGCATGAATCTTTCAGACGTGCTCATCTTGCTTGGGCTGCTTGCCCTTCTTGGCGAATTCTTCCTTCCAGCAGGCATCGTGGGCGTGCTTGGCATCGGATTGCTTGTTTCAGGCGCATTGATTTCCTATGGCGTTGAGCCGAATATTTCATTTGCCGCAGGCGCAGTTGCGACAATTGTTTCAGGCCTTGCGGTCTGGTTCTACTCAAAGCACCTCAACAAAAGCAAGCCCATAAAAACAGGCGGGGAATCCGTGGTCGGGATGACGGGCAGGGTTACGCAGGACTTCAAGGCAGGCAAGGGGTTAATTGAAGTCAAAGGCGAGTCCTGGAGCGCAAAAAGCGTGAAGGAGAAAAATTACAAGGCTGGCCAGAAAGTGGAAGTGATCGGCTTTGAGGGCGTTTATTTAAAGGTCAAGTGATTTTTCAGTTTGCGCGTGGGAGCGCAAAGGTATCATCATGGGAATTGACGGACTGGTATTCCTGCTAGTTGCAATAGGCCTACTCACAATTGTTTCCCGCTCATTCGTAATCATACAGCAATACGAGGAAGGGCTTGTTTTCCGCTATGGAAGGTTCATCAGGAAGCTTCCTCCGGGGATAAATTTCGTCCTCCCGCTAATCGATGTCGTGGGCGTGGTGGACATGCGCATCCGATCCATCGACGTCCCAAGGCAAAAGGTGATTTCCTCGGACAATGCGGTTGTTGGCTTGGACGCAATAATATACTACAGGCCGGTGGAGGCAGAAAGGCTCATCCTAAACGTGGCGCAATACGAAATAGCGACAATCAGGCTTTCCCAGACAGCGCTCCGCTCCATTGTGGGCGATATGCAGTTTGACGCATTGAATTCCGAGCGCGAGGAGATAAACAACAGGCTCAATTCTGCGCTTGCGCAGCTTGGCACCAAATGGGGGATAGAGATCATACGGGCCGAGATAGGCCAGATAGTCCCGCAATCCGACTCCCTTCGCAATGCTCTCCTCTGGCAGGTTCGGGCAGAGCGGCTGAAGCGCGCCACCATCCTCGAATCCGAAGGCATGCGCGATTCGTCCATAATAAACGCTCAGGGCGCAAGGCAGGCGATAGAGACGATCGCGCAGGGCAGGGCAAAGGCAAGGGTGAATCTGGCGCACGGAGAGGCGCAAGGCATAGGCATTGTTTCTGCCGAGGCGAAAAAAATCGAGGGGAGTGCGCTTTCGATTTGGGAAATCGGCACATGGAAAACGCTTTCCTCTTCGGAAAAGTCGAACGTGGTGCTGCCCTACAACTTGAATGAGTTCATGGCGTGCATGAAGGGGATCGAGGGGAAGTGAGTTTTCATAATCAAATAGGTGGAAGGTGGTTTTGATGGCAGGAGCGGAAATTTGCATAATCCCGGTTGCAATAGTGGGAATTCTGGGGGTTGCGACAAGCGTGCGCATCCTCAAGGAGTATGAGCGCGGAGTCAACATGAGGATGGGCCGCTTCACGGGCGTAGTTGGCCCAGGGCTTGTCATAGTCATCCCGTTCATCGATGAAGTCCGCGTGGTCGACCTGCGCACGCGTACGCTTGAAGTGCCGCGCCAGGACGTCATCACAAAGGACAACGCAACAGTCGGCGTGGATGCGGTCATCTACTACAAGGTGGTGGACCCCGAACGCGTGGTAATACGCGTGGAGGACTTCCAGCACGCCACCATCCGCCTTGCGCAAACAACCTTGAGGTCAATCATCGGCGACATGGCGCTTGACGATGTGCTTTCCAAGAGGGAAGTGATAAACACCAAGCTGCGAGAAACGCTGGACGAGGCAACAGACAAGTGGGGCGTAAAAGCCGAGGCGGTCGAAATCCGCGAAATCGAGCCGCCCTCATCCATCCAGGAAGCCATGACGAAGCAGATGGCAGCCGAGCGCAACAAGCGCGCCATGATTCTTGAGGCAGAGGGGAACAGGCAAAGCCAAATCCTGCAGGCGGAAGGGCAGAAGGAATCAGAGATCCTCAAAAGCGAAGGGCAGAGGCAGGCAAAAATCCTCTTGGCAAAAGGTGAGGCCGAGTCCATCAAGCTGGTTGCGGACTCTGCAAAGACTTACCTCTCAGGTCCTGCGCTCACTCTCTGGCAACTGAAAGCGCTTGAGGAAGTGGGCAAAGCGCCTTCCACCAAGTTCGTGGTGCCCATGGAGTTCACGCAATTCATGGAAAGGATAAGCAGCAACATCGGCGGGGCATTGGCAAAGAAGGAGCACAAAAAGTAGCGAAAGCTACTTTTTTCCAAAGCCTTCTGCTGTTTATTCTGTCTTTTCTTTCTTATCCGTAAAAACTAGGTGATACCATCTCGTTCAAGGACATACTTTCCACTCCCGGCGTAAAGGCTGTGCTATTCACATTATTCATGACGGCATTCGGCTTTGGCGTAATCCTTCCCATCCTGCCGTTCTACGCGCTCTCGCTTGGGGCTGCGCCAGCCGAGCTTGGCATGCTCACAGCCACCTTCGCATTCATGAGCCTGGTCTTCGGACCAGTCATGGGGAAGTTCGCTGACAAATACGGGCGGAAGAAGATCCTTCTAGTGGGGACAGCCGGCTTTGCAGCAGCCTACATACTTTTTGCATTCACCGATTCGCTTGGAATGGCATTTTTCGCGCGCGCAATTGAGGGAATCGCAGCAGCAGCCATTTTCCCAAGCTGCATCTCCCTCCTTTCGGATTTCACGGATGAAAAGCAGCGCGGCAAGGCAATGGGCATGGTGGGCATGGCATTCTCGCTCGGTCTTATCGCAGGCCCTGCGTTCGGGGGCATCGCATCGGCAATTTCAGTCAAGGATGCATTCCTGCTCTCCGCGGCATTCGCAGCCCTGAACTTCGCCTCAGTGAAATTCCAGATTCGCGAGCCGCCTGAAAAGCAGGAAAGCAAGGACATCCCGCAGCAGGAAATCAGCCTTCTTGAGCACCTGTCCTCTCCACTACTGTTCCTCTTTCTTGGCGGCTTCATAACCGCATTCATGATAGGCGGGCTGGACGCCGTGCTTGCAATCTACACTGGCGAAAAGCTAGGCTTTACCTCTCCGCAAATCGGGCTGATTTTCACCTACATAGGCATTCTCATCATGGCAATGCAGTTCATTTCAGGAGGGCTTGTCAACAGGTTCGGAGAACTCACACTCATTCCAGTTGGTCTGCTGCTCTCTGGCACGGGCTTTTTCCTGCTCATCTTCACGCAGGACTGGCTGACTATCCTGCTTCCGCTTGCGATTTTTGTGGCAGGAAACGCACTGGTCTTCCCCTCCGTAAACTCGCTTATCACGAAAAAAGTCACAGGCAAGCGCGGAGCAGTGCTTGGCTTGCTTTCTTCCTTCCAGTCTCTCGGGCAGATGATAGGCCCGCTTTTGGGCGGCTTCCTTTACGGAATCCACCATGACTACGCGTTTGCGGGGCTTGCAATTTCAATCTGGCTTTATTTTGCCATTTTCCTGTCTTTCGCAAGGAAAAGGCTTGCGCAGAAAGCCAGCTGATTTTACCTCTTGGCACGACGCTTCATTTATATACCTTATCTTCGATGATTTGCCGTGGGCTGGTTCAACTCCATTTCCCTATTCCTAGCAATACTTCTTGCCTCCATTCCAGTCAATCTAGACCCTGCTTCTTGTGCGAATTCCAATGATTCCAACTGCACGATTGCAGGGAATTTTTCGGCAACTTCTGCACTTGAAACCGCGCTTGAGAATACGAGCAATGACACCGTCCCTCTTCTTGTGGAGCCCATGCCCTCAGGTTCGGAGGACAGCTCCTCTGGCAACGCCTCGCTAGTGGACATAATCACGGTGCAAGACCCAAACAGCCTTCCTAATGGAACCAATTTGTCAAACGAGACAGAAACGGGCAATCTGGGTGATATTGGGAATGAAACAGCCTCCAACTTCACGGAAAACCCTGCTCTCGAAAACGAATCTAGCCTCAATCTAACTGAAATCGGAAATGCAAGCCTGAACCTGACTGAAACCGGCAACGAAACTCCCCCCAACCTGACTGAAAATGAAAGCACTCTTACTGGTGAATCAGCAACCAATCTCACAGAAAACCAAACACCTGCAATCCATGGGGAAGACTATACGAAGGAGCTTGGAGCTGAGGGCAGATTCGCCTCTCTAACGTGGAAAAACGGCAAGAAACTGAAGATAGCGACCGAGGTCCTGTCCCGCCTTGAAAACAACGAAACTGCCCGTGTCATTGTCAAGCACAAACCCTCAAAGCAGAACGGCGCGTTCAAAAGCTTCTCCAAATCCCCGCATGCACAAGAAATTGAAGTGCTAGAGCTAAACTCCGATTCCCTCTTTTCACTTGCCGATTTGGATGCAGCCGAAATTTATCCTGACACGCCAATGTCCGCACTGCTGACAGAAACGCTTCCTCTCATCGGGGCAGACCGTGCCCATGACCAGCTCCACAACTTGGGAAATGGAGTCACGGTCTGCCTCCTTGACACCGGAGTGGACTTCAGCCTTCCATCGCTCGAAGGCAGGGCAGTCTCTGGCTTTGACTTCATCAACAACGACAGCGATGCGTCAGACGACAACGGGCACGGCACGCGCATGGCCTCAATAATTCATGCAGTGGCTCCGAATGCAACCATCCTCTCAGTAAAGGTGCTCAACGAAAACGGCACGGGATACTCATCGGATATAATCGCGGGCATAGACTACTGCAGGCAGCTTGCCTCTGGCGGCTCAATAAAGATTCTCTCAATGAGCTTTGGCGGCGGACAATTCAGCGGCTACTGTGATGAAGTGAGCGCAGTTGCCCAGTCAGTAAACGACGCGGTAGGCAGCGGCTTGCTTGCAGTAGCAGCAGCAGGCAACACAGGAGGCTCCACAGTGGCAGATCCTGCGTGCGCAACCAATGCAACAGCAGTTTCCTCCACCACAAAAGTCGATGCAGTTTCCTCTTTCTCGGGAATGAACGCAGCAGTGGACTTGCTTGCCCCTGGCGAGAATGTAGTGGTGAATGGAGAAGCTCTTTCAGGAACTTCTGTTTCCGCAGCGCACGTTTCAGGCGCTGCTGCGCTCCTTTTCGAAAGCAACTCATCTCTCCTTCCGCTTGAAGCAGAATACCGATTCAAAACAACAGGAAAATTCATCGAAT
>JAWBPP010000040.1:0-8419 GCA_038824715.1 Candidatus Anstonellaceae archaeon
TTTCCATGTTGAAAAAAGGCGACAGGGTGGCGGTCGGCGTTTCGGGCGGCAAGGACTCCTGCGTGATGCTCCACATGCTGCACAAGATTTCCAAGTCGCTGCCATTCACGCTGCATGCCATTACAATTGATGAGGGGATTGCGGGCTACCGCAACCATTCTCTTGAAGTGGCAAAAGGACAGTGCAGGAAGCTGGGCATTCCCCTCAAGGTAATCAGTTTCCATAAGGAATACGGGAAGACTCTTGACAAGCTGCTCAAGGAAAAGGGCGCGGAGCGCTCCTGCTCTTTTTGCGGAGTGATGAGAAGATACGCACTGAACAAGGCTGCACGGCAGCTGAAGGCAACAAAACTCGCAATAGGGCATAATTCTGACGATGTTGCACAAACGGTGTTCATGAATTTCATGAGAAACGAGCCAGATAGGCTTGGCAGGTTCGGTCCAATAAGCGGTGCAATAGAGGATGCCACATTCATCCCAAGAATAAAGCCGCTTTTCCTTACGCCTGAGCGGGATGTTGCTGCCTACGCGGTGATGAAGGGCATTGAGATAGAGTTCATGGAGTGCCCCTATGCAAGGCATGCATTCAGGCAATACGTGCGGCAAATGCTGAACGAGGCAGAAGTGAAATATCCGGGCACCAAGCTGCGCATAGTCAAGGCATTCCTGTCGCAGCAAAAGCTCCTTGCGGCAGGCGTGCGCGCCAATGCAGTCCCACTGGGCGAGTGCAAATCCTGCGGCGAGCCGTCATCGAACGACCACTGCAACCTGTGCCTGATTTTGGAGAAGGCGGCTGTTTAGGAACTTTTCAAATCAGCAGGGACGTAAAGCAGCTTTGTTATCTTGGAGTAGGCAAAGAAATCGAAATCCCTTATTGAATCTGCAAATCTTAGCCGTATTTTCGCGAGCGCATCGTAGAATTCGGCCGGCGATTTTGCATAAAGCTCGATTTCACAATCTGCCAAGCCGATTGACTTGTCCACATAGTATATATTGGGCGATTGCCTTGCATATTCTATCATTTTTGGATAGGCAGACATGTCCTTGAGGTTGAAATCAGCCTTGTAGAGGGTATAGCCCAGCTTATCCATTGCCACATTCACCCTGAACGCAACTATAATCCGTTTTTTGAGAAGCAGTTTTAGCCGATAACGGACAGCAGCCGGGGTAACGCCCATCCTTTTGGCAATATCCAGAAGAGGCATCCTTGCGTCTGCAGCAATTAGTTTCAATAATTCGGCATCCATATGGTCAATTTTGACAGTTTCACCGACACCGATTGCATCCGGCTCCACCTGCCCTTTCATCAGCTCTTTCGCAAAAGGGAGCCTATACTGCTCAAGGCCGTGATAAATCGAAACTACCGCTTCGCCCACATTGTCTCGGAATTTGGCGTTAAAATCTGCCCAAAAATCGACAAACTCTTTCTGGTTTCGCACCCACACCAGGATTCCTATGTTGAAATGCCCATGGGTAAAGCCAGCCCACCAGACAGAAGGCACTGACACAAGGTAGTCCATCATTTCAGCCTGTGTTTCAGGGCTGGCATACTGGAGCTTCAGATAGGCGCGATAGGAGGAATAACCGAGCTTGTATGTGTCTATTATTGCGTAGTATCCGCGTATTGTGCCGTTTTTTTCGAGATTCTTCAACCGATAGCTCACTACATTCTTGTTGATTCGAAGCTTCCGCGCTATTTCCGAATTGCTTGCCCTGCAGTTTCTGTCAAGTTCGGCCAAAATCCTCCTGTCCAAGCTCTCCAATTCCATGATTCAATCTTTCTTTAAATAACTATATAATTCTTTACTTTTTGACCTATTTTTTAATAATAAATTATAAATATAAGTAAATCCACAACAAACCATATGAAAAAACAGATGTTCAGCCCCAAACAGAACGTAAACTCCCGCAAGCTTGCCAGCATGTGGGGGGCATTCATAGACTGGGACAAGCGGCTGCTTACGGAAGGGCCCTTCCTGCTCGAGCACCTGCGGAGGCATAATTGCCGCAGGGTGTTTGACGCAGCCCTTGGCGATGGGGTGCTGTCAATATATCTCCTCAAAAACGGGTTTGATGTGGCAAGCAACGAGCTGGATGCCGAATTCCGGAAAGTGGCACTGGAGAATGCGAAGAGGGAGGGCGTAAAGCTGGTTGTTTCGGACCACTATTGGCAAGACCTGCACAAGCATTTTAGGGAGAACAGCTTTGATGCCGTTGTATGCGAAGGCAATTCCCTTTGCTGCGAGCCGAGTTCAGCAGGCAGGAGAAAGGCTGTCCAGAATTTCCATTTTATCCTCAGGCAGGATGGCATGCTGGAAATAGATGAAAGAAATTTCGATTACATGCTGCGGAACAGGGAGGAGATATTGGCAGGCAATTTCCGCTATTCCGGCAATGTCATATACTGTGGCGATAGGATTCATGCAGTTCCGGTAAAGATAACTGAGAGGAAAGTGGTCATGCAATACACTGATGAGAGCAACGGCAAGAGGGGCTACTTCCGCATTTATCCGTTTAAAGGCGGCGAACTCGTTTCACTCATCCGGTCTGCAAAATTCACGCGGGTGGAATCATTCTCAGATTTTAAGCCCGGTTTTGACCCTAATGCGGATTTCTATATGCACATCGCAGTAAAGTAGCTAAGCCAAAAACTTCTTTTTCGCCCACTAGGGGCAGCCGCTGACAAGAGTTCCCCTAACGAGTGACTCCCAAATCTAAGCCAAGAACTTCTTCTTGGCTATTTTCTCACGCAGGTATTCGCCCACGAAGCTTAGGCGGGGGCCCTGAAGCGCATCCTGCTCGAGCTTCTTTTTGGTCTTCAGGACAGTTTTCAGCTCCTCCACCCAGTCTTTGTGGTGCTGAATCCATTCATAAGAGAGCATTTCCTCTGCCCGCTTGATGTCAACTTCCTTTGCATTTATGGTAAGCTGGGACAGAAAGTCATAGTCCTTTATGTCGCGCATGGTCACACCTACAAAGCGCGCCTCTGGAGTTGCGATGTCATTCCCAAGATAGGCGAGGTTCATGCTGCCCGTCTTTATCGCCCAGTAGATGTACCAGCCCCATGCATCGCAGTCGGTGAATACGTAAACAGGCAGCTTTTTGCTTGCCAGCTTGCGGATGAGCCTGCGGCAGCCGCGTGAAGCCTGGCCTTTGGGCGTGATGAGTATGCAATTCTCTTTCTTCCAGTACTTGTCCTCGTTTAGCCTCTGCCACATGGCGTCCTTCTCCACGACAAGCACATAATCAGCATCAATTGATTCGAACTCCATGCCGTTGTCAACATCAGAGGGGATCATCCAGCCGCTCCTGCCCTGCTTGGTGCAGTCTATCTCGTCTTCTGTGCCGCCGAATTTGTCGCGGAGAACCAGAGGACCGGCTACGACGCCTTTGCGGTCGGTATTCAGGTTCAAGTCTTCGCGCTTCACGTTGAGCGCCACTTCCAAATCCTCCACAAGCGGATTGGACTCGGATTGCTCGGAAAACAATTCCTCATCGAGGTTTTCGCCAAGCGAGAATTTCAGCTGGTAGAAAAGACCCCTGATGGACGTGTGCGCATTTTCATTGAGGAATTTCTTGCATTTTGAGGCGATTGCAACCGTCTGCATGAATTTCCTTGCCTGCCCGACATTCACGAACTTGCGCTCCTCAGTCTTGTCGCCCAGGCGGATGTAGCCGATGCTTTCATCATAAGTGATATTGCCCTTGCTTCGAAGCGCCGTTGTGAAGGTGGGCGTGCTTTCTGCATCTATTTGGGCAAGCATGTCCCTGCCAAGGCCTTCGAGCTTCTTCAAGACCTCTTCGTCCTTGGCTTTCCCTTCTTTTTTGATTGGTGTCATGAAAATTACCTATTCATCTATGTCTTCTTCTTCCTCAACCTTGCCGTTTTTGCCGTTTCCGTTCTCTTCTTCGTCTTCCCCATTTTCTATCTGCCCGGAGTATTTGGTTTCAATAAGGTGGATCAGCTTTTTTTCAACGTCCGCCGGCTTGCCCTTGCCTGCAAGCTCGGGCAGATCCTTGGCAAGCTGCTGCACATAGCGCATGATTGCCTTCTTGCGCTCGGCGCGGTCCTTTTCGCGGTGTATGCCTGACAGATAGCGCTGCAGGTCGCGCGCCGCTTCCATGATGGCATTCTTTATCTCTTGGAGTATTTCGTCTTCATTTGAAATTGCCTGCTTGCCGGCGGACGTGTAAGGCACATACACGCTTGAAATGTTCACGAAAATCGAAAGCGGCTCTTCCTCGAAGTTCTTGAGCTTGTAGCGTTTCCAGTCTATTTCCTTCACAGCCTCGGTTATTGCGCAGCCGGAATTGTCGAAAAGCAACGGCGCGCGGTTGGCATAGCGGATTATTTCACTTGTCCTGCCCTGCCCGTTCTCCTTGCCAGCGCCGCCGCCGTAGGCAAGCGCTGCCTCCACCATGAACGGTATGCCGCCCTTGAATATTTTTGGCGAGCGTTCGGTTACAACAACGAATTGCGGTGCGAGAATGTTTTGCAGAGACTTTTCCACTTGTTCCTTGCCGATGGGCTTTACCGAGTCAGTGGAAGGCGCAATCCATTTTGAGCCCTTTTCCTGTATCGTGTGGATTGCCTTTATGAGCTTTTCAGCCTCGATCCATTGCAGCTCTGTTGGTTTTTTGTTGAAGTCGAGGTCAGGGACAAGCTGCCTGAGTTCATCCACTTTGGCAGCCGAAACGCGGGCGAACCGCTCCTGCAGGAAGGACGAAACCCGTATGAACTCACGCTCGCGGTGGGCAAAGTCAATCAGGTCGTTGGTGCTAATCCCAAGCGGGTGAGGCTGGACGACAACCGGCTTTTCAGGTATCTTGTCCGAGGAGCGGGGAAAGACTGCCTTTTCGCCGTCAGGCGCGTTCAGGGTTATTTTCAGGTGGGGATTGGCAAGTGCTGTTCTTCTGACATATTCGTAAGCGCCAAATGAAGACTTGTCATATTTCACGTCAACAACTTCTGCTTCCACACGAAGCCCGCTTCCGAATTCGCCATCCTCCTTTACGAGATTTGCGATTTTCGGGCTGTTGGACTTCAAATCAATGGATATTTCGCAGGATATTTTCTTTTTGTCATAGCGGCTGACAACTTTCACTGGCTTGCCCGTTGTGATTTGGGCATACATAGTGCAGCCAGCTGCGCCAATGCCTTGCTGCCCGCGCTGCTGAGCATAGCGGTGGAATTTCGTCCCTGCAAGCATCTGCCCGAGGGCTTTGCCAAGGTGCTTTTCAGGTATGCCCGGTCCGTTGTCTTCTGATACAATTTTGTAGCGGCCGCTGTCCTTGTCAAGTTCCGTGAGCGTGATTGTGATTTCTGGAAGGATTTGAGCCTCTTCGCAGGCGTCAAGCGAGTTGGTGACATATTCGTGCACTATGGTGGTGAGCGAGCGGGTTTTTCCCGAAAAGCCAAGCATCTGCTGGTTCTTCTTGAAAAATTCGGCAACCGAGTGCTCCTTGAATTCCGAAAAGATTTTTTCCGTCGTGGATGCCACTATATCACATGCAACTTGCTTCTGGTCGCAAACGTAGAACGTGGTGAGGATTAAAATAGGTTACTGGTTGCACGTCGATGGAAACCGCTGGCAGCGCCGCTTATAAGTTTAGCCGCTGCGAACCTGCTCCATGGGAATGAGCAAAAAAGATTTGGGACGCAAGCACGCCAACATGAAAGTGAAGATTGCCGAGCTTGAGCAAAAGGCAAGGATGGACCCGCTGCGCAAGCACCCTGAAGTGCATGAAGAGCTGGCGAAACTCAAGAAGGAACTGGCTGAAAGTTGAACTACCTTAGCAGTTTTCCAATTTCGCCCTCCTTTATTTTCCTTCTGCACTTTTCCAAGTAGCCGTAGACTGTGGAGTGGCTGGAGCCTTCGATGAGCTTGAAAATCGCCTCTAGCGCATAGTCGAGCGTTTCGAGCTTGGAGATGACTGCAACAGTATGCCCCCAGACTGCAACGTCAGCGCCGACCTCCTCGCGGATTATCTCCTTCGTCCTGCCCTTTTCGCCAATTATCCTGCCTTTTATCCTGTGCTGAGCCTTTTCCGAATCCGTGTAGTCGCGCAAGTCCACGAGGCGAAAGCCGTACTCGTCCGAAAGCAGCTTGAGCGCGATTGCTGGCTCAAAGCCCCTGCCGATTGCCTTTACTATGTCTTTTCCTATGAACTCGTCAACTGGCTCGCCTGATATCACAACCGCGCCGTCTGAATCCACAGTAAGTGTCACCTGCATCCGCTGCTCTAGGTAGTCCTTGGTCTCGCCAGTCTTGCCTAGGAGGGCCGAAACGCGCTCATGAGGGATTTTTACAATTTGCATAAATTCAACTGCCAAGATTTTTTCCAATATCATTATAATCTCACATGAAATCGGCAAGCCCTTTCTGCTTCTCTATCTCTTCAGTGAAGACCGATGAGATATCTTTCTTCAGGAGTTCTATTCTCTGCTTCATGTAAAGCGGGAGGTGGTAGCGCTCCACCAAATCCTGCGAGTGCTTGAGATATTTGGTTATGCCGCCCTTGTTTATGGTGAGAAGCAGCTTTCCCCCGCAGTTTGTGCATTTGCCGATGAGGGGGATGCGCCGGAACTTGTTCTTGCAATCCAGGCAGCGGAATTCCTGCTGGGAAAACGAGCGCAGGTTGCCATAGAGGTCGGGCAGGAAATGGTGGAGAAGCAGCCTTTCTGCAGCGTCCGCGGCATCCACAGGGCGAAGCTTGTCCTGCAAGGCAAACTGTGCGGAGATTTTTTCATACATGTCCTTGAATTTGAGATAGGTACTGGTGTGCGGACCTGCATCGATCAGCGACGTTTCATGTGTGTAAGGAAGCGAGCCGTGCTGCTCTGGCTTTCCGAGCTTCTTTTTCACGATTTCAATTTCCACCTCCGTTGGAGAGGAAAACTTGTCTGCTGCTTCGTAAAGCTCGAGCGGGTAGCTGCTGCAGGCTTCCATTGCATGCACTTCGTCGTCCACTTCTTCCGGATGGATTACTGTGGAAAGCACGAGCGGGGCGTCCATTGTCCCACCTCGGGAAACCGGAAGGAAGAAACGGGAGAAATTCAGCAAGCCATCCATAAGAAGGATGACTGTGTCTTCGTCACCGTCGGTGTTTCTGCGCTTGGCGCAATGGAAGTAGGGGTGCGCAAACCCGACATGCGCATCGGAAAAGCCTATCACGCGGGCTAACACTCCTGCTGAAGTGTGCGGGGAGAGGCCTATTACCAATTTGCCGACCAAGTCCTGCTCGGATTTCAGATTGTAGAACGGTTGCTGCCCATATAGGCTAACGAGAAGGTCATCGATGAAGCCTGCAACTGAATAGAGGTATTTTGCTCCATTTCGAGACAAGATTATATCCTGCGGCTTGAGGGAGAGGATTTGCGATGGGCTGGAAACTGGCTTGCCGCTTGCATCGGTTTCATATCCCAGCTTGCGGAGCTCCTCGACTGAAACACCGATCTCCTCGGGCTTGAAGTGCGTAAGCGGAACATCGGTTGCGTCAAAACGGCAGGTGCCGTCACGGAATACGAACACCTTGTGCTTGGCGCGCAGGAAGCCTTTCTCAAGCGCTTCAGGTATTTTTGAGTCGGAAAAGAGCCCGTCCACGCCCTTGACATCCCATGCTTCGGAGGTCGAAATGCCGCATTTTTCAGCTGCGCGGTCAAAAATCTTTATGATATCGATCGAGCGCTTTTCCCAGTAGTTGGTTGGCATTTGGCAAGAGGGGCAGATTTCGTCGCGCGTTGCCTTGCCGCACTTGTGGCATGTCTTTTCAAGCCGCGCGTGCCCTCCACATATGCATCCTGACGAAAGAGTGATGTTTCCGCAGGCGCGGCAGCGGAGCCTTGCCACTTCCACATCTATGCCTTTGCCCTCGCGCTCGCCCCTCTGCTTCAACCTATTGTAGACTTTTGTGATGCTAGAGTTCTTGTCCACACCGAAGCCGACAGGAAAGAGGACGTTTATGTTTTTCTTCATCTTGCGCTCGCGCGCCTTTTCCGGCCTGCCCATGCGCGAGCCTATGTATGTTGGGCTTTTTGGCATTATTTTCATTCCGGAAATGGATGTGAGCAGATCGAGGATTGGTTTTTTTTCATCGAACAATGATTCGAATTTTTCCCCAGTTATCTTGCGGTCAACCATTATGCCAAGCGTCTTGAGAAGAGCGTATGCGTGCTCGCCTTGAATCCTGATTTTTCCCTTGTCCACGCTGTGCGGCACGCAAAGCTCCTCAAGCACGGACTTTGCAGGCGCTGATTCGAGCTCAAAACTTTCGAGTTTGAGTATGCCATAATTTGGCTTGCCGGTTTTCAGCCAGAGCGCAAGCTCCCGGAGCTGGTCGTGCGTTATATCGTGCCAGAAGTATGTGTAGCTGGGATGCAATGGAAGGCTGTGCTTGCGTGAAAGAGCGACAGCTTCCCC
>JAWBPP010000041.1:0-8253 GCA_038824715.1 Candidatus Anstonellaceae archaeon
GGCCACGCCTGCATAGAGCATTGCTGCATAGATAGGCCTCTTGGTCGCTGGTATGATTTGCGCAGGGCCGCGGTGGACAGGGTCTTCGTGAATCACGGCATCTTGGAGGCGCACTTTCACCCCGAAGCACTTCTCCTTGGCAAGCGGCCCCATGTCCATTGCCTCCTCGAACCCCTGTATCATCAGCTCGGATATTTCGTTGAGGTACTGTATGCCGCGCGTGTCGTTTATCAGGATGTTCCTGTTGTGGATATCCATCACTGATTTCGCCTCGTCTCGGTCCATGCCGCATTCCACAAGCGTTTCCACAAGGGACTTGCCCTTTGGCCTGCCGTCCGGAATCTTGCCTTCCACCATGGCATCGTAAACGGATTTTTCTATTGGCTCCACGATGAACTTGAGCTTGGTGTGCTTGTTGGGGGATTTGCCTTCGATAACACCGGATTTTCCGGAAATCATCTCCCTGTAAACCACTATTGGCGGGGAAGTGACGATTGGAATTCCGCGCTCCTTGACTATTTTGTATTCGATGATTTCAAGGTGGAGTTCTCCCATGCCTGAGATAAGGTGCTCGCCTGTTTCGTGGTTGATTTCCACTTTGAGCGTGGGGTCTTCCTTTCCGATTTGGCGCAGCGCCATAATGAGCTTTGCCAAGTCCTTGCTGTCCTTTGCCTCAATCGACTTTGTGACGACTGGCTCGGAGTAGTGCTTGATTTGCTCGAATGGTGTGATTTGTGTTGCAGAAAGCGTTTCGCCGACATAGACGTCGCGGAGGCCAACCACGCCCACGATGTTTCCTGCCAAAACATTGTCCACCATGACGCGGTCAGGGCCCATGTAGATGGCGCATTGCTGCACTTTTTCGCTCGTAAGCCGCGATGCCAGGAAAACCATGTCTCCTTTCTTTATTGTCCCGGAAAACAGCCTGACGACAGCCACTTCGCCTGCGTGCGGGTCGTTCACCACGCCAAAGCAGACGCCGATGAACGTGCCTTTGGGGTCGCATGCGAGCATTGCCTTGCCCTCGGTCGACTCAGGCTCGCCCTTCCAGATGACCGGGATACGGTATTGCTGCGCGGTTTTTGGATTTGGAAGGTGGTCAATCACCATTTCAAGAAGCACTTCGTCAAGGGGAGATTTTTCGACAAGCACCTTGTGCTCGCCTGCCTTGCAGTGGTTGTAAATGTCCGGGAACTTGATGTTGAACTTGGTCATGCTCTTTACCGAGACCGCCCACTTGTGGAAGGCGGAGCCGAATGCCACGTTGCCCTTTGCCACGCCGATTTGCCACTCCACTTTCCTGTCCTCTGGCGCATATTGCTCGATTATTTTGTTTATTCCGGTGATGATTTTGATGAGGCGGGCCTGCATTGCGTTTGCGTCAAGCTGCAGCTCGTTTATCAGCCTGTCTATTTTGTTGATGAATACCGTTGGCTTTGCCTTTTCCTTGAGCGCCTGCCTAAGAACGGTTTCAGTCTGGGGCATGATGCCTTCCACTGAATCGACGACAAGAACGACGCCGTCGACTGCACGCATGGCGCGCGTGACGTGCCCGCCGAAGTCCACGTGCCCAGGAGTGTCAATGAGGTTGATGAGGTAGTCTTGCGAATTGTATTGGAAGCCAAGGGAAATGTTCGCTGCTTTGATTGTGATTCCTCGGGCTTGTTCCTGCTCGTCGAAGTCCATGACGCGCTGCTCTCCTGCAAGCTCTTTCGAAATAAGACCAGCACGGGCAACAAGCGAGTCAGTCATTGTTGTTTTGCCGTGGTCCACGTGCGCAACAATTGCGATGTTGCGGATGTTTTCCACCTTGTTCATCATCTTTACTACTTCTTCTACGACGTATTCCTTTCTCACCATAAGATAACCTCTTGCAAGCCAGACATGACTGAATATTAATTAACGTCAAGCAGCGTTCGTTTTATGCCCATAACGTTTTTATAAATGGCGGCGGCACATAGGCCTGGGGCATTTGGGTGGAAAAAACACTGGGGCAGGCCGGAACGGAATACGTCGGAATCATAGGAATCTTGTTCGTAATCGCAATCTTGGCTGTTGCCCTGACATATATTTTCCCTACTTTTGCTGCAGACGCCCAAAAGCAGCGCTCTGATTCCTACTGGTCCTCGGCAAAGCCTTTCGAAGTGAATTCCAATAAGATTGCACAGAACAGGATGGTGCTGGCGCTTGAAAACACCGAACCGACAACTCTTACAATAACTGCCTTGAAGGTTAACGGCCAGGTTGTAGATTTCGGGAGCGCAGGGCAGAGCTTTGGAGAGTATCTCACTTCGCAATGCGCAGGAGGGAGCTGCGCCATGCAGATGCGCCCTGGGCAGGCGATGGTCGTCGTCACGGATGCTTTGCCTTCCAATGCCAACCCGTGCAATGCCAGCGGCACTGTGAATGAGGGGCAGCGATACGCAGTTCCGTTCGAGATCACTTATACATCTGCAGCAGGGCAGACATCCACGCAGGCAGGCACAGTGGACCTTTCGGGATATTGCTCTGGCGAAGCGCTGAACTTCTCCTGCCCGTATTCGCCGCCGACCTATTGCTGCGGCGCCGGGAACTACAGTTCGCTCACCAGCCACTGCTGCACCGACGCTTCTGCGCCCTATGTCTGCACTAACACGCAGTTTTGCAATGCAGGCTCGTGCCTGGATTGGCCTGTCTGCGGAGGCACGCCTTACAATAATTATGTGAGCGGCTGCTGCGGAAGCGCAGTATACAGCCTTTCCACGCAGGGATGCTGCAGCAACAATGTTTACAATCTCTCGACGCAGCAGTGCTGCAGCGACGCAGGCACTTACCTGTGCAGCTCAAGTGAGGCGTGCTTCTCAGGAACATGCGCGCCAACATGCGGGACGCAGGGCGGCTACAACACGACCACGCAAGGGTGCTGCAACGGAAACATATACAATCTTTCGACAAGCGGCTGCTGCAACAACAATATTTATGACAAGGCAACGCAGAGCTGCTGCAACAGCCAGCTGACCTATAACACTGGCAGCCAGATATGCTGCGCAAACGCCACCACATACTTGTGCGCGCTTGGGAACCAGACCTGCACCAGCGGGAGCACATGCCAGGTAGCCTGCAACGGAGTGCCATACAATAACGCCACAAACAAGTGCTGCTTTGATTTCACCCCGAATTACCTGTGCCTTTCGAACCAGACCTGCTCCTCTGGCATTTGTGTCAACCCTCCGCCAACGTGCGGGGGAACCCCGTATAATTCCTCCCTCCAAGGTTGCTGCAATAGCACGCTTTACAACGTGACAACCCAGAGCTGCTGCGCCAGTACGATCTACAACCTTTCGACCACGGGCTGCTGCAACCTCAATGTGACTTACAGCCTGAACACCACAGGGTGTTGCAACAACCAGACCTACAACAAGACTACGACCAAGTGCTGCACGGACTATGCTCCGAACTACCAGTGCAGCGTCACTTACAGCTGCAATGCCGGAAGCTGCTCGAGCGTGCCCTTGATAGTGACTGCACCGCAAGCAGGTGCGAACCTGACTTGGTATGACAGTGTGTTTATCGGCTGGTGGGTTGCGAACCAGTGGAAAGACTATGTGCGGGACATTGAACTTTTCGATTCCGGCGGCTCGCAGGTGGCTCTCATAGACATCAGCCTGAACACTTACGCGAACAACTCCACCACATGGACAGTGCCAAGCGGCATTTTGTTCCTGCCTGGGCTTTACAGCATGAAGTTCGGGACGCAGCCGTCGTTGACGACATTGCTGGCAACACAGCCGGTCAACATCCGCTCGCCGATCATAGTGGTTTCTCCAGTTTCAGGCGCGACCCTCACAATCGGTCAGAATTATACCGTCAGCTGGACCGTTGCAACTGCCTGGAGAAACTACGCACGAGACATTGAGCTTTTCACCTCTTCGGACATCAAAATAGCTAACATAGACGTAAGCGTGAATAACTATTTGAACAATTCGACCAACTGGTCCGTCCCACTTTCCCTCTCCCCTGGCCAGTATGTGATGAAATTCGGGACGCAGCCGTCTCTTACGACTTTGCTTGGCATGCAGCCGATAAACCTGGCATACCCGACGTGCAACGGAAGCGCGTATAACCCGTCATCGCAGCAGTGCTGCTCGGATGCAACACCCAACTACACCTGCAGCCTATCGAACGCCTGCGTCAGCGGATGCTGCGGCTACACTTGCAACCTCACAAAATACTGCCCGACCACCAAGGGATGCTGCGCGAACACCAACTTGTACAACCTGAGCCAGTACGACGCATGCTGCGGCGCAAACCCCTACAATTCGACCACGAGCGGATGCTGCGGCTCGACAATTTACAACAAGACACAGTACGTTTGCTGCGGAACTTCACTTTACGCCAAGCCCACATACAACGCGTGCTGCGGCACGAGCCCCTACAACTCTGGAAGCGCAGTATGCTGCAGCGGCTCTATCTACAACGGAGCGAACGCCTGCTGCGGAACCATTGGAGGATACAACAGCGCAACAACAAGATGTTGCAGCAGCGGCACAGGGCAAGGCAGCTTGGCTGCGCCGGAGCCATACCTTGCTGCCTCGCTCTATTCGCTTGCTGAGACAGTGCCTGGAGAAGGGACCTACTGGTTCTGCCCGATAAGCACACAGTGCGGCACAAGCGCTGGTTCGTGCAACTAAGCCGGAACAGCATGTATGGAAAATAATGAAGAGTGAAGACGAAAGAAAAAAGAAAACGGAGAAGAAAGAATACCTCTTATCTTGCACTGCGCGCCATCCGCTCTGTTTCATCACGCTTCTTTATCGCGTAGGATGAATTGGCATCGCCTTTTGCAGCGTTCTCTATTTCATCGGCAAGCGCTTCTGGCAATGTCTTCTTCTTGTCGAATGCGCCCATGATTGCCGCAAGCGCAATGTTGCGAAGCGACATGTCAAGCCTGCGCGAAGCTGAAACATCGACCGCCACCTGGTAGGAAACCCCTCCCATGGATACGCGGGTGAAATCCTCACGCGGTGCGGAATTCTGAAGAGCATCAACGAGAAGCTGGAGGGGGTTTTTCTTGCTTCTCTGCTCCACTATTGCAAATGCCTTTTCAACTATTGCAAGCGCCTTTGTTTTCTTGCCCTGCAAGCGGCCGTCGGTGCGGATAACCTTGCCCGATGTCTTTTCGCCGGTCCCGCCGCGCATGAGCTTGTTTGCCAGCCGCTCGACAATGTTCACTGATTTTTTGCCGAACTGCTTTTTGGCGTGCCTTCCGTGCGAGTGGGGGACAACGACCGGCGCAAGGCTGATGTAGCCGCCTATGGACGGGTCATTGACCTTCACTTCCTTGAAGTCGTATTTTCCGAACAATTTTGTTTCAGTTAGCGTCATGAAAAATTCCTCCGTCGAATTTTTTGACATCGTCCGCAGACGACGCTGATGAAAATCCCTTACCTCTTTGGCTTCTCCTTTCTCTTCTGCACAAGCATCTGCAGGTCCACTCCATTCACCTTGATGACCTTGTAGCGCACGCCTGGAATGGAGCCCATCTGCCCGCGCTGGCTGCCGCCCAACCCATCCACAGTCACTTCGTCGTGCTCGTCAATGTAGTTGATGGCACCAGAGCGGGGCGCGAATGCCGTGATGAACTTGCCGTTTTTCACCAGCTGTATTTTCACGCACTTGATTAATCCAGAATGGGGCTGCTTTTGCTCAAGCGCTTTCTTTTCAATCACGATTCCTTTTGCCATGGGCGAGCCTTCTATAGGGTCGTATTTTTCCTTGAGGCGCAAGGAGCGTCGTTTCCAAGTTTTTTTCAGCCATCGCTGGCGCTGCCTTTTCCTCGCAATCGAGCGTCCTGACAATTCTCCTCGTCCCATTGCATACACCACTTTGAATGTTATTTATTTGGAAAGCAATCTTAGGTCGCAGTTGAAGCGCCTCATGAGAAGCTGCCTTCCCAGTTTTACCCTGTTGCCGTCCCTGCCTATTGCGCTTCCCCTGTCCTGCTCGTCGACTGTGACGAACGCGGTCTTGGACTCCATTTTCTCATGAACGTTTATATTCTTCACAGGTATGGCGCCGAAGAGGTTGCGGATGAATTGTTCCATGTCGTCAGAATCCTCGAACACCAGCACTTGGCGCGCAAATGCTTGGCGCACGCGCGTGATGTTTGAGCCCTTCTTCCCTATGGCGCGGCCCAAATCGCCCTGCTTCACTATGAATGCAACCGCGTTTTCCGATATAAGGCAATCCTTGACTGTTGCGCCGGTTATGGACTCGAATTCGGCGATGCACTTTATGTCGTCGTGGGAAAGTTCAACCATCACATTTCACATCTGCATCCATCATTCGTGTCGTTCGCTAACGCGAAACAGTGCAACCATTAATGCCCCTACTTTGCGAATTCGAGTATGCCGGAGTTGCCTGCGTCAAGGACGGTGAGAACCGCAACCGGATGCGGCCGCCCTGCCACTGTGCCAAGCTCCACGGAAGTGCCCGCGAATTTTACCGCCGGTATTCCTGAAAGCTCGCAGAAACGCGAAACGTCCTCTGCTATTTCCTTGGGGCAGTTGCCTGCGATCACGACCATCTTGGCGCCGCCTGAAAGCGATTTTTTCACGCCTGAATTTGAGCCGAACTTCACCTTGCCTGAGTCCACGCACTGGCGGATTGCCTTGGAAAGGCCTGCGCCTGAAACTTCGGATTTTGCTGATGCTTTCTTTCGTGCCATAATACCACTTGAATGAACGCCCATCGATAAGAAACATAACAAATAAAAAGGCTCCTCGGAGACTTTTTAGACGTAGAGCTAAGCTCTACGAGGATAAAAAGAGTCGCCTCAGCGCTTCCTCATTGTTTTACCGTATGGATTCTCGGAATTGAAATTGCCGACCACTCTTGTTTCCACGTCTTTCAGCTTGCCAAGATCCAGGTCGCTGCATGTTTTAGCAAACGGACTCCTCAATACGCCGATGCTTGGCGGCCTGCTGGAGAAAAGCAGATTGTTTGTCGGCGGTCGTGCAGATGCAACTATCATGCGCTCACCCCAGCTTCATCTTCAGCTTCACCAGCCCGGTGCCAACAGGGACGGTCTGCCCGATGATGATGTTCTCCGTGACGCCGATGAGCTTGTCATCCTCGCCTTTTGTTGCTGCGTTTATCAGGTGCTTGACAGTTTCTTCGAACGCAGCGCGCGCAAGCACGCCTGCCTTTTCACCAGAAAGGCCGTGCCTTCCGATGGATTTTATCGAGCCGTCCATGGTCATGGCATCGGCAAGGAGCATGCAGTGGCGCACGTCCACGTTGAGGTTCTGCATGTCAAGGACCTGCTTTACCTCATTGACAATCGCGTTCCTTGCAGCTTCGATTCCAAAAACTCGCGCGATTTCCTGCACGTCGTTTGTGTAGATGCGCTCTGCGTCTATGTGCTGCATCTTGAGCACACCTGCGAGGTTGGAGCCCGATGTTCGAATGAAGAAATGGCCGTCTTTCCCCTTGACAACAATCGTCCTGTTGATTTTTTCCACTCCTTTTATGTGGATAACCCGCAGCTTGTTTGTCAATCTCCGGATGTTGCGAAGCGAGGTTGTGGATGGCTTGATTATGATTGTGTTGCCGTCGGATTCCACATGCGAGCCTCCTGCAGCTTTCACGCGCTTTTGCACTTCGGAAAGCGTCACGCCTTCTGCCTCAAGCTCGGATGGCTCCACTGTGACTATGATTTCCTTCTTGTCAAAGTCCTCTTCCACGTATGCGACTTTGTCAAGCGTGGTGCATTCAATCTGCTTGGCAAGCTCCTTTGCTTTCTCGTAGGAGGTTGCATAGTCGCCTTTGAGGAATATGTCCATGATGGGCTTCTTCGGCTCCTTCCTTGCGTCAACTAGTTCGATGAGCCTGGGCAGGCCTGTGGGCACCTGCTCTGCCACGCCGGCATAGTGGAAAGTCCTCATTGTCATTTGCGTGCCGGGCTCGCCAATGGACTGCGCTGCCACAATCCCGACCGCTTCGCCGACATCCACTTGCTTCTTTTTTGTTGTAGACATAAGAATCACTTTTTACATCAAGCCCTCGCTTTTCATTGCGCGCTCGCCAAGCTCGCGCACCTGTTTCATGGTCATGCCGAATGGAGCTGGCGCCTCGGCCAGTTGAAGCGCTTCAACTGCCTCTGGGGAAACATCAGCTCTTTTGACATTCAAAAGCTCATCGAGAGTTGGAACTTTTGCCGAGGATGTGCGGTTCGAACCTGGGAAGAGCTCTTTTGCTATGTGTGCCGGCATG
>JAWBPP010000042.1:0-7930 GCA_038824715.1 Candidatus Anstonellaceae archaeon
GGAAGTGGAGGCATCTTTAATTCAAGTTCATTCCAGTGAGATTAACGGACAAGTCCGAAGTTGGGTGCGGGTGTTTTGGTTTGAAGGGCCAGTCTTCCCTTGAGCAGCTAATAGTAATAGGCGCAGCGCTTGCGTTCATTGCAATCGCGTTCTACCTTGCCGCAAGTTACTCTGCAGACAGCACGCGGATTTCGCAGGCGCAGGACGCGGTTGGCAGGCTCGCTGCCGCTGCGGACTATGTTTATGCACTGGGCCCCAATTCCAAGGAATATGTGACCGTCTATTTGCCTGACGAGCTTGCAAGCTGGAATATCACGGGCAAGGTGATTGTGACAAAAATCTACACCAGCGCTGGCTCGACGGATGTTTCTGCTTACTCCAAGGCAGATCTCGTGGGCACGCTTCCAGGCTACAGAGGGAAGCAGAAGATACTCGTGGAGTACCTGCCTTCAGGCAAGGTCAGGATTGGCGAGGCAGGGCTCACCTGCGAGCCTGCCACGATAAGCAGGACATTCAACGCAGGCGACAGCGGAAGCGACACCATAACTGTTGAAAACACTGCAGCATACAACGTCACAGGGATTGCGGCAGCTATTTCTGGCGGAAGCGGCATGGCATCGATTTCCTCGCAGCCCGATACTAGCCTTTCAACTGGAGCAAGCGATACAATGTCGATAAGCTACTCAATTCCAGCTGACAAGGCGTCAGGAGCATATGGGGCAACAGTCACCGTGGATTCTGACAATGGCGGCTCGTGCACCACGCAGATAACAATGAACGTGAATGGGGTGACTACGTGCGCAACGCAGTGCGCGGCACTGGCATACCAAAGCGGAAGCTGCAGGGCGTCTGCTGCAGCCTGCGCATCGAACGGGGAGGACTACCTCCCTGAGAATGACGGCTCGTGCTCAGGAACGCCTTCCACCCCACGGTGCTGCTGCTACCCGAGCAATGACAACCAAGGGCCGCTTGTGACCGCAGTAAGCAGCACGGCAAATGCCACAGCTGCCACCAATGTGCAAATAAACGCGACTTGCAATGATACTGGGAGGGGGGACAACTACATTGCCTCTGCAGACATACAGGTGGACTTTGGCGGATGGAACCCTGCAAGCCCGTCTTCCGGAAGTTTCTCGAGCGCGATTATACAGAATGTCTATAGGCAGGTGGGCTTTTTGGCAGGCGGGCAGCATATTGCGGCAGTCAGGTGCACTGACACTGCAAACAACACCGGCCCGATTGCGTACTATTATTTCAATATCACGACCACGGACACTTTGGGGCCAATAATAACTCTCTTGACGCATTCGTCTGTGGACAATTTGGCATTTTCGAATGTGGTGGAGACAGGCTTGGCTACAGACGTTTACACGGGTAATAGCAACATCGCAGCCTGCTACGTAAAATTGGACAATCAGGGATACCAGCTTGCAGGAGCGTCTGATGGGGCATATGACTCGCCGACTGAAGGATTCACCTACGACTTTGGTAAGGTCTCCGCAAACACGCACACAGTTTATGCCTACTGCACCGACAGCCTTGGAAACATAGGCGGCGTCTTCACGGACACATTCGGGGTTGCGCCTGCAGATGTGATGATTGCGATTGAAAGCTCGAACTCCATGGCAGGGCTTATGATAAGCGCAAGCGACTCGACCATTGTGACAACCACCTCGACAAACTACACGCTGAAAAAATCGCTCACGCTCAACCAGCCTGGAAACCCAGTAAATATCACAACTGAAATGAAAACAAGCGGTGCTGGCTGCGTGGCGTATTTCGAAGTGCGCGTGGGCTCGAACGTCGTGGCATCCGGAAGCACGGCAAGCACAAGCTACACTAATATTGTAAGCAGCGCGAATCTTGCTGGATTGGCGACGCCATACAACCTGAGCATATATATGAAGAGCAGCAGCGGAAGCTGCACTGCCTCAAACAGGGATTTCTCCGCAAAGCAGCAGCCCACGAGAATAGCCGCAGCGCAGCAGATTGCCGGAAACTTCGTGGATTTGGCAAGCAACACCACGCAAGTCGGGGTGGTGAGCTTCGGGAGCAACGCAAACACAGGAAAGACGCTGACGCTGCTTGGCTCGGCAGCAAATGTTACTGCAGTCAAAAACGCCATAAACGCGATTACTACGCAGACCGGAAACATCTGCATTGCCTGCGCCATAGACAACAGCGTGGCAGAGCTGACTTCTGCACGTGGGAGGTATCCAAACGCTACAAGGACTATTGTGCTTGCAAGCGACGGGCCTGGGGACACGGGCGACCATTATGCATCGGCGGCAACGGCACGGGACAATTTCATAACTATCTATACCATCGGGATAGGAAACAGCGCCATATCATCTGAGCTCACGAGCATCGCATACATGACCGGAGGGAGATATTACTACGCGCCAGACTATTCGGTTCTGTCTTGCATTTTCCAGCACATAGGGGAAGCGGTGCCGCCCTGCTGAGGAAGCACACGGTGATTCGCCATGAATTGTTTTCGTGCCCAGACCTCATCGGCGTTCCTCCCCCCCGCAGTTGCTGGAGCGCCTCATGCCAGTTTTTGCCGTGCGCAGACATCGCTCGAATTCCTTTTTTCAATCGGCATGGTGATTTTGATTTTTGCAATGGCTGCTCTTGTTTTCTTCCAAAGCTCCACGGACGCTGGCGCGCTTTCATTGTACCTTGATTCAAAAAGAGTGTGCCATGAGATTGCTGCTCAGCTATCAGCAGTGGACGCCGCCGGCAACGGCACGGTCGCTCAACTCAAGCTGCCGCTGACTGTCGGCGGCCTCAACTATTCGATTTTCGTTTCTGCATCGAACCGTTCTGTTTCTATAAACTACGGAGCGCAGGGAACGGCTTGCGCGCTTCCCACGAATGCAATAAGCAATGGGACGTCGGGCTCATTCTATATGAAAGTGAATGGGAGTATTGCAATGAACAATGGTGGTGGAATTGTTGTTAATTAGTTCCAAAAGCCAGCGGGCACAGGCAATTCCGCTTGACCTGATGATGGGCGTATTTGTGTTCGTGGTCATGGCAGCCTATTTTTTCATCCTCTGGGACATTTTCTCATTAAGGTTCGTGGAGCACGCACAGACAATAGATGACGAGCTTGTGGCAATAAGCGTAGCTGACAGGCTTGTCGGCTTCGGGGGCTATCCAAGCAACTGGACACAGGCGCCCCTCACTGCCCAGAGCGTGGGATTTGCATCAAAGCAAAATGAAATAGAGTGGAGCAAGGTGGCTGCGTTTGCCGGAATGCCTTACGCCAGCCAGAAAATTGCGCTTGGGGCGGACAAGGATTTCCTGATAAAAATCGAGCAGACCGACGGCGCGCGGCTTGTGACAATCGGGCAGGAAACCACGAACGCCACTCGTGTGGCGGAAGTGACTCGGCTTGCCATGATGAATGGGAGCATAGTGAATGTGAGGGTTCAAGTTTATGAGACCTGACATGGCCGAAAACAGAGGATTTGTTTTCACAATAGACTCCGCGCTTGCGGTTTTCCTTTTCATACTAGTGGTAGGGACGACTATTTTCCTTTCAGTGCAGGCTTCGGCAGATCCGTATGGCAGCCACCAGCTGCAGCGGCTTGGGAAGGATGCGCTAGTGGTGCTTGACAAGTCAGGCGCGCTTGCCTCCTGGAACAAGACGCGGATAGAAAGCACGCTGAATTCCAGCCTGCCCTCAAGCGTGGGCGAACACTTGGAAATTGAGAGCTACCAGTATGTGAATGGGAGCTTTTCGTCGCTGAATTCCACGGATTACGGAGAAGGGATTCCGAACAGCACCGCAACATACGGCGCGCGGCGGGATTTTGTCAGCATGCAAAACGGGCAGATAGTGAATTATTCCATTGCAAGGGTTTGGATATGGCAGAAGTGAAAGCGAAAGAAACTGATCGGGCAGATGAACTATGCGTGTAAGCAGGTTTTGGGTATGGCAGAAATAAATGGACAGAGTTTGCCTCGCAAACGAGGGATTCTTTTCACATTGTCAGCCATGCTTTTGGGGATCAGCCTGCTTGCATTTGCCTCTGCGATTTCGCAGCAGTCCGCGAAAGCAAAGGCTGCAGCCTCCATGCTTGCGGAAGTGGACAGGACTACCGGCACTTATTCAAACATGGAGGACGTACTTGAAAAGATACTCTCACCTGCCATAAACATCAGCGTGCAGAACAGCACGGTGTGGATAAACGAGAGCCTGCCTCTTTCTCCGCAGGTCAGCACGAATTTAGACAGGTTTTCCCGGTTCGAGTCGCTTTACTCAGATCAGAATATTACAATGGAGCTTGCCAATCTCAAGGGAGGCTATTTTGTGATAAGGCCTGGAGAAGTTTCAGTCACCAATGCGCCTGGAGAATTTTTCATCACCCCGCAGAATTCGCCTGACAGCTCTGACACTGTGAATTCGTATTATGTGGAGCTCGTTGTCCCGGCCGGAGGGGCAGATTCTGCCGCATGGCAGTTGCTTTCCAACTCGAGCGGAAGCAGGATGGCTGTGCGCGTGGTGGTGCGGGACGAAGATTACGCGTTTTACAGCGATGCCGGAAGCATCCTGCTCGACAGGCACGGAACAAGCGTGCTGAACGTGAGCAATGCAGGCTCGCAGGTGGCGCTTGTCACCTTTTCCTCGCCTGCGGCGCTCCACGTGGAGGCACCAGGGAATATAGGTTTAAAAACCTCGGTTGGATTCACAAATCCAGTTCGTGTGGAAGCCAACGACGTTTTGACAGTGCTTGGTGCGGCAAACAGGACAGGGTATGTGCGGATAGCTTGAGAGGCAGACCATGAAAATATCTGAAATAATGAAGAAAAGTTTCCTGTTTTTCGATTCCGACGATACCATCGCCTCGGCCGCAAAAAGATTGGTGGAAAAGGGGCAGTCCGAGGCGCCTGTGGTGCGCGAGGGCAAGTTCATAGGCATGTTTTTGACATCCGACCTTTGCGCCGCTCTTGTGAAGACGAGCATTTTCGGCAAGCCCAAAGCCGAGGACGCAGTCAAGGTGCAGAACCAGATTGTGGGCAAGCACATCGGGAGCAGGAGAACCTACCTTGCGCCAGAAGCAGACATACTTTCAGCCTTCCTGCTGCTCGTGCACCGGAACGTGGACATAATACCCGTCATTGACAAGGAGAGGAAGATACTTGGCATTGTGAAGGCGGAAGATGTGAGGAAGGAGATTCTCAAAATGCTTTCCAGCGGGGGAAAAATACCCGTCAGGACGCCGGAAAAATTGCAGCAGATGGACGCGCTTGGCGGAAAGACTGCGATCGACCTTATTGTACATTATGTGGAAGAGAAGGGCGTTGCCAGCGCAAAGGAAGTCGCCAAGCACTGCAACCTCACGGTTGATGAGGTGGAGGAATACGCTGCCTCGCTTGAGAAGAACCGCCTCTTGAAACTCGAATACGACATACTGGGGAAAATGAAGCTTAGAAGGCCTGATGTGGGTTGATTGCAATGGCGCAGCTTGTGAGCTACAAAATCGAGGCGGACGGCATAACCGCAGGCGTCTCCATAACAAAAAATGCGGGGGAAGTGCCCCAGTATACGCTCTCGGTTGGGAAGCCAGAGCCTGCGACAGCGGCTTACCTTGAGACGATAAAATCCGACTTGCTAAAGCAGGTGAGGCTGACCTCGCAGGAAGTGCTGGACATAAAGCTCATGGCTGATCTCAAGAAAAAATTCCGCGACCTGGCGCTCAAGCTCGTCATGGAGAGGATTCCGCGTCTGACCGAGCAGAAGGGAAACGAGCTTGCAGGCTACATGGTGCAGGAACTCCTTGGCTTGGGCGAGATAGAATTTTTGCTCCAGGACGACAACCTGGAGGAACTGTGCGTGAATTCCTCGCGGGACCCCATTTGGGTGTACCACAAGAAATACGGATGGTGCAAGTCCACGCTTCGCATACCTACCGAGGCGAAGATCTGGGACTATGCAAGCCTGATAGGGCGAAGAGTGGGGCGGCAGATAACGCAGCAGGACCCTCTGCTTGACGCTTACCTCCCCTCAGGAGACCGCGTGAACGCCACCCTCACCCCGATTTCCATGTTCGGGAACACCATGACAATCAGGAAATTCGCAAGAAAGCCTTGGACTATCACTGACTTGATAAATTCAAAGACTATTTCAGAAGAGGTGGCTGCATTCGTATGGCTTGCCATGCAGTATGAACTGAACATACTTGTGGCAGGAGGCACTGGTGCTGGGAAAACATCGATGCTGAATGTGCTTTGCTCGTTTTTGCCGCCCAACCAGCGAGTCATTTCAATCGAGCAGACGAGAGAGATTACATTGCCTTCCTATCTCCAGTGGGTGCCCATGGTAGTGAGGCAGGGCACGCGCGACGGGAAAGGCGACGTGAGCATGCTTGACCTCATGGTGAACTCCCTTCGTATGCGACCCGACAGGATTATAGTGGGCGAAATTCGGCGCGCTGAAGAGGCAGAAGTGCTGTTCGAGGCAATGCATACCGGCCACTCAGTCTATGCCACCATGCACGCTGAGACTGTCTTTGAAACATTCAAGCGGCTGGTTTCCCCGCCAATTGAGCTTCCAGAAGTGGTGCTTGAGTCGCTTCATTTTGTGCTTTCAATGTACAGGGACAGGAGGAGCGGCATTAGGAGGATGTTTGAAATTGGTGAATTGATACCTTCCGAGCACGGGGAGAACGTGAGGGCGAACCTCGTTTACCGCTGGCGCTCGAGCAGGGACAAGATTGAGGAGGAAAACCCGAGCGTGCGGCTGCTTGAGACGCTCCGCACCTACACTCGAATGGATGATGACGAGATAAAGGCGAGCATAAAGGAGCGCGAGCGCGTGCTGAAATACCTAGTGCAGAAAAATGAGAACACCGTGGATGGCGTAGGAAAGATTATTGCGCAATATTACGAAGACCATGACACGCTGATGAAGAAAATTGGGAAATGACACGAAAGTCAGCCTTGGTAACAAACAGGCTTACGGGGCCCTGCAAATTGTCATAGGGTGCGGCGACCCCAGACTGAAGTCGGGTCGCGCAGTGTGGCACGAAGCCTTGTGCTTGGCAGGCACACCGCAGGCGTGCCGCCACACTGTGCGAGAGAGGCGTGCCTGCCTTGTGGAAGACCGGTGCGGCTGACCTGCGGCTTAAGCCGCAAGCATGGCCGCACCTTATGAGTGATTCCGAATGAACCTGAAAATACCGCTTCTCCTCATGCCTCAAAAGCAGGTTTTGGGGATTTCAAGGCCTTTCTACCCGCTTGCGTCCAAGCTGATAAAGAAGCACAGATTTCTGGAAAAGGACCTGCACAAGCTCGAGGCAGACATCACTCCGACCTCTTACCTGAGCGCGATAATGCTGAATGCGGTAGTGTATTTCATCATGGCAGAGATACTCGCATTCACCATACTCTACAGGATGCAGGTCAAAAATGCGATAGTTCTTGCGCTTGCCGCCGGGATTTTCGCAGGCTCTGCAGTGTTTTTCTTCTCGCTTGTCTACCCACACTGGGTTGCAGGCAAGCGCGTGAAGGACATTGACCGCGACCTGCTTTTCGCAGCAAGGCACCTTCGAATCCAGACCACAGCGGGCGTTCCGCTTTTCGAGTCGCTCGTTTCCGCATCGCATGGCTATGGCGCAGTCTCAAGCGAGATAGAGAAAATAGTGACAAGCGTGCAGGGAGGGGTGAGCATGGCTGACGCGCTTGAGGACTCTGCTGCGCGCAATCCGTCTTACTATTACAGCAGAATACTGTGGCAGATGTCAAATGCGGTCAAGGCAGGGACGGACATAGGCCCAGTGCTTGCGGAAATAGTGGATTTCCTCGCAGAGGAGCAGAGGATTGAGATGCGGAATTACGGGGCGCAGCTCAACACGCTTGCCATAATGTATCTTATGGCATGCATCATCATGCCCACCATCAGCCTGATATTCATCATGGT
>JAWBPP010000043.1:0-7888 GCA_038824715.1 Candidatus Anstonellaceae archaeon
ACAAGGACGATGTCTGCGTCGAAAGTTGGGAGCAATGAGCCCTTGGCAGAGAGGGAGAATGCCTTTGCAGGGTTGCAGCTGCACATGCGGACCACTTGCTGCAGCGTGAGGCGCTTTTCGTGCGCAGCGTTGAGCATGAGGGGAAGAAGAGTGCCTACCCCTGGAAAGCCTGGCGCGCCTTCCCGCTTGTGCGAAATGAGATGCGGCGCGTGGTCGGATGCGATTATTGTGTCGTCGTTGAGTGAATCCCAAAGCGCCTTTTGGTCTAGATGGGTGCGAAGAGGCGGGTTGATTTTGCCAAGCTCTGACAGTCGCTTGAGGTCAGCTTGCGAAAGGAAAAGATGGTTGGGAGTTATTTCGTAAGTCGCGTTGGAGTATTGGCGGCACATCTCAAGCTCAAGCGCGGTTGTCACATGGCAGATGTGCACGCGCCTGCCCAGTTTGCCAGCTTCGCGCAGGGCGAACTCGCAGGCTACCTGCGCCACTTTTGTGTCGCGGATTTCATGATGCAGCGAATATTTTTTCGAGCGCTCTGCAATGAGGCGACGGTCTTCTGCATGCACGCACACCGGCTTTTCCTTTGGGAAGGACTGGAAGTGCTTTATTGCCGCTTCGTTTGAGCAGCCAAGCTCGGAAGACGTGTCAGTCAGGAAAATTTTGAGCTGCGGTGCGCCGCTTTGCGCAGCTTCGGCAAAATTCGATTCTGATGCGCCGAACCGGAGGAGATAGTCGCAGCGGGCTTTTGAGGCGGCAATGGATTGCTTGGCTTTGTATGCTGCGATGCTTGTTGTCGGGGGGTTGCGGTAGTTGGGCATGTCCATTATTGTGGTCACGCCGCCTGCAAGCGCTGATGCTGTGCCTGTGGAAAAATCCTCCTTGGAAGTGTCTTCCGGGTCGCGGAAATGCACGTGCGCGTCTATTGCCCCAGGAAGAATTAGTAGGCCAGAGGCGTCAATAGTTTCTGCTCCGTGTGCGGAAATTGTGCGGGCGACCTTTGTTATCTTTTCGTCTTCGATGAGAAGGTCTGAGCTGATTATGGCGTCAGGAGTGACGATTTTTCCGCCTTTGATGAGGATGAGGCTCATGAAAGCTACCTATAGTGGGACTTTCTTCCCTGCCTTGTCTCTCCATACTTTCTCAAACTCGGGGTTGTCAAGTATTTCCAAGCCGAAGCGCGGGCCGTCGAAGCAGACCAGCTTTTCCCCGCAGCAGCAGTGGCCGCACACGCCTATTCCGCATTTCATGTAGCGCTCAAGGAGAAGCTGGCAGTCGGCGCCGTGCGATTTTGCTTCCCGTGCAACTGCACCCATCATTTTCTCAGGGCCGCAGGTGTAAACAACATCGAATTTTGATTCGGCAAAGGCGGAATTCATTCCTGCGATGACGTTTCCCTTTATGCCTGCGCTGCCGTCATCTGTTGTGAAAATCGTTTTGCAGCTTGCCGGCTTCATGAGCAGCCCCTTGGTCCTTGCGCCGCACACTGCAACTGCAGCAATTTTTTTCTGTTTTGCTTCCTCTGCAAGATAGCGCAGCGGGGCAAAGCCGTAGCCGCCTCCAACTAGAAGGATGCGCTTGCCTGCGAGGTCGAAGCCGCGCCCGTAGGGGCCGCGGAACCATATTTTGCTGCCTTTCTTTAATGAGCAGAACTTCTTGCTGAAAGGGCCGCGCGCGCCAACAGAAATTTTGAGGGGGGAGGCGCCTGCGAGGCTGAAGGGCTTTTCGTCAAAGCCAGGAAGCCATGCCATGATGAATTGGCCGGGAGTTGCGCCTGGCAACTTTGCGTCGAGAGTGAAAGTAGTGACTATATCATTTTCCTTTTCTGCTGAAACGATGGTGGCGGCCTGGGGGAGCATAGTTTCACCCGTTTTGCTCGTTTTCCTTTTCTGCTGAAACGATGGTGGCGGCCTGGAGAGGCATGCAGACACCAGCTATTTTTCTTCCAGCTTAAGCTCACTCAATTTTTTGTAGCCATTTTCCTTCATGAAGGATTCCATTTCAGATGCGATGTCGCGGAAGGCGTTTTCACGCAGCACGACCGCTGTTCCGACTCCGACCGCAGTTGCTCCAGCCATGACCATTTCTATTGCATCGAGCCCTGTTGTGACTCCGCCTGTCCCTATGATTGGGACGCTGGTGCCGACTGCTTGCCGAATGTTGTAGACTGCCTTGAGTGCCGCAGGCTTTATCGCAGGACCGGAAATTCCGCCGAACCAGTTGTGGAGCACTGCCCGGCGCGCGTATGCGTCAATGTGCATGCCGCCGATGGTGTTTATTGCAGTTATGCAGTCAGCGCCAGCCTTCACGCAGGAGAGGGCAATTTCGCCTATGTTTGGAACGTCTGGCGAGAGCTTGACGCTGAACGGAACACTGGTTGCCTTGCGGACCGCGGCAGTGACTTCAGCTGCGTCCGATGCGGAAGCGGAGAACATCTTGCCCTCGCGGTGCACGTTGGGGCAGGAGATGTCAAGCTCAATCATGTGGGGCTTTGCCTCGGATATGCGGGAGGCGACTTTTGCGAAGTCCTCAACAGTGCCGGCATAGACGCTTGCAATTATTGGTATTCCTGCTTCCTTTACCGCTCGGCGGATTTCTTCTATTTCGTCTTCTACTCCAGGATTGGAAAGGCCGATTGCGTTTAGCATGAAGCCAGAGCCGGCGTTTATCATTGTGGGGTTGGCATGCCCTTCGCGCGGCCGCAATGAGCATGACTTCGAAGTTGCTGCGCCAGCCCCTTCCTTGGCTGCGCGTATTAGGAGATATGCGTTGTTGCCCCGTATGCCTGATGCGAGAACAAGGGGGTTGCGAAGCTTCAGACCGCAGAGGGAAACGTCAAGCAAACCCATCGGATGACCTTTGATTATAGGAATTAACTACTATATTAGTCTTCCCTTGTTCCAGCCTCGCGCTTGCGCTTTTGCACTGCGGAGAACTTTTCCTTGCCAGCCTGCCTTCGAAGCTCGTCAAAGACATGGTGCAGGGCATTTTCGAGGCGGAAGTCCGTGGCGCTTGCGTTGTAGCTTGCCTTGTTGCCGTCAAGCCGCGCGCGCACCGAAAAGCCCGAGCCGTCGGACTTTATGTGGACTGCGACAACAGATGCATCAAAGCCCTTGCCCAGCTTGGAGATGAGAAGCTCGCCCTCGCGCACGATTTCCGACTGGAAGTCGCGCTGCTCGTAAGGAAGCCCGCTCACGAAAACGCGGGAGACTTTTTCTTCGGCAAGTGCGGCATGCAGAATGTCCTTTGCAGTCACTATGCCAACTGGCGAGGCGCCTTCGCAAACCACGAGTGCCGAAACCTGGCGCTCGAGCATCTTTCGGACAGCTGAAGCAAGCGACTCGGTCCGCTCGGCAGTTTCGACTTGCCTTTTCATGTATGAGGAAATCGGACGGGAATCCATGCTGGTTTTTTCACCGCCCTTGTAGAACTGCGAGCTTTGCGCTGGCTGGGCAGCTGATATTGCGAGGTCGAATGCAGAGAGGATGCCTGAAAGCCTGCCGCCATCAGTGACCACTATTCTGCGCACATTATGGCTGCGAAGCTCGTGGCGCGCCTGGCCGATTGTTGCATTGGAGGGCAGTGATGCAACTGGCGAGGTCATTACGTCCTGCACGCGCTTTTTGGAAAGCATTTTTTCGCCAAGAAGCTCGGCAAGGAGCGTGCGGCGGGTGACCGCGCCTTTTATTTTCCCCTTTTCAATTACCGGGATTGCCTTGAAGCGGCCTGCGAAAAATGCCCGGCAGGCGTCCATCACCGTGCTCTCTGGCGAGAGGGAAGGAGTCCTTTCCGCTGCTGTTTCGCATTTTTCCTTTTGCGGCTGCGCGGTTTTCTGGCGGATGGAGCGCTCGTCAATCAGCCCGGCGTAACGCCCATTTTTTGTTATCAGAACTGGCAGGCCTGTTCGCGAAATCTCGTTCACTGCCCGCGAGAGCGGCTCGGATGCGTCAAGAACAGTAGGGTTTTCAAGTTCCATGAAGGTCACCTCGGTCGATTGTGCGCTTAATGGAATCCAGCGAAGGAATATAATCCATGTTACCCGCCAGGACGGGAAGATGCTTTCTCCAGCGCCTCTTGCCTATCATCACCATATAAATTCAGTTTTGGCAGCCTGAACCTTGCCCTTAACTGCTGTTCGTCCCTTTTGCCCTGAGAGAGTTGGATTTCCCTTTCAGGCTCGTTGATTTCGGCTGCCCGTTCTGGGGTTTGGAATCCGGAGACTGCTTTTGAAGCGCTGCATCCGAGGCAGGCGTTTGGAGCGAAGTTGAGGCCTGCCCATCCTGAGCCTCTTGTGGAGAAGCTTCGGCTGGCTCTTTGGTTGCTGGTGGCGCTTGTTCGGCCTGAGGCGCCTTTTGCTCAAGGGCAAGCATCTTCTTGCCTGCGCGAAGGCTCTTTTCAGCCTCTGCAACAGCCATCTGCTCCTCTATTTCTGAAAGCCTGGAGATGTAACTCTTCATCCTGTTTTCGTAGATGTGGGTTTCCACTTTTCCTCTCTCCAAATAGTCGCGCTGCAGGGCTGCGATGAGCTCTTCGAGCCGGGCTTTTTCCTGCGCCATCTTGGCAGACCTGCCCTTCAGACTGAAGTAGTTCTTGCGGAGAGTTTCCACCTCTATCCTGCGCTGCACTATCTTGGAGAGTCTTGCTTCGTAGTTATCCACTGTTGCAGTGTATTCTTCGGTTGAGAGCTTGTTTTGGTCAAAGTAGTCTATCTGCACCTGCTTGAGCAGTCCGAGCACTATGTCCTCCTCCTTTGAAAGCTGCGAGAGTTCGTTCTCAAGCATCCAGAAGCGGATGTCCACGAAAACGATAATAGTTATGAGACCGAGCATGGCAAGGCCAGCCAGTATCTGTATTGCGTATGCCTTGAAGAAGGAATAGATGGAAAAGCCCTGAGCTGTTTCAAGCGCGTAGGTGAGCTCAGCGTCGCCAAGCCTCTGCGCTGCGCCCTGATAATCCCCCCTTTCAAATGCTGCATTGGCAAGGGAATATAGCCTCATGGCGTTTGGCGTCTTTATTTCCTCTGATGCCGCGCGGTCAAGCTTTTCTTTCAGCACAGAGAGGCCAAGCTTTGCGGCAAGCGCGGCAGATTTCAGGTCGCGCAACTTGGAAAGTGAGGGCTTTAGCGTGCTGAACTTGTCTTGCGAGTAGGAAGAATTCATGTCCTCAAATACCACTTTGGCAGGGCCCTGGTAAATGCCGTTCTCCTGCATTTCATTCCTTATCTTGACTGCCTCGCGCATGAGGGAAAGCGCCTCATCCCTGCTCATCTCCAATATCTTGAGCTCCACTGTCCTTGTCTCATGGACATTGGTGGTGATAAGGCTGTCCTCGGTCTGTGAGACTGACTTGCCCTTGATGTCAAAGTAGAGCGTGAATGTGCCTTCAGTGAAGTACTTGGGGGCAGCAACCGTGATTTTGACTTCCCTGCCTTCGCCGGGGGGTATGGAATCAATCACCTGCGGGCTTATGGAAAGGTACTGGTAGAGGTAGCCTGAGACATCCACTGAGATATTCTGCATGCTTTCCTCAAGCGGGTTGGCGATTGTGAGGGTGAAGGTGTTGTCCTTGCCCCTGACAAGCTCGTAAGTTGCAAGTGTGGAGAAGAGCTGCTCCTTTTGCTGCAAGGTGAGGGGCTTTTCCACTTTCTTTGGGGGCGGTGCTGGCCCTTTTGCCCCTGCTGCGGCTCCTCCGCCGCCTCCGCCACCGCCGCCGCCTCCGCCGCCTCCGCCACCGCCGCCTCCGCCGCCCGAGCCGCCAGTGCCGCCAGGCTCGCTGACTATCACTGAGACTGACGCGTTGGAGGTGCTGCCTTGAGTATTGTTGCCTGATGCGATGACAGTTTGGGCTCCAGTCGTTGCAGACGAGGAGATCGATACTGTGAGCGTTGAAGTTATGTTCTGGTTTTGTGTCATTACCTCAGCAAAGCAGGTTGTGGTGGAGGTGACCAATCCAAGCGGGCATGAATGAGTTGTGACTGACCAGTCAGATGGCAGCGACCATGACAGTGTATCGTTCGTGGTGGTGTTTCCGAAGTTTGTCAGGGTTGCCACAAGGCTTACACCAGTATCTCCCTGGGTTACTGAGGATGGATAAGTTGTGATTGCAACTCCTATGCACGGGCCGCTGCCACAAGTGGTGAACGTTCCGGTGATTGTATTGGATGTTGGGGTTGCAGAAGAATTGAGAGAAGTTATTGTGATGGTGAGGGAATCAGAAGAGGGGCTTGAGCGCCCTGTCCCGACAACAGTAATATTTGCCGTGCTGTTTGCAGATACGTTCAGGAAATAGCCAGTTGCGCCTTCTGCCGTGCCATTGTAGAAGATTTTGGTCTGGTCATGGAAGTTAGAGGTGAATTTTAGGCGCAGGCCAAGCTCGCCGGTGGCATTTATGGTAACCGTGACGATTGTGGCGTTTTGCCCTATGTTTGCGGCAATGCTTCCAAGCGAGGCCGGAGTAACGTTCCAGCTCATGTCGTAGAATACTGCCAACGTGGTGAAGCTGCTGTAGTTCGAGTTGTTTGCCGTGTCGTTTGCGAAAACTCTGTAGCTGTAGTTGCCTTCTGATAATGGAGTGAAGTTGGCAGTAAACACCGCCCAGTAGGTGCCATTGCTGGAAAGAGACATGGTAACGTTTGTGAGCGTGGAATTGAGCGAAGAGTTGTATTGCAGCAGCATGGTGGTGTTAGAAGCATTTGTGAATTCTGTGATGTTGGCTGTGATGGTTATGGTTACGTTGGGGTCAAGGCTGGCATTTGAGGAAGGCGAATTGCTGACTGAGACAAAGACAGGTGCAGTAAAGTCTGCAACTGTAAATGATATTAGCGTGCTGTTGCTGTTGCCGAATGAGTCGGTGACAGTTATATTGCAGCTTGCAGCGCCTGCCTCAAGAACAGAGCTGTTTGCCGTGTAGTTCACCCATGATGCAGTGCCGGAAAGATTTTGCGAAGTGCTGGTTGAAAAGTTGCTGGAGTTGAAAATTATTGTCGCGTTCGAAAGTTCTACTGAGGAGGATTGCCAGTAGGAGAAGCAGGTCAGGTTGGCAGTGTCGTTCGGAGAGGAGGGCGTGACATTTGCCTGCGTTGCAGAAAGAGAGATTGGCCCCTGCTCCTGCGCCCCTGCAGAATAGGTTACAGGGTTTTGTATGGCAAGATAGGTGTCGTTTATGGTGCTTGTGTTAGTCGGATCGAAAATGACGTACGCTGCTTTTGTGTAGAACCATGATGAAGAATTGATCGTGCCATTGAAGAAGAAACGGTCAAGTTGGTAATCGACTGCAGTGTCGGCTATTGTGAGGTTGGGCGAGAATGGTATTGCGCTTGAGTTCGAAGATATCAGGAAACCAAGCCCGTTCTTGATTGCCGAACGCGTAAATTCAAGCTTGATTATATTCGAAAGGTTGGTGTAGGTTGAGCCTGCGCCTGAAAGCGAGAGATTTTGCGTTGTTGAAGTGCTGTTCTGGTAAATGACCGTGCTGAATTTGCCCTTGGAAAGCGATAGGTTGGCGTCGTGGTATTCGGATTCAAATCCGTCGCCGAACAGGTCGCCAGTGACGTTTGATTCAAGGATGAAGTAATTTGTTCCCGAGTAGAATGTGTAATTCAGCTTGTAAACAAGGAAAGCGAAGGAGCCAGCTGCATCGTATTTTGAGAAGACTGTGCCATTTGAAAGAGCGGTTGTTGGAGCGGAATCATCGATGGCTTTGAGCGAAACTCCTGCGCCTATCACTTCATATGGCGAAGGCATGGGGGAAGATGTACTAGTGAATTCCAAATCCGAATACTTGCTCCTTATGCCCGTTACCGTTGCACCGTAGCAGTTTGTCACGTTGATTGCAAATCCGGTGTTCTGGAAAGTGTAGTTGCCGCTGCTGTTGGACACTGACAGGTCGGAAGAAT
>JAWBPP010000044.1:0-7595 GCA_038824715.1 Candidatus Anstonellaceae archaeon
CTCCATTCATAAAAGAGCAGTACATGAAGTTCATACCTGCTGTTGATGCTGTGCTCAATTATATGCAGAGCCAGGACGGATACAAGACCATGCACGAACAAATAGATGACTTCAGGAGAGGATTGAGGGCGAGGCGCAACCTTGTTTACAACGAATTGGACAGGATAGAAGGGATATACTGCCCCAAGCCAGAAGGCGCATTCTACGCCTTTGCCCGCGTGGAAAATGACACTTTTGCAACTGACACTGAATTCGCAAACCACCTTCTTGAGAAGACGGGCGTTTTTGTGGTTCCGGGGAGCGGGTTTGCCCCTGATTTGCCTGGCAAGTTTTTCAGGCTGGTTTTCCTTGCAGAACCAGCAGAGTTGCGGGAAGCAATGGACAAACTTAGCAACTACATGCATGAGACTATTACGAGTCACAGAGCCTGATTGCTACGTGCTTGTTTTCGCCTTGCAGATTCCCATTGCATCGGCCGCGCCTTCTGGGAGATAGTCTCTGCATTCGAAACCAGTAGGGCACCCAAAGCCAGCTATGCCCCCGCACTCGCACATTGGAATGCATTGCAGAGTGCAGATCGTGCCTTCAGGCGCGCCCCTGCAAGCTGACCCACACTCATTCCAGCTTCCGCGGGCTGACTCACAGAGTTCCTTCGTCATTTCGGGCAGAGCTGGCGGCCGAGTATTGTTTCCTGGAACAGTGGTGTTGTTTGATGGAGGAAGAGTCGGTTGTTCTTGATTGGCACAGCCAAACAGCAAGACTGCCGCTAGCAGCAGCAATATGAAGAAGAACCTCATTCCATCACCAGAACTTAGGGAAAACCGAAGCTTAAAAACAATGCAGATTTCGTTCGGAACGGAAACGCACCATTTAAAATTCCAGCATGGGATATGAGCAGCATGGCACACGCTCGCCCAAAGGGCAAGAGGCCGAATGTGAAAATCGAAGCAACTGCAAAGCTTCCGACCAAATTTGGGAAATTCACTATTTTTGCATTCTGCAATGATGTGGACGGCAAGGAGCATGTTGCGCTTGTGAAAGGCAGTGTGAAAGGCAAAGCCCTTGTGCCTCTGCGCATACATTCCGAATGCCTTACGGGCGACGCTTTCCATTCGCTTCGCTGCGACTGCAATGCGCAGCTTGAGGCAGCGCTTCGGAAAATAGCCAAATTGCCCGCGGGCGTGGTTTTGTATATGCGGCAGGAGGGGCGAGGCATCGGGCTAATCAACAAGATCAAGGCATATGCGCTTCAGGACAAGGGGTATGATACTGTTCAGGCAAATGAGGCTTTGGGCTTTCCGTCAGATATGCGAGATTACGATGTTGCAGCGGAAATGATACGAAAACTTGGCATAAGGTCGGTTGCGCTGATTACAAACAATCCTGACAAGATAATGGACTTGGTTGCGCATGGCGTGAATGTTGCCAAGCGCGTGCCGCATGAGTTCGGAAAGACGAAATTCAACGAAGCGTATCTTGACGTGAAGAAGAAGAAAATGCACCATCTTCTTTCTTAGAATACATCAGTAAAAGTCCTGCAGAACATTTTCTTTGCTTTTGCAAGCCCTTCTTTTCCATCAGCGGTAAGCTCGTAAGTTATGCTCTTGCCAGATTTTTTCTCCTTGATGAGCCCGTTCTCCTTCAGTGCTTTCAAGGCAGGATAAATTGTCCCAGGAGATGGCTTCTCGCCCTTGCGTTTGCCTATTTCGTCCGAGATTTCTGTCCCGCACATGGGTTTTTTCGAGAGAAGAAAAAGTATCAGGAAGGAGAGCATCCCCCGCATGTCGCAGCAATAACCTTTTCCCATAAATCCACTACATGTATCGTATGCCCGATATGCTTTTATACTTTCTCATTTTTATGTATCGCACGCCCGATATTTAAGAGGGGCGAGAGGTGCTTTTATGGCAAGGTTGGTGAAAAGGGACGCAACTGGGCCCATGGAGGTCAGAGTCGGTGGCGAGAGCCGTTGGATTTGCATGTGCGGGCTTTCCAAGAACCAGCCCTTCTGCGACGGAAACCATAAGAAGACAGCTGACGAGGAAGCGCAGAAAGTCTATCGCTACGATTCAGATGGCAGAAGATTCGAGGTAAAAGAATAATTTACTGAGGCGGAAGATTAAGAGAAGATGTGAGGTGGAGAGCATGTACAGCTGTTGCGGGAGCAGAAACTTTCTGACAAAGGAGGAGAAGCTCGAGATGCTTGAGGAATACCAAAAGCAGCTTGAGCTTGAGGCAAAAGGCGTTGCCGAGCGCATAAAGGAGCTCAAGAAGCAGAATTGATTTTCTTTTTTTTTCGATTTTTGATTACGCAAAATAAGGAGGGCATGGTGTTTAATATGGCGATACCATTCAATACTGAATTCGAGCGATTGTGGAATAAGAACAGGAAGCCTAGCATGAGGATGGCCCTGAAAATTGCAAGGCAGCACCGGACAAACAATTAAGGTGAAATGATGGATTTGGGATACGGAAACCCTAAAGCGAACAAATGGGTAGCGAATGTTGGTCTGATAACGAGCTACGGACCAAACGGCCAGGACATCATGGCTGCAGAATGGACCTACTATGTTTCCTATTCGCCAGCGCTGATATCTGTGCACATTGGAAGCCACAAGACCACAGCTGAGAACATAAAGGCCACAAAGGAATTTGGAGTAAGCCTTGCTGCATCGGACCAGAATTGGATCTCAAGCGTGGCAGGCAGTGCAAGGGGAAGGGAAGTGGACAAGATAGCCTTGCTTCAGGAGCTCGGAGCGGAATTCCTCAAGGGCAAGAAAACAGGCGTGTTCCTTGTGAAAGGCGCTGCGCTTCATGCCGAGTGCAAGCTCAAGCAAGCAGTGGATATGGGCGACCACACCATGTTTGTTGGCGAAGTGGTTGAGATAGACTCTTATGCGGGCAAGGAGCCTCTTGTTTACCACCAGGGCAAGTATTTCCGCCTTGGCGCCAATATCGAAAAGCCGCCGCAGGAATTCCGCGACAGGATAGCGCAACTCAAGGAAAAGCACACAAGGAAGGCATGAAGCTATGATAGATATAATTCCTGCTTCGGAGCGGCATTTTGCTGACCATGGCTGGCTCAAAACGCACTATTTGTTCTCATTTGCAGACTACTATGATCCTGCGAATATTGAATTTGGCGCCCTGCGCGTATTCAATGATGACATTGTTGCACCAGGCGCAGGCTTCCCGCCTCACCCACACGCAGAAATGGAAATAGTGACGATAATACTTGAAGGCGAAATAACACACGAGGACAGCATGGGCACGCGCGAAACAATTGGAGAAGGCGAAGTGCAGGCCATGACTGCTGGCGCAGGAGTGGTGCATTCGGAATTCAATCTTGGGGAAAAATCGCTGCACCTATACCAAATATGGATACGGCCGCGCAAAGCAAAGCTTCCAAATGCATATGGGCAGAAAAAATTCAAGCCAAATCAGTGGAAAAACAAGCTGGCAGCGCTTGCATCAGGAAAAGGAGCCCCCGGCGCACTTAAGATAAATGCTGATGCAACAATTTATCGCTGCGAGCTTGAAGAAGGCAACAAGCTCTCATACAATACCAATGGAAGGAGGACTTTCGTTTATCTTGCTGATGGCGAACTTTCAATAAACGGAAAAACGACAAAGAAAAACGAGCAGGCGAGAATAGAAGGCGAAGGGAAACTGGAGCTTGCAGCAAAGAAAACAGCCTCGTTTGTGCTTATTGATGTTGCCTAGAAAGCGGGGTTTATCTATTCGATCAGTTATCAAAATCCAAAGCCATCGACTAGCAAGCCTTGTTTATGTCCTCAATCAGTTTTTTAGCAATCGCTTCGGCTTCTTCAGATTTCACTTTTGCTCCGCCTACGGCCTTGTGCCCTCCTCCGCCTATTTTTTTCATGGCAGCGCCAACATCAAAGCTGCATTTCTCCTTGCCAAAGATGTTGTGCCCTGCCGAAATCTTCACTTCGCCCTCGCCTTTGTCCTGCGGCATGAGGCGGACTGACGTAACAGCTTCAGGAAAGAGAGCATAGACAAGGTAATTGCTGCCCCGCGGCAGGCCATCGACTGCTCGAAGGTCGGAGAATGCAACTTTGCCAACCATTTTTGTGTTTTGCAGAAGGATTCGCTCAAATGCTGCAAACTCGCTTTTCAGCCGCTTGCAGCGCTCGGACACTTGCGAATCGGCAAGCACGAATTTGATGTCTGGATTTTTTCGTATTAATTCAATAACATGTCGCTTGTATTCGTCGTCCTTTTTCTTTTCAGGCTCCATCTCAAGCGTGTTAGAAAGAAGGAACCACCCCTCTGGATTTTTTATTTCTTCAAGCACCACCTGTCCGGAATCAATCCTGTCGGTTTCCTTAAGGGCAGATGCGTATTTTTCCAGATAGGGATTCTCATAGTAATCGTAAACAACCCTTGCGGCTGATGGTGCCAGCTTCCAGCTGCCCTCAAATTTTCTTTCCGCAGGCGGGCGCGAGGATTCGTGGTGGTCAAACCACATCCCGCATCTTTTATCATAAGGCAAATCGGCGATTATATCATATTTGAAAATGGACATCTTGCCTGACTGGATGGTGGCAGGGTCGATGAACTTCACCTCGTCCACCTCTTCGGTGTCTATGAGCAGCACTGCGCACATGACGCCGTCCAGGTCAGTGTGAGTAAGCAGCCTCATGAAATCACAAGCTACCCAATTCTTTGCCGCAAACTAGAAAAAGGTGCGGCCAGAAGGGCATAAGATGGAAAAAAACAGGCACGAAGCTCTGTTTTGGCACTTGTTTTCTGGCACCCGCGGCGGCCTGAACCGCGTGCGCATGCTGCAGCTACTGTTTGCCCGCCCCTATAACCTCAACCAGATAGCGACCAAGCTTGGCATGGACTACAAAACAGCTGCGCATCATTTGGAAGTGCTTGCGGAAAGCGGGCTTGTGCAGCCTGGCGAGAAGAAATACGGCGGGCTTTACTTTCCTTCGGAATTCGCAAAAGGCAACATAGGGCTTCTGCGGGAAATATGGAAGAGACTTGGGAAAAGCTAAATAAAGGGCTAGAAGGTGATGCTATCATGGAGCTGGAACTGACACTGACATTTGCTTTCGAGGCGCTAAGCTCGCTTCTTCTTTTTGCGCTGCTGTTCATCTATTACAGGAACTACGCGGCAATGAAAGCGAAATTCACCCTTGGGCTTCTTGTGTTTGCATCCCTCCTCCTTCTCCAGAACATATTGGGGATGTACTATCGATTCACTATGATGAACTTCTACAGCATAGAAGCTGCTGCAGGGGTTGCAATCATACGGGGGATTGAAGTGATTGCCTTGGCGGTCCTGCTTTACATAAGCTGGGAGTGACGCAAATTTACGCCGTAAATTGGAAAAAATTTGGGAAAAGATATATATACTGGGCAAATCGAGCACTGGCTCGAGGTGTTGTGATGAAACAGTATATCCTAGCAATGGGCATGGTGCTCGCACTGCTCTTTGCCGGCTGCGCCGGCTATAGCACATCCAGTAGCGATGCAATGATGAAAAAAACTGATTCTGATTCCGTGGCTGCGAAAACCGAGAGCGCTGCCATGATGAACCAGAGTAAAAATAGCACCATGATGAAAAAGGACGAAAGCGGAAAAATGATGAAAAACGAATCGGGAGCCATGATGGCAAAAGCCGCATATATGGACTATGACGCAGCAAAATACCGGCAGGCGCTTTCAGATGGCAAGGTGGTTTATCTTGAATTCTATGCTTCTTGGTGTCCTACTTGCAATAGCTATGAACCGAGGCTGCTTTCCGGATTTGAAAGAATGTCTGCAGATGCAAAATACAAAGACGTTGTTGGCTTCAGAGTCAACTATGACACACAGGATGACCTGAAGCGCGAGTTTGGCATAGTGGGGCAGCACACGCACGTGATTATTGGCAAGGACGGAGAGGTGGTCGTGAAGTCCCGTGAAATCTGGAGCTCGCAGGACCTGATAGACAACATAGAAAAGGCGCTCTGAAACTGAAGCGCATATGGCGAGGCAATTGCATGGCATCTGAAACCACCATTCTGGCTGCATTCGTAGCAGGATTGCTGTCTTTTGCTTCGCCCTGCATCCTGCCCCTGATACCTGGCTTCCTTTCCTATTTGGGAGGAGTGGGGCTTAAGGATGGCGAAAAGGCCTCCCGCATGCGCGTTTTCCTAAATGCCATTGCATACGTCCTCGGCTTTGTGGCAATATTCTCCACGCTGGGAGTGCTTCTGAATGGGGTGCTTGGCGCAGCGTCCTATGATGTGCGCACCTGGCTTTCAAGGATAGGCGGCATATTCATAATCGCCTTCGGGCTTTACACGCTGGGCTTGATCAAGCTGGGCTTTCTGCAATCAGAGCACCGCCTCAAGCCTGGCGAAGGGGCAAAGCACTCCTACCTGTTTTCCTTCCTGTTTGGGGCGAGCTTTGCGGTTGGCTGGTCACCATGTGTCGGCGCAATACTAGGCGCAGTGCTGACGCTGGCAGCAACCGCGCCAGGGCAGTCGTTCATGCTCCTTTTTGTTTATTCGCTTGGCTTGGGAATCCCGTTCATCCTAGTGGGCGCATTCGTGGCGCAGGCACGAGAGCTGATAAGAAAAGCCGGCCCATACATGCAATATTTCAATTACGTTGCCGGCGTGCTTCTGATAGTTCTGGGCATATTGGTATTCACCGACAGCCTAGTGCGCGTGGGCGATTTGGGTTTAGCGCAGCTTGCGTTCGGGGGAAGATGAAATGAAAAACGAGCTATTGAGGATGTTCGTGCTAGTCGCTGTCTTGGCTGCTATAGCGATTGCAATTTTCTATCTAGAGTCTGCAAAGCCCAAGCGCGAAGTCTCCAGTAGTCAGCCAGCGTCTTTTGGCGATGAGAACTTGTTCAGCCCATACCCCAAAGCGCCCGAGCTTGCCGGGATATCCGGTTACATAAATGCTCCTTCCAATCTTACAATCGCATCACTTCGCGGCAAGGTGGTATTGGTCGACTTTTGGACATACACCTGCATAAACTGCATCCGCACCCTGCCCTACTTGGAGAGCTGGCACGAGAAATACGCAAAGGACGGTTTGGTGATAATCGGAGTCCACACGCCCGAATTCGATTTTGAGAAGAAATACGAGAACGTATTGGCAGCCGTGGAAAAATACGGCATCAAATATGCTGTTGTGCAGGACAACGATTATACCACATGGAGAGCATATCAGAACCAGTATTGGCCGCACAAATACCTCATAGATGCAAACGGCAGAGTGCGGTTCGACCACATAGGCGAGGGCGGCTACGATGAAACCGAAGCAAAAATAGTGGAGCTTCTTGCTGAAGCCAAACAAGGGCAGGTGGCACTCAACTCCACCAAGCCATCCGCAACGGCTGTCAATCCATATAAAATCGGAACACCTGAGATATATTTCGGCCAGAATTTCCGGCGCGCGCCGCTTGGCAACGCGCAGCCCCTTTTTGTAGGGCAGGCATTCAACGCAACATTGCCTCAACACGACCTCATTCCAAACCTTGCGTACCTTGAGGGCGAATGGATAAACGGGGATGATGGGATAACTCTTGCAAGCGAGAAGGGCGCAGTGGAGCTCGTCTTCAC
>JAWBPP010000045.1:0-7233 GCA_038824715.1 Candidatus Anstonellaceae archaeon
TTGATTGGGGGCAGGATATGGACAAGAAACCGAAGGAGGTCTGGACGCTTGTCCGGATACTTGAGACGGAGGAGTGGCTGGAAAGAAACGTGCCATCAGCTTCGGCATGGTTTTCGCTATGGATGCTGGATTCGTTCGCCAAGAATCATGCCGTCAAGATAGACTGGCCAGTTGAAGTCCTTGTTGCGTGAGGCATATTCCTCCATGACAAGCATTATTTCCTGCGAGCGGCCCACTGCGAATGTGGGTATGAGAACCTTGCCTCCGCGCTGGAGAGTCTGAATGGTAAGTTCCATGAGGCGCTTGTCCGAGTCGAACCTGTTGGGCTGCACATCGTTCCTGCCGCCGTATGTTGAATCGATGAACATTGTTTCCACGCGAGGGAACATCGTGTTTGCCTGGTCAAAGAGGCGCGTGAAGCCATATTTTATGTCGCCTGAGAACACAAGATTGTGCAATCCGTCACCTATGTGCAGGTGCACCATGCCGCTCCCCAAAATGTGCCCGGCATTGTAGTAGGTGAGCTTGATTTCCGGAGTGATGTCAATCACTTCGTTGTAATTGACTGTCACCATGTGCGCAAGCTCCTTCTGGATTTCCTTTATGCCGTAAGGCGGTTCGTACTGCGAGTTCTTGTTTGCGATTGCTATGAAGTCCATCTGGAGAAGCATGACGAGGTCGCGCGTGGGAGTGGTGCAGTAGACCGGCCCGTCAAATCCGTATTTGTAAAGGTAGGGGATGAAGCCGCAGTGGTCCATGTGCGCGTGTGTGAGCACGACTGCGTCAAGCTGGTCAAGCTCAAGATTCATGGCTGACAAGTACGGGTAAGCTTTAGTGGGCTCGAACGTTTCAGGGTTTATGCCACAGTCCACAAGCACATTGCTGTTCGGCGTCTGGACAAGCGCGCAGCTTCTTCCTACTTCGTAAAAGCCGCCCAGGGCAGTTACCTTCACCCAGTCGCTTTTTGTCGGAAGGGGCGAGCAGATTTTCTTTCCAAGAGCGATGAGCATCTTCTTGCGCGTTGCTGCATCCTTGAGCAGGGTGGCGCGCACGCCCTTGATAGTGGATGAGGGCATTGTTGGCGTCCGCAGGACGACTGGCGCCCATTTGGTCTTCTGTATTATTGTCTTGAGCGTCATGCCGCCCTTGCCGATTACGAGCCCGGGCTTCAGTGCTTCGATGTTTACTTCGCAAAACTCCGGGTTGAAGTGTATGTCGGAAACGCCTGCCTCTTGCGGGATGGCTTCCTTTATTGCCTTGAGCGCCTCTTCAGGAGGGACAAGCGCCGAAGGGTCGCTTTTCACCAGTATCCTCTTCCGGATTGTGCTTGCAATCCTTCGTATGAGCTGGTCGTTTGCGTAAAATGCGTTTATGTCCTTGAGGTAGATGACAATGTCGAGCCCCTCTGCCTCGACCTTTGTGAGACGGCAGTCGCTAGGGACAAGCTCGTGCAGTTTTTTCTCGATTTCTTTCAGATCCAGATTCATCGCCTATTCGCGGTGCAGTTCATGCTCTATTTCTTTGAGGTCAAAAAATTCGCTGTTCGTTTATGGATTGATTAATGGAAAGGAATTGCGCGCGCTTTTTTTGATTCGCCTTGCCTGCTATTTTTACTCCAGAAGCTTGCTCACTTCTGCCTTTTCATATCTTTTGAAGCCCGCCTTTGTTATTGAGACAAGGTCGACTGATTCGCCTGTTGCAGCATCGCGTTTCATTGCGGTTGCAATTGCGCGTGCCGCTGCCCGAAGGTTGTCCTTCACAGAGCCGTCGTGCTTGTACATTTCTTCAAGCACGCCGTATGCGACTGGCGAGCCCGAGCCCGTGGAGACATACTTCTCCTCGGTCATGCCGCCAAGCGCGTCCAGGCTGTAAACCTCTGGCTTGTCCTCGGTGCCGCCCACGAGGAGCTGCACGTAGAAGGGGAAGAATTTGTAGTTCTGGAGCAGGTTCGAGAGCAATGACGCCATCGCCTTGGTGTTGATGTTCCTGCCGTGCTTGAACTTGTAAAGCGAGGCTTCAGCCTGCATAAGCCTTATGAGCGCCTGCGCGTCGCCCACTCCCCCTGCGATTGTCATGGAGAGGCGCTCGTCAATCTGGTGCACCTTCATTATGTCCTTGTTCGCGATGAAGTAGCCCATGGTGGCGCGCTTGTCAGAAGCGAGAATCACGCCATCTGAGCAGACAAGGCCCACAGTAGTGGTTCCAGTCTGGAGAATTTTCCTTTCTTGTTCGTTGTCGTGTGCTGCCATGCGCATCACCTAGTAAGTGGATTTGATTATGCTTGTTTGGTTGCCTTCCATCTGCTTATGGTCGAAATTAAGCAGGTAGAAGATACAAAAGAACGCCCTCTATAGGAAAAGAAAGACTTATATATGTATGGAAAACCCGCGGTGGCGAGCTTTTTTGGCGACATGCGGCACCAATAAAAATACTTTGCAGAAAATGTCTTGATGTGGGTGGATGAATGGCTGTACAGCCCGGAATTGTGAAGACAACTGCACGCATTCTGTCAGCCGAGCGCAGGGAGTTGCTTGCGATTGCGCTGAGGGCCACGGACAAGGCGCACAGCCCGAAATCGAAATTCTTCGTAGGTGCTGCGCTTCTCACTGATGACGGTTCAGTTTTCACAGGAGGGAACATTGGCAATGCGGAAACGCCGGTTTCCATTTGCGCCGAGCGCGCGGCAGTTGCCAAGGCTGTTGCTGCTGGCAAGACGGAATTCAAGGCAATGGCAATAATTGCAAGGCACGAAGACAGAGGGACTGAGGAAGCGACTGCGCCCTGCGGACTTTGCAGGCAGGTGCTCTCAGAGTTCCCTCTGATTTACAACAGGCCATTGGAAGTGATTTACTCATCCACGAACGGCGAACTAGTTCATTTTGGAGATATAAGTGCACTCCTGCCCGAAGCTTTCTCGCCTTTTTCATTGAGGAAAAAAGAACAACTGCTGGCCTATCTGTCCAATCCGAAAATCGCACAGGCGCCTTTGGGCAGCAAAAGCATCATCAAGGATTTGCAGATAGGGAAGCCGGGCATGCTGGTGCTGCCTGAACAACTCGAGGGGGGCGAGGGAGAAGTGCTTCGGCAGGCGCTTCTCGCCATGAAAAGCTCGTATGCGCCTTATGGCAAGGTCTGGGCAGGCGCTGCCCTGCTTGGTTCAGATGGAAATGTCTACACAGGTGCGCTTGTGGAAAACGCCCTTTCATCCGCATCAATAAGTGCCATCCGTTCTGCGATTGCTGCAGCAGTATCTGGAGGGCAGAAAGAATTTTTGATGGCGGCAATTGTGAGCGGAAAGGAGGGTGCGGAATCGCAAAACATCATGCCGCCAGGCGGATTGGATTTGCAGGCGCTGAGCCAATTTCTGAATCTGCGGGAAAAAACGCCCGTCCTTCTTGCCACTTCTGCTTTTGATACTGTGGTGAAAACAGAGTTCGCAGCTCTTCTTGGCATGCCGCTCACGCTGGAACACTACAAATTTGCTTAGGAGCAAAGGCAGGCTGGCTTGCAGTCAGTAGAGCCTGATGCTCTTTTGTATCTTTATCCCGTTGTCCGTGATTTCGTAATTGAACCATGATGGCGATGCGGTGCGAAGGCCGCGGGTGTGGATTTTGTCCTCGGAAAACTCAATCACCCCGTCCACGAGATGCTCGGTCATATGCACCTGCTTTTCCTCGTGCATGCCGCGTTCCATTACATACATGCCAACTGCACCTGCCTTCCTGAATTTTCCAGTGATGAACTGCATGAAACGGAAAACGCTTTCAGGATCGTTCACCTCGAATAGCGAGGAAAGGGAGTGCAGCCCAAGCCTGTAATTGTCGCTCACCTTTGCCAGATGCTCCTGCAGGGCTGAGAGCTGCATGGAAATGCCGATTAGGTCAGTCGGACCGGAGACATATACCACTATCCCCTCATCCTCAAGTGAGGGGTTGAATTGGCGCGAGTAGCAGTCCACCACTTGCAATAAGCCGTTTTTCTCGTATTTTTCAAGCATCCAGCCCGAGCTTTCCATCATCGCCTTCCATTCCGGATAGGAGTAATCGGTGAGGACAAAAATCCCAGGGATGCCCTTCCTCAGGCCTTCGTAGATGAACTGCATTAGAAGGGGCTTTTTGCCGCACAGCGGGTCGCCGTAGACGAGAAGGTTGGCAGGCGATGGCACTCCGCCGTTGAGCACATCATCCAGCGTCTGGATGCCTGTTGGGACAAGATTGGAAGAGGGCATGGAATGCAACCTGCTGCTGTGCGAATACCACTCGATGTAAGCTTATAAAAGTTCTTTGAAATGATTTGCGCATGGCGTCACCTGCAGCACCCAAGGGGGGTGCAGTGAAAAGGCAGCAGACCGAAGCTGCACCCGATTCCGATTCTTCAGGAGAAGAGCTGATGCCGCCTGTGCCTGTTCCAAGAAAGCAGGCGGCACGCAAAAATGAATCAGCAAAAGAAAAACTTGCCTCGATGGAGCCAATAGAGCCTGAGGAAGGCACTGTGCTCCCTCCTTTGCCGAAAAAGGGCGCAGGGCAGAGGCAGGCTGCAGAAATTGGGCAGGAAGAAGAAGGGCAGCCCGATGCAGGGCAGGAAGATGAGATTCCTGTTCCTAGGAAAGCCCAGGTAATGCAAGAGCCTGAAGAGGGCGAACTGCCTGCTCCACGAAAAGCTCCAGCACGGCAAGCGCCCGAGGAAGAGATGCCAGCGTCCCGAAAAACTGTTGCAAGGCAGCAGGCTGAAAGCGAGGAAGAGGGAGAAGAATCCCCAGTTCCTAGAAAGGCAGTGGCAAGGCAGCAGATTGAGGAGGATGAATCTGAAGCGCATCCAATGCCGAAAAGGCAGGCAAAGCCGCTGACTTTTTCAGCAGCCGAGCAGCGGGCGCACTCCAACATAGCAGTCATGAAAAAAATGCAGACCGCAGCCGCGCAGGCTGGAATCCCTGTGCAGAAAAATCCTGTTCAAACTTCAAGGATTTCAGGAAAATCGCAGGAAACCGACCGTGTCCCGTCAGGCATACCCGGGCTTGATGAGCTTTTGGGCGGCGGGTTCGAAAAAACAAGCACAGTCATAGTTACTGGCGACCCTGGATGCGGAAAGACCACATTCCTGAGCCAGTTCCTCTACAACGGGGCAACGCAATACGGAGACCCAGGAGTGATGCTTTCCTTTGAGGAGCAGCGCGACTCCATATTTCGGCACATGAAAGGTTATGGGTTTGATTTCGCCGCGCTTGAAAAACAGGGCATGTTTGCAACAATAAACTACCGCCCGCACGAAGTGAAAAAGCTCATCGATGAAGGCGGCGGGCTCATACTTGACACGATATCCTCAATCGGGGCGAAGCGGCTTGCAATCGACTCGCTCACATCATATGCCGTGCTTTTTGAGTCTGCTTACCAGATGCGCGAGGCAGAGTTGTTGCTATTTGAATTCCTTTCAAAATGGAAATGCACAACCATGATGTCTGCTGAGGGGGTGAAAGCGCTTCGCAGGAAAACAAGCGTGGGAACAGCCTCGCTTGCAGACGGCGTGATAATGCTGCACCACCCGCGGCACAAGGCGCTTCGCTACCGCGCGCTTGAAGTGCTGAAAATGAGGGGCACGCGGCAGTCGGAAAAGCTCTGCCCGTTCGAATTCGTGGAAGGCGTGGGCATAAAGGTCTACCCAAACGAGGAAATATTCTACAGGATAAAGGAGAAAGAAGCCTAGTTCTGCGTTTTGTTTATGCTTCTTAATTGTTTGCCATGAGTATAAGCTCATGAGTAATGGCAACGTGGTTCTGGAACCGATAATCATCAGAAATGAGGTTGCGACAACTGCCTGGCAGCGAAAGCCTTTGCTGAGAAGCAGGAACTCCGAGGAGTTGGCGGGATATTGCAATCCAAAAGTCATAGCCGCATTCCTGCAGCACCTCAGATATGAGACGAGTCAAGAGCGCACGGAAGTGCAGAGCAGCAGGGCAAGACGCATGCAGCTTTATGAGCAGGCAGGAGAGGCCCTTGCCCACTTGAGAAGGCACCCATGCATTGCCTGCGCCGATTCGCTTGAAGCTACAACTTCCTTGAAACAGGATGCACCGCTTTACCAGAAGGTGATCTTGTTGCTCACAGACTGCCAGAAAAATTACGGGCAAAAATATGGTGTTGCGGACAGGGCAAGGCAGCTGCTCAATATGCTGGAGAGGATTTAGCCTTTCGGCTTTTCCTGCGCACCATCCACAACCACAAACTGAAGCGCCTTTTTTCAATTCGCCGCTCGACCTCTTTTTTCTTTTAGTTGCAGCCAGGTTTGCACTGCAACTTCGGCCTAAACCTTCGGTTTGGACCTTGCATCATCCACAATAGCCAGCCAGGAGTCGCCTATTTTTGTAAGATAGTTGCCGAATGTTTTTGAAAGCGATATTGTCATGGGGCGGAATTTTCTTTTTGATTCGAGGGCGATTATGGTTTGCCTCTCAACTTTGAGCATGCCCACTCGCTTGAGGCGGGGGAGCACACGGTTGTAGAAGGTAGCCTTGGAAATGCCGTTTGAGGAAACGAAGTTGCCTATTTCGTCGCCGGAGAGCGTGGTCTTTTGCACTGCCAGTTTCAGGAAAGCAAGCGCGATTTCGCTGTATTTTTGCTGGTAGCGCTTGGGAAAAACGAAATTCACCACCTCTTCAAGAGACCAGATGTTCCGCGTGAGGTTTTCGTTCCCGTCTTGGAAATTGCGAAGCTCGGGCGAATTGTGCGGGGGGAGATAGAGTGAGTCCTTGGACGGGATGCCGCGCGAAGCAATTGAATGCGCTGAGTTTTCTTTTTCAATCACTTCATCGTGTGTTGCGCTTTCGCCTTCCGCGCCAGTTCGTTTTTTTTCTTCATCTGCCATGCAGATAGAATGCGTGGATGGTTTTTATTGATTACTGACACAGTAAACCAGAGAAAGAGGTTGGAAGGATGGAATTCGATGAAATCGTGATGAAGAGGTATGCCACGAAAAAATTCGACGGCAGGAAAGTGGACGAGGCTCTTGTGGAAAGGCTTTTGGAGATTATCAGATTTGCGCCTTCATCATACAATATGCAGCCTTGGAAAGTGAAGGTAATAGCAGACCAGGAGACGAAGGAAAAGCTGTTCCAGCACACGCAGAAGCAGGCGCAGATAACTACCTGCTCGCACCTGCTCGTGTTCTGCGCTTATATTGACATCGAGGAGAGGCTGCAAAAAAGATTGGAGCAAATGAAAGAACAGGGCTTGGATGCGG
>JAWBPP010000046.1:0-7070 GCA_038824715.1 Candidatus Anstonellaceae archaeon
TGGCTCGAAGCAAGAAACTCTCGGAAATATTCGTCCCACTGTTCGACATTGGCCAGTCCACTCCTGCGCTTGCCCTATTCCCCTTCATCGTCATCCTGGTCATTTCAATTCTCGGAGGGGGCTCGTTTTCAGTGGAAGTCGCATCCATTCTCCTCCTTCTCACAGGCACGCAGTGGTATTTGCTTTTCAACATTGTTGGCGCGGTCAAGTCCATCCCGGGAAACATCCTGGAGGCAAGCCGCGCATTCGACCTCAAGGGCATCCAGTTCTACTCCACAGTCGTCCTTCCGGCAATAATTCCCGGAGTCCTGCTTGGGAGCATACAGGCATGGGGAGGCGCGTGGAACGCACTCATTGTAAGCGAATATATTAACTACGGCGGGAAAATATACTCGGTTCCCGGGCTGGGCTCGTTCCTTACGCAGTCCACGCTTGCAGCAAACCCTGAGCCCTGGGTGATAACGCTTGCGGTTGCATCCATGAGTCTCATAGTGCTCTTGATGAATTATTTCGTCTGGAGGCCGCTTTTCAATTATGCGGAGAAGTTCAAGTTCGAGAATGTCTAGCATTTCTTCAAAGGTATAGCCATGTTTGTCCCTGAAATCGAAGTGCGCCATGTCACCAAGGAATACGCCGACACGCGCGGAAAGTCAAAGACAGTGGACGACATCTCCTTCTCGGTGAACGAGCACGAGTTTGTCTGCGTTCTTGGCCCTTCGGGCTGCGGCAAATCCACACTGCTTCGCATAATTGCAGGCCTTGACACTCCAACATCCGGCAATGTGCTTTTCCGCGGCAGGGAGATCACCAAGCCCAATCCGAAAACCTCAGCGATGATTTTCCAGACGTTTGCCCTCCTCCCGTGGCGCACGGTTTACGAGAACATAGAGCTCGGTCTGCAGTCAACAGGCGTCTCAAAGGAAAAGCGAAAGCCAATCGTGATGAAATACATCAAGCTCATGGACCTGGACGATTACGCCGACGCCTACCCATACGAGCTTTCTGGCGGCATGAAGCAGCGCGTGGGGATTGCCCGCGCTTTGGCAGTGGAGCCTGCAGTGCTCCTAATGGATGAGCCCTTTTCCGCGCTTGACGCCATGACAGCAGACCAGCTGCGCAGAGATGTTCTGGAAATCTGGAACGACTCGAAGACAATCACCAACACATTCCTCATGATTACTCACCTCATAGAAGAGGCAGTGCTCATGGCTGACCGCGTCATCGTGCTTTCCAAGCGGCCGGGGAAAGTGATTGGCGACATACCGATCGACATCCCGCGCCCCCGCCACGACCACGCGCGCGACCCGGAATTCTACGAAATGTGCGACATGATAAGAAGGATGATTTCCTACAACACGGGAGAGCTGAAATGAGCCGCGAGCCGAACCCAGCTGGCGCGAAAAAGGGAGATTTCATACAACGCCTGCGCACCTCCGAACTCAAGTAGTATGTTTTTGAATTGTTTGGGCTAGAGCTTGTTGGTATAAACATGGCTACTCGAACAGAAGAGGACTTCATTGGCAAAGTGCAGGTCCCTGCAAATGCCTACTACGGCATTTTCACAGTCCGCGCAAGCGGCAACTTCCAAATCTCCTCCCATCGCCCATCGCGCAACTTCATCCGCATGCTCGCACTTGTGAAAAAATCCGCTGCAGAGGCAAATGTCCAGACAGGTGCGCTTCCCACAAGGATAGGCGGGGCAATAGCAAGAGCCGCAGCGGAAGCGGCAGAAGGAAAATTTGATTCGCAATTCATTCTCGATTCATTCACTGCAGGCGCAGGAACCCCGTTCAACATGAACATGAACGAAGTGCTTGCCAACCGGGCTGAGGAACTGCTTGGTGGAAGGAGGGGCAGCTACAAGCTCGTGCACCCAAACAACCACGTGAATATGTCGCAATCCTCGAACGATGCCATACCAACTGCAATCAGGCTCGCACTCCTCTACGAATCGCAATCCGTAATTGCGGAAGCGGAAAAGCTCGCAGCAGAAATAGAGAAAAAATCAAGAGACTGCGCAAACGTAATCAAAGTAGGTAGGACGCACCTCATGGACGCTGTTCCCCTCACGGTTGGAGATGAGCTCTCGGCATTTTCCTCTGCCCTTCGCAAGGACATTCTGCATCTGCAATCATCGCTCGACTCCCTGCGCGAGCTTCCAATTGGAGGGACCGCTCTCGGCTCAGGGATAAATACGCACCCGGATTACAGGCGATTGGTTGTCAGAAGAATCGCAGCCAACACGGGCATCCGTGTTTCAGAAAGCCGCAACCTCTTCCGCGCAATTTCGCAGTCCTCGGATTTCCTCGCATATTCTTCCTCGCTCCGCTCTTTGGCAGCTGCCATCCACAAAATCTCAAATGACTTCAAGCTCCTTTCCTCAGGACCCAACACGGCAATAGGCGAGTACATTTTGCCGGAAGTGGAGCCAGGCTCCTCAATCATGCCTGGAAAAGTGAACCCCTCTGTTCCCGAGTGCGCTGAAATGATTGCCGTCCGAGTAATCGCAAACGACTCCGCAGTTCTCCTAGCAACACTCGGAGGCCAGCTGCAGCTCAACGTGCAGACCCCGCTAATCCTCCACTCGCTTTCCGAATCCAACCATCTTCTTGCAAACGGATGCAAAATGCTGCGCGAGCACTGCATTTCTGGCTTGAAATTGAACCGCCAGAAAATCCAGCAGCACCTCGAAGCATCGCTCATTTCGCTCACAGCGCTTGCTCCCTATTTCGGCTATGCAAAAATGAGCAGCCTTGTGAAGAAAGCCCAAAAGGAAGGCAAGAGCATCAAGCAAGTCGTCCTAGAAGAAAAGCTACTTACAGAACAGCAATACGACAGGCTCATGTCTCCGCAGCGCCTCACCCGCCCGAGCAAAAAGGAAAAGCTGTGAAATCCCAAAGCAAAATAGTGATTATAAACCAATCGCGTGTTCTATTTATATGCTGCTGCGAAGCTGTTTCATCCTTCTTATGTCTGTGTCTCTTCTCTTTCCAGCCACTCCGCTCAACAGCGTGCACGTAGCCATCTCCCAATTCTGCGGCGGAATGACGAGCCTCCTCCCAGTTGCTGCAATGCTGATGGTCCTAATCGGAGCAGTAGTCTATGCCGCAGGGCAGGTCATGGGCGCTGAAACGAGGGCGCGCGCCAATGTATGGGCGACTGCAGCGCTTACTGGCGCGCTTGTGGCAATGCTCATCACTGCCGTGGCTGGCCCAGCCGTGGGCATGGTGTATGGCGGCTCGGTCAGCTGCGAAGGCGGCACAATCAACAGCTGCCAGTCTTCAGGCTCCACGTGCTCCTCTGGCGGCGAATGCTGCTCTGGCATATGCTCGGCTTACACGAACACTTGCTCCTAGTATCTCACATTGTGATGGCATGGAAGCTTTACTCTCAGACATCCTGCTCCTGCTTCCGATGCACATGACAAACGACCTCACTTTTCTCATGACCAAATTCAACCTGGCAGCCCCCTTGAAAAAATACAACATTCCTGTCTCAGCCAAGCTGTTCGGTTCCCACAGGACCTATCTTGGCTACGTGTGCTTTTTTGCCTTCGGTTCGCTTTTCTACTTTCCATTCGCAGGCGCAAATTCGGCCTTTCCTGGCTTAGGGATAGCATGCGCTGTATTCGCGAACAGTTTCGTTAAGAGGAGGCTCGGCCTCAAGCCAGGGGCGCCCTTCCCGCCTCTGGACCAGCTGGACTTTTTTTTCGGGGCATCGGCAGGCCTGTTTTTGGCAGGAATAACGTTCAACAATTTCTTCTTGGCCATGCTTGCTAGCGGCTGCATCCATGCATCGGCCAATGCCTGCGCATACATTGCAGGCATCAAAAAAGTCTGGTGGTAGGGTTGAAAAAGGCCTCCGACAAATCAGAGCGCATGGCAGGAAAATTCCGCGCAGAGTATGCCATTGCGCTTGGCTTGCTTCTAGCAGCCTTCTTCTTCCCATCGCTCCTTAAGCCATACGCAGACACTTTCGCATTCGGAAGGAGCTACGCGAAGCTTTGGGGTTTTGCGCTCTACGCATGTGCTGCGGTCTTTTTTGCCCCCATTGCCTCCGGCCTTAAATTGCGCATGCCTGACCTGAAAAAGCCCCTGCTGCTGGTGTTGTCCGCGCTGTTCCTCCTTGGCCTTTTCGGCCAGCTCCACTTCATGTCCATAGCAGGCGCCTCGCCGCTTAACTTGCTTTTCGCTTTCGGGCAAAGCGGCTACACGGTCACTTCGCTTGTGCACATACATGCCTCCAAGGTCATTTTTTGCGCCTTCTTGCCTGATGACAATGACTTGGATTGCGCAAGGCCCATGCTGCCCTATCTTCCGCAGCCCTACCAATATATCGGCCTGCTCCTTTGGCTTGCTGCGGCTTTCCTGTCGGTGGCGCATTACGCGAAACTAGAGAGCCCCTCGCACAAATTCCTCTACATTATACTCTCCTTCTCAGCCCTCCGCACCTCCATCGACGGCGGCATTTTCAGCTACGACGTGGCTTCCTTTGCAATGCTGTCATTTTTCCTGCTTGCGGAAAAGCGCAAATTGTCTGCAGCAGTGCTTGGCTTCCCTGCAGGCGCAGCGTTTTCCTCCTTCGCCCCGGCAGTTCTTTTTGGCTACCCGCTGCTCAATACAGCTGCGCAGGGGCTTGCGCTCCTTGCATTTGCCCTGCCTGCGGCATTCGCGCTCGAAGACGTAAAAGCCAGGTTCCCCCTGTTTTTCCTCTCGCTTGCCTCTGTGCTTCTCCTCCCGCCCTCATACGTGGTGCAGGACAGGTGGAGCGACGACTTCTGCCAGAAGGCAGAGGTGGACTATTCCTACCCTGTAATCGTTTCAGGCAAGACGGTCCCGCCTTGCAATTTCTCTGCTTCGTACCAATGCGGCAACATGAGCTCCCAGGACGGCGGCTATGTTTATTCCGGATTCAGGGCAAAAAAGCTCCCATTCCTTCTTGCAAAATCGTTTTCCATGCAATGCAGCTCCGGAATATTCACCGTGGAACAAGCGACCCTTCCAAACGGCCTTCCTGCCAACCTGACTTTGGACTAATCTGCACAAGGCCAGTGGCAACACTCTTTTAAACCCTAACCCTTCCAATACAGGCGTAACAAGGAACAAAAAGGGAGACGAACTACTTGTCTTCTGTTAATAAAGAATTTTTGGGGTGACCCTATGTACCCACCGCAACAACAGGCATACGACCGGGCAATCACTGTCTTCTCTCCAGACGGGAGGCTGTTCCAGGTCGAGTACGCAAAGGAGGCAGTCAAGCGAGGAGCAACCGCAATCGGCATGGTTTTCGAAGGCGGCGTGCTTCTGATGGCATACAAGAACGCGCCAAGCAAATTGCTCGTGCCAGAATCCATGAAAAAGATATTCGAAATCGACAAGCACATTGCCGCAACAGCATCCGGATTAATTGCCGACGCCCGCAGGCTTGTCGACCTAGCGCGGCTTGAATCCCAGCGCCACAGGCTCGCATACGCAGAGTCAGCAAACGTTGAAACAATCGCAAAGGAGCTTTGCGACCTCATGCAGGTCTACACCCAGTATGGGGGCATACGCCCGTTCGGCGTTTCCCTTCTCGTGGGTGGTGTGGACACCGAGCCCCGCCTTTACGAGGCAGAGCCCTCAGGCGCGCTCACCGGCTACCTTGCCGACGCAGTGGGCTCAGGCAAGAAGGAAGTGGAGGAATTCTTCGAGAAGGAATACAAGCAAAACCTCTCGCAGGACGAGGCGATTTCGCTTGCCATAAAGGCGCTCAAGAAATCCGGCGACCTTGCCATCAAGCCCGAAACTCTTGAAATCGCGGTTGCAACTATGAAGAAGAAGGAATTCACTGTTCTTTCGCAGAAAGAGGTCGAGAAATACATCAGGTAGGCAAGTCGGCGCTTGAAAATCCGTCAAGCAAGTGGCTTCCATGTCAAATCTCGAACATTCAATAACTGCCCACATGGACATAAACGGCGAGCGCTTCGAAGTCGTGGTGGACCCTGACCTTTCCTATTCGTATAGGATCGGGCAGAAAAAAGAGCTCAACAACGTCCTTGTCGTTGAGGAAATTTTCAAGAATTTCCGCAACGGCGAGCGGCACACCAGCTCCGCGCTGCAAAAAGCGTTCGGAACGACTGACGTTTACGCAATTGCAGACAGAATAATCAAGAATGGTGATTTGCAGCTTACTACCGAGCAGAAAAGGAAAATGCTCGTGGAAAAGAAAAAGCAAATCATCGCGATTCTGATGCGCGAGTGCATTGATCCGCGCACAGGCGCCCCGCACACGCAGATGCGCCTGGAGCAGGCACTTGAAGAGTCGCGCGTGCATATCGATGGGTTCAAGGACGCGCACGAGCAGCTCGAGGATGTCATCAAGGCAATGCGCCCGATTATCCCCATGAAGTTCGAGCGCGTGAAAGTGGCGGCAAAAGTGCCGCCCGCATATGCGCAAAGGATTTACGGGATGCTCAAAGGCTACGGGATTCAAAGGGAGGAATGGGCGAAGGACGGAAGCCTCATAGTCGTGATTGAGATGCCTGCCGGGGTGCAGGGGGAATTCTACGAGCGGCTCAACAAGGCAACGGCCGGCTCTGCCGAAACAAAGCTTGTGAAATGAAAAGAAACGCGTTTCATGCTCGAACGGAACGAAATGCAACTGTGACGAAATAATCTTTGGTGATATTGTGAATGGGAAAATAGTGATGCCCGGGGAGCTTCTCTCCGATCGCGCTGACAGGATAGCATACGCATTCGTGGACAACGGGAAAACCTACTCAACCGTTGTCGGGCTTTTTGCCGAAGGAAAGCTCGTGCCGCTCGAAGGCCCATACGAGCCCCTTCCAGATGACTACATAGTGGGAATTGTGACAGAAGTGAAGTTCTCGGGCTACAGTGTGGACATGAACACTGCCTATCCGGCATTCCTGTCCTCGCGCGAAATACGCGAGCGCTACAACATGGGCGATGCCATATTTGCCAAAGTCTCCATGGTGGATGAGGTGCGGAGCGTGGAAGTGAATGACGCGAAGAAGCTTCCAGAAGGAAGGCTGGTCAAAGTTTCCTCAGTAAAAATCCCCCGCATAATCG
>JAWBPP010000047.1:0-7051 GCA_038824715.1 Candidatus Anstonellaceae archaeon
ATAAAGTCCGTACAGATCATGGGCGCAGCCCAAAACATCATCAAGCTCGCCCTCACAGTGGTTTTTTTCCAGATTTTCGGCGCTTCCCTTTCCTGGCTAGTCTGGGCGTTCTTGCTATCCTATGTGGCGGCAATGGTCATTTTTGCTCCACAGATCCTTAGGAATTATGCTAGGATACCATCAAGTGGAGAAACACTACCGCTGCGCGATCTTGTAAGGGAGATTGCGCCATTTGGCCTGGTTCTGAGTCTTACCCAATTTTTTTCGACCATGATTTCCTATTCTGACCGAGTCATTCTTGGATACTTGCTTCCTACAGCCTCTGCAAGCGGAGCGATAGCGATTTACGCGCTGGCAGTTACACTTGCAATGAACATACTGGTCTTTCCAGGCGCAGTTGGAGGAATCTTCATGCCGCTTATTTCACGGCTCGTGGGAATAGGCGACATGGAGTCTGTTAGGAAAGTAATGGGCACAGTACAGAGGTGGACACTTTTCCTAACATTGCCTTTTGCAGTAGTCATGATTGCATTTTCCGGAGAGATGCTTGCAGTGCTCTACGGACAGAGCTATAGTGGCGGCGCGACCGTCATGTCTATATTCGTGCTCGGCATGTTCTTTTCCTTCTTTACACAGGTAATAGCCATTGCACTGGCAGGCATGAGATTAGTAAACTTGGAATTCAAGATAATATTGACTACAGGCATATTAAATGTGATTTTCAATTTCATTTTGGTACCTATCCTAGGAATAGAGGGATCAGCACTGGCTTCGGCAGTGAGCTTCGCCCTGTCTGCAGTGCTGTTCTGTCACTATGGATGGAAGTTGATAAAGTTCAAAATGCCCGGTGAAGCTTATAGGATGATTTTCGCAGGCATCGCAACGCTTGCAGTGCTCTTCCTCCTCAAGCCCATTGTGCTTTCCATAGCATATGCCGTACCGTCGGTCGGAAGCGGCGAAATAGGCGTCTACCTCACCAAGGGCATCCGTTTTGGCTTCATTGGAATGATTGCTGCATTTTCCGGAGCAGCATTTGTGCTGTTCTGCCTATTTCTGAAATGCTTCGAGCATGAAGACATAGCTGTAATGCGAAAGGCTGCTAAAAAAGCCAAGATGCCAGAAACCTTGACTGGGCTTGCTGAAAAAATTATTTTATATGGAGTGCCGGCGGAAAAGAGTTGAGAATATGCCTTTATTCGGAACCAACGGCGTGCGCGGGAAGCTCGATTTGCTGACGCCGCAGCTTGCATGTGATTTGTCAGCATCTTTTGCCAGCTGGTGCACCGGAGGCGGACCGATAGCGCTGGCGCGCGACATGCGGCTCACTTCGCCCATGCTTTATTCTGCAGCTGAAGCTGGCATAATGGCTGCAGGGAAAAACGTGCTTGCGCTGAATCTTGCCTCCTCTCCCGTAGCCGAATGGTCTGCTGCGAAGAAGAATTCTGCCGGACTTATTATCATCACCGCGTCGCACAATCCGCCCGAATGGAATGCGCTCAAGTTCGTGGATGGAAAGGGCGTCGCAGTCTCGCGCGAGCGTGGCGAAGAGATAGAAAAGCTGGCGCTTTCCAAAAAATTCAAGATGGCTGATTGGAACCGTGTTGGAAAAAAAGAAGGATGGGAAGATGCGGCATCATTGCACGCAAATGCAGTCCTTGCAAACGTGGATTGCGCGAAAATAAGAAAGAGAAGATTGCGGGTTGCACTTGACTTTGGGAACGGAACATCGGCACTCTCGCGCGTCATTTTTGAATCGCTCGGCTGCGAAATAATCGTGCTGAATGAAAAAATCGACGGCAATTTCCCAGGCAGGCTTTCCGAGCCATCAGAACAGAACGTGCAGCAGCTGAAAAAAACTGTGCGCAAGGAAAGCTGCGACTTCGGGGTTGCCTGGGACGGCGACTCAGACCGCGTAGTGTTTGTAGATGAGAAAGGGGAGTGGATAGTGGGCGACAAGGGATTTGCAATTTCGGCGAAAAGAGCATGCGAAGAGAAAATAGGGCAGCGTGAAAAATTCGTGGTGACCACTGTTGCCACCAGCAGAGCAGTTGAAGATGCATGCTTTTCTCTTGGGGCAAAAACCATCTACACGAAAGTCGGCGCGCCTTATTTATCCGAGAAGATGGTGGAGCTTGGCGCGCGCGCAATTTCAGGAGGGGAGGAGGTCGGCGGCATAATCTGGCCCAGCTTCTCGCTTGCAAAGGACGGGATTTTCGCTGCCGCGAAAATTTGCGAGATGGTTTGCGAAAGAAAAATGAGCGAGCTTGTTTCCGAGCTGCCTGCCTACTGCAATTCAAAGGCAAAACCCGAAGTCAAAGGCGATGCCGAGAAAAAGAAAGCGCTTGAGGTTGCAAAAAAACATGCGGAGGCAAGCGGCGGGAAGCTTTTGCTTCTTGACGGTGTCCGTGTTGATTTCGAGGACGGCTGGGTAATTGTCCGGGCATCCGGAACGGAAAATGCCATGCGCATATTCGCCGAAGCAAAAACGCAAAAGCGCGCCGAGTTGCTTATGAAGGAATATAAAGAAATAGTAGAAGAAACAGTCCGCAGCTGATTCCAATGAAAATAATCCATGCATTCGGCAGCCGCGCCTGTGCAATCAAGATGGCTCCGTTGGTAAAAGAGGGCAGGCACCTCGCTCCACATTCTGCGCCTCACCTTGCGCTATGTAACCGACAGACCGGAGTCTGTTGAAGCCGGGGCAAACAAGTGCGTGGGCTGCGAAAAGGAAACCATAATTAAAGAGACACGGCGCATACTGACTGGCAAAAACGAGGCTGAAAAAATGCGCTCGGCAAAAAACCCCTACGGAGACGGGAAAACGTCGCAGAGAATAATTAACATCATCGAGAAATTTGAAGGTAGGATGGAGCGTTGGGAAACAAACGTGCGAGAATAATTCGATGCAGAAGTTCGATGGCGAATGGAAAGAGGGTAAACAACATTTCGGGTGTGATTTTCATATGGCAAAAGCGATCGTTTTGTGCGGAGGCAAGGGCGCGCGGCTTCGCCCCTACACCTACACCATACCAAAGCCCATGCTGCCTCTTGGCAAGAAGCCAATCCTTGAATATGTGCTTGCAAGCCTGAAGCGCGCAGGGATAAACGAAATACACCTGACAGTGGGCTACCTGCACGAGCAGATTGAGAAATACTTCGGGGACGGGAAGAATTGGGGGCTGAAGCTGCACTACTCAGTGGAAACATCCGAGCTTGGGACTGCAGGTTCCATAATCCCGCTCATGAACAGGTTCGACGAGGCATTTGTTGTGATGATGGGCGACCACTTGTCAAATGTCGAGATAGCGAAGATAATTGAGCACCACCGCAAGCACAAGGCGATTGCAACAATTGCGCTGAACAGGAAGGGCGTGCCGCTTGAGTACGGCGTGGCAGACATGGAGGATGGAAAAATAGTCCGCTTCCGGGAAAAGCCCATAGTGGAGAACCTGATAAACACCGGAGTCTACGTCTTCGAGCCCGAAATATTCGAGTTCATAAAGCCCGGCGAGGATTTCGCTTCGGACGTATTCCCTCGCCTCCTTGAGAAGGGCGAAAAGATAAACGGCTATGTTTTCACTGATTATTGGCTGGACATCGGAAGGACGACCGACTACGAGCACATCAACCAGTTCATTTCAGTCATTGACCTCGCGAAGGCTGCGGAAGAGAAGAAATGACGGGACACCGCAGAAGCGGGAACTACGGAAGCTGCAGGGGAACGAGGTAGGCGCTTCAATTGCGCACGATTTCTTTCAGCCCTTCCTCCAGTGCTATCTTCGGCGAAAAGCCAAGCTTCGCTTTTGCAAGAGAGATATCTGCCACGCTCCGTTTTATCTCCCCCTTGCGCTCTGACAGGAATTTCGGATTGGGCGTTTTCCCTGCAAGGGAGCACATCTTTTCCAAAATGTCAAGAACCGCAATTTCCCTCCCGGACCCGATATTTATTGGAGCCGCATATCCGTTCGACTTCAGCGCAAGCAGAAATGCTCTCGCAACGTCCTGTGCATGCACGAAGTCGCGCGTCTGCTCCCCATCTCCATAAACAATTGGCTGCTTTCCGCTTGCGATTGCATCAGCGAATTTCGTGATGACTCCGGAGTATGGTGAGCGGGGATTTTGCCCCGCCCCATAGACATTGAACAGGCGAAGGGCGGTTGTTTTCATTCCGTACATTTGGCCGTAGAGCAGCACTGATTTTTCAGCAGCGAGTTTGGAAAAGCCGTATGGCGAAAGAGGGTTTGCTGGGTGCGATTCATCCACAGGGATTGAAATTGGATTGCCATATACTGCTGCTGAAGAGGCGTATGCCACCTTTTGCACGCCAGCCCTCTTTGCAGCTGCGAGCACATTCTGCGTGCCCACCGCATTGATTTCGAAATCATAGGCAGGGTTAGCAATCGATGCCTGCACATCTATTTGCGCCGCCAAGTGTATGATGCTTTCTGCCCCGACAATCAATTTCTCCAGCCGTTCGGTATCGAGAATAGAGGAGCGCGCATATTCAGCTTTTACCCCCTCCTTTGGAGGGACGATGTCGATTATCCGGACGTCAAAGCCCTCATCTGCGAGAAGAGAGCATACGTAGGAGCCTATGAAACCTGAACCGCCAGTTACAACAATCATTTTTTCGCCTCAAAGGATTTTTCCGTATAGCAATACTGCAACTGCCCCGCAGATAATCTCCATCCCTATGAAAACCAGCACGAGCTTCTGCTCTGAAATTCCATTCGAATACTTCATCACAAGCTGGGCAAAGCCGCGTACGCGGTTTTCAAGCGGGTAAAGCTTCCCTCTCCGCAATTCCCCCCACCATTTCGTGGACGGGAAGCGATTGTATGCCTTGATTGCGAAGTCCACAAGGTAGGGCAGCACGAGTATGAGCCCCACCGACTCCATGTTGCCGATTATCACGGCCGATGCAAGCGCAGCTCCTATTGCAAGCGTGCCGATGTCTCCGATGAAGATTTTTGCAGGATACCAATTGAACTTGAGGAAAGCTGCCAGAGCGCCAAGCATTGCAGCAGAAAGCATTGCCATTTCCGTAGAGCCGTTCAGGATTGCAAGCAAGGCGGTTGTTGCGAACATCACCGTGCCCATGCCTGCCTCCATGCCGTTGAAGCCAGCAAGCATGTTCGTGAGGTTGGCAGAGACAGTCACTCCAAGCGGAATGAGGATGAAGATGTAAAGGATGCCAAAGTCGATTGGCCCTATAAAAGGCAATGAGATTGCCGTGCTTCCTGCAGCGCTCACTGCGACAAGGGGCAGGGCTGCCACCATGGGAAGCAGAGTCTTCACATCCTTTCTCATGTCAAAGAGGTCATCAAAAGTGCCGATGAGCGCAATAATGGTCATGGTGAGCATGGCCGCAAGCATTTGTATGAGTTCGAATGAATAGCCAAGGAAGGTGCGAAGAGCGATTGCGAAAAGAAGAGCGCCTGTTGCGCCCATCACTATCGCAAGGCCGCCCATTTCGGCAACCTCCGGACGCCCTTCCTTGTTCACGTCGTTGCCTGTTATTTTCGCCGCCATGAGCTTGCGTATCAAAAACGGGAGGGCAACAAAAGTGAGAAATGCCGAACAAAGGAAAATTGCAAAGATGAAAAACAGGTCCATTCACTCCACCTCGGAAATCAAGATGCCCGATGTCGAACCGCTACGCGCGCCCATTCATTCCACCTCGAAAACTGCAACCTGCCCGAATTCCGAGAGTTTTGCAACTCCTTGCGCTTTCCCTGAATAAATATTGATCAGGTAGGGAATCTTTGCGCCCTCCTCAAGCACAAGCAGGCGGTTTTGCGGGCTAAAGAAAGGCTTGGAATCAGAGAGCAGCATTGCCCTTGACAGCGGAACTGCCCCATATGCCCTCCCGTATTGGTCAATGAGCTGCGGGTCGGAGAGAGCGAGCCTTCCCTGGGAGTCTATCGGGTAGGCAAGCGCGCTGCCCTGCGCCGATACAAAGATTGCAAATTGCCCGCCGCCAGAGGAGAAATTCGAGACGAACTTGAAAGTGCTGAACTGCTGCGTTTCATTCGAATAAAGAGAATAGCCCCCATCAATGTCCGAAAGCGAAATCAGCACTATGCTGCCTGAAGGCAACAGTGGTTTCCCTGATACAAGGAAGGCAGATAGTTCCTTCTGGCTCCCGATTCTTGCGGATGGCAGATAGAATTTTGCCGCATCTGCAAATCCGAATAGATAGATGCTTGCTGCATTTTTGCCTGAGAGATAAGATAGCGCATCGGACAAATCCGTGTCAGCGTAGCTTGGGTAAGAAGAGCGCTGCTGCGGCACTGCAGAGTAAAACGCTGCGGAAAAGAGCGAGAGAGAAAGCGCTGAAAGGAGGAAAACTGAAAAAATCGCTGCGTTCCTGTATTCGTAGAGGTGCAGTATTACTGGGAAGATGATTGCAGCCACAAGCGAGATTGCGGCTGCCCTGTAGAAATCAGTCTCAGGGACGATCCCTAGAACGATAAAGAAGGCGAGGAAGAAAGCAAAGGCGAGGAGGGCGGACTTCGGGATCTTTTCGGCTAGCGAGATTTTCACCCCTGCCGCAGCAGAAAGGGCAAGCAGAATCGCCGAGGCAACCGGGTTGAATGCTGAGAGCAGAACTCCTGCAGCAGCAAGGAGCGCGTATTGCGGCGTTGCATTAGCACTGAAGAATGCAACAACCGAAAGAGATGCGGCAGCAAGCAGGAAAGGCGCAACTTTGTAGGAAGACTGCAGGCCCTGCAGATTGAAATAAAGGGACTGCCTGTCGGGCGAAAGATAGATTGCCACAGCTGCAAGAATCAACACGGCTCCGAAATAGGCAAGCCGGTTGCCCCCTTTCCCAAGCGTGGAAACTGCGAACGCTGCGACAACTGCAATTGCCGCGAGCCCGAAAGCTGGAGAAAGGTATGCTGATGCTGCCGCAAAAATTGCCGCAGGAATCAGCATGGGAAGCCTGCCCTTTGAAGCAAATGAAACAAAATGGAAAATGAAGAGAGCCGACAATGGAGCAGCAAGCTGTGCAGGTCCGAAAAGCCCCGGAAGGAACGGGAATGACGCA
>JAWBPP010000048.1:0-7048 GCA_038824715.1 Candidatus Anstonellaceae archaeon
GTGGCAGAGCAGCTTGACAAATCAGGCCTGCAAATACCTGGCTTCCGACGCGACCCGCGCGTTGTGGAGAAAAAGCTGAATGACTACATCCCCTACATTGCAGTCATCGGTAGCGCATTCGTCGGCTTGCTCGCGGCACTTGCAGACATGAGTGGGGCCCTTGGCACAGGCACAGGAATATTGCTCACAGTCGGAATCCTCTACAGGCTCTACCAGGACTTGGAAAACCAAAGGTTGTTCGATACTTATTCATCGATTGGCGGGCTTTTAGGGCGCTAGCTGATTCGTTGATTTTATAGTTATTGCGATGGCGCGCTCGGCTGAGCGAGGCGAATGCAGGTTTTGTTTATGATTATTGCAATGGGCCTTCCTGGCGCAGGGAAATCGACCGTTCTTTCAGCAGTGCCAAAAGACTGGAAGCTTCTGAACTTCGGCGACCTGATGTTTTCCATTGCTCAAAAAACAGGCGCAGCGCAACATCGCGATGAGCTTCGCAAGCTTCCAACCGAAAAGCAAAAGGAAATCCAGGCACAGGTAGGGAAAGAGCTTGCAGGCATGCATGAGAAGAAAATTCTCATCGATACTCACGCATCAGTCCTGCAAAAGGACGGAAGCTTCCTTCCAGGCTTGTCCGAGCAGTTCCTCTCCGAAGTGAAAATAGAGAAGCTCATCTACATAACGGCTCCTCCTGAACAGATTAAGGCGCGCCGCGATTCCGACCATTCGCGCAAGCGCGACGAGCAAAGCCTCTACGGCATTTCGCTCCACGACACAGTCAACCGTGCCATGGTCGAAGAATATGCAAAGAAAACAGCCGCGCAGGTGAAAATCATCCTCAATGCGCAAGGAAAAGTCGATGACGCAAGAAAAGAGCTTCTTTCAATTCTGAAATGAGCAACAAGGTGGCTGGCAATGGTTCTGGATTTCTTCACACTTGAAAATTACTGGGTATTCCCGGTCGTCATTGCGGCAATCTACATCGCAATAACCAACTTTGCGCAGGGCAACATCGGCGGCAAGAACCGCATGCGCGAATTGCAGCTGCAGATGAAGGACGTCCAGAAAAGGATGACGGAGTCTGCGAAAAACAAGCGCGAGGACGAGCTCAATTCTGCGATTTCCGAGAACTGGAAGCTCACCATGGAAATAATGAAAATACAGATGCAGATGTTCGCCATACTAATCGGCGCCCTGCTGCTTCTTTCATACATCTTTCCGCTTATCGAGCCAGGAACGCAAGACGATGTGCGCCTGCAGCTTTTCGATGACGGGCTTGCAGCGCACTGCGATGCCGCAGCAGGAGACGGCAAATTCTCCAACTGCTACACCATCCCCTCTGGTGCAAAGAAAGGCGCATGGATTGTGGACTTTTACCTCTATTCCTCTTCAGGAGAACAACTTGCACGGCAGGGTGCGCCACTTTATCATGAAGGCGGAAAAGCCGAGGACATCTGGCTGCAGACTGCTTCGCAAAATGGATTGCTGGACGGTCTTTTGGGCAAGGTGGCATACAGCCTGAACGTTTCAACAGGAAAGCAGAATTATTCTTCAGGCGAAACAGTTGCGCTTTCGGCAGCGGTCTCCCCGAAGATCAATGGGGCAGATGCCATGGTAACGGCCAAGCCTGCAGGGGATTCGCCATCTTCCTTGCCGCAATACGGCCCAAAACTTGAGGCTGTACTCGATTCAGGGACCTTTTTCCACGTCGATTTGCCCTTTTCCATACCTTTATTAAACATCCGCCGCATAATCGGCTCCTACGGGGTCTTCATTTTCGCAGCGTTTGTGCTGAGCATCGTTTACAGCATCATAAGAGCGCTGTATGCGAAAATCAAAGGCCAGGCAAAACCGGCGCAATAAGGTGAAAGAATGTCTCTCCCAAAGAACAGGTCAACATCAGTAAGAAAGGTGCATGTGCGCACGCCGAAAAAGGGGACAGTGGCGCGCTACTACCGCAGAGCAAAGGGCAACAGGCATTTCTCTGCAATAACTGGCGAGCGCCTTCAGGGAGTTTCGTCCGCACAGGGGCTGCACAAAAGCGCAAGGCGCCCTAACAGGAAATTCGGCGGCAGCCTCTCCTCGAAAGTATCTTCGCGCGTGATAACTCTTGCAGCCCGCGTGAAGGAAGGCGCACTCAAGCTTGACGAAGTCGACATCAGCCTTCTCCCTTATGTTAAAAGCCTTTCTGGCTCTAAGAAAAAGTAATCGGTGACTCACTTGATTATCTGCATTTCCGGTCTTACGGGATGCGGCAAGAACACTGTGGGCAGGCTGGTTGCAAAAAGGCTCAAGCTCCGCATGGTGGAGCCGACCTTCAAATCCATTGCAGCAAAGCAGGGCATCTCTCTTCTGGAATTCCAAAAGCAGGCAGAAGAAAAGCATTCCATTGACAGGCAATTCGACGCGGCGCTTCTTGCGGAAGTGGGCAGCGGCAACTGTGTGGTAACCACGTGGCTCGGTTCCTGGGTAGTGAAAAATGCCGACCTGAAAGTCTGGCTCTACGCAACACCCAAGGCACGGGCAGCAAGGATTGCAAAAAGGGACGGAATGAACGAGGATGAGGCATTCGCCCATGTCTTCGAGCGCGACAACGGAAATAGGAAAAGATATCTAGACGTTTATGGCATTGACATATTCGACCATTCGCAATTCGACCTCGTGATAAATACTGAGAAGAACAAGCCCGAAGATTCGGCGAAACTCATAATTGAGGCGGCGAGGAAGACGTCACGCGGAAAAAAAGCAGGCATTAAAAAGCCTGCGGGCAAGAAATCCAAATCCGAAAAGAAACGATAGTGGTGATATTTCTATGGCAGCAATCCAAGTGGGGCGCGTTTGCATAAAGACAAAGGGCCGCGATTCTGGCGAAAAGGTAGTGGTCACGAAAATCATAAACGAGAATTTCGTCATGATCCGCTCGCCAGCAAGAAAGAAAACTCCGGAGCGAAAATGCAGCGTCCTGCATCTCGAGCCTACTGGCACTTCCGTGAGCGGCTAAATTTCTCCATTTGAGTCTTTTCTTTCTCTGCAGCTTCGTCCGAGCAGAGGGAATCCATGGGCATCTCCTTGCAAGACCTTCTTTACTGCTCCTTTGTCTACATTGACAAGCCCAGGGGGCCCTCTTCCCATGAAGTTGCGGCATTCGTGCGCAACTTGCTTGGGGTGGAAAAATCAGGCCACTCAGGCACTCTCGACCCGCAAGTCTCAGGCGTTCTTCCAGTGGGAATAGGGAAAGCCACCCGCCTTCTCCCCTACCTGACGACAAAGGACAAGAAATACGTCTGCCTCATGAAAACCGGCAGGGAAATTCCTGAAAGCGAGCTTTTGCCCCTTTTTAAACGGTTCACGGGTGTCATAACCCAAACTCCGCCGAAAATGAGCGCCGTTAGGAAAGCGCCGCGCAAGAGAAAGGTTTATTATATTAAGCTCATCCAAAGGAAGGCTACGAAGGTGCTTTTCGAAGTGCACTGCGAAGCCGGAACATACGTCCGCGTATTGGTTTCCGACTTTGCAAAATACTGCGGCGGCGCGCAACTGCTCGAGCTGCGAAGGATTTCGGTCGGGCATATCGCGGAATCGCAGTGCCACACGCTACAGGATTTATCCGATGCCATGTGGCTCGCAAACGAAAAGCGCGACGAGTCGGCTATCCGCAAATTGCTGATACCGGCGTCAGAGGCGCTCTCCCTTCCCAAAATCGTGCTGCAGGATTCCGCTGTCGAGGCGGTCTGCGCAGGCTCCCAGGTGTTCAAGCCGGGCGTTTCCTCGTTTCCCGAGGGCATTTCGGAAGGCGCGAAAGTTGCCCTCATGACAATAAAAGGCGAGCTTGTTGGCGTAGGTTGCGCCAAGGCTTCTTCGGAAAATATGAAAACATTAAAGACAGGCGCGGTCTGCGCACCTGAGACAATAGTCATGAAACGGGGGACGTATCCGAAAAATTGGTAAGTGTCAGGGTAATTGGGAAGATTTGGAACGCGCAAGCGTTCCAAAACTGTGCGGCTTTCCGCTGCACAAGTTTTGCCGGGATCGCATAACCTGGTAGTGCGCATGCCTGGAAGAACCCTTTTTTCGCCTCCAGATGGGTACGGCGAAAAAAGCGTTCACGGAAAATTGCGTTTGTTGAACAGCAAGCATGTGGTCGCAAGGCCGTATGGGTTCCGGAGGAGTTTGAATTTTGTTCAAACCGCTTCGCCCAAAAATCCCATTCCCGGCGCTTCCCCTTTACTGATGAAAATTGCATTTGAAAAGTTGGTGAATAGATGGCTGACAAGGAAAACAAACCCATGGGTGCAAAGCCCCAGGACAACAAGCAGGAACGCCCGCAGCAGCGCAGGCCGCAGCAGGCAGTTTCCTCCAAGCCGATAGTTTCCGCATCTGGCAAGGAAGTGAAAGGCGTGGTCCGCCTTGCAGGCCGCGACTTGAAGGGCTCGCTTCCAATCGGGCGGGCAATAACGTCTGTGCGCGGAGTGGGCATAACTCTGGGCACTGTCCTTTCGCAAGTGGCATTCCAGCAGCTTGGCATGAATGACAAGACAATGGTAGGCGAACTGTCTGAAGAAGAAGTGGAAAAGCTAGAAAAAATCCTGCAGCACCCTGAAAACTACGGGGTTCCTACAAGGATGCTAAACAGGCAAAAGGACTTATTCACAGGAAATGACGTTCATCTTATTGGCTCTGACCTCGCATATGCTGTGAGGCAGGACATCGACCACGAAAAGGAGTCCAACACGTGGAAAGGCTACCGCCACACCTACGGCCAGAAAGTCCGCGGCCAGCGGACAAGAAGCACGGGCAGGACCGGCATGACTGTCGGCGTTCTTAGGAAAGCAGTTCTTGCCAAGGCAGGCGCAGCAGCGCAGGCAGCGCAGGCAGCAGGCGCACCGGGCGCAGCCCCGGCGGCAGGAGCAAAGGGCGCACCCGCAGCAGCTCCAAAAGCAGGGGCCGCGCCAGCAGGGAAAGCAGCACCTGCAGCAGCGCCAAAGGCAGCCGCACCTGCAAAGAAAGATGAAGCCAAGAAATAATTGCGATGTGATTTTCTATGGGTGACCCGCGAAAACTTACCAACAAATATGAGACGCCAAGGAAGGTCTGGGATGCCGAACGCATCAAGACCGACAAGAGGCTTTCCACCACCTACGGGCTGAAAAACACCCGCGAAGTGTGGCGCGCATTGCAGCACCTCAAGACCGTGCGCAGGAACGCCATCCGGCTGCTTTCGCAAGGAAAGGAAGGCGAAGAAAAAGGCAAGCCCATTCTCGCCAGGCTCACTAAGCTTGGCATCCTCGGCCCTGACGCAACTCTGCAAAGCGTGCTTGAGATTTCAGTTGAAAATTTCCTTGACAGGAGGCTGCAGTCCCGCGTGATGAAGAAGGGGCTTGCAAGGACTGCCAACCAGGCGCGCCAGCTCATAACGCACGGCTACATCGCGGTGAAGGGCAAGCGCGTCACAGCGCCAAGCTACATGGTGACCGCGGAAGAGGATTCGTACATCGCATACTTCAAGCCGATTGACATTTCGGTGAAAGAGCCTGTTGCGCCAAAGGCAAAGCAGGAGCAAGCGCCTGCGGCAGAGCCTGCAGCATAAATTTTTCATGGTGATATTTGTGAGCGAAAAAACAGAACACAAGCACGAAGCGCACGAGCATGAAAAAAAACAAGAGCACGGCGCGTCGGAAAAAAAGCACGAAGTGCACGAGCACGAGAAAAAAAGCGAAGAGCACAAGCATGCACACTCGCAAGAGCAAGCGAAGGCTGCAAGCGAAATGAAGCACGAGGCTTCGCACAAGCCAGAAGACAAGTCTCCTGCGGGCGGCGCAGCAGCTCCCGCAGCAACGGCGCCTGCGGCAGAAGCAAAGCCCGGCGTGCCATTCAAGCGCGAATACAAATGGGCAATCGCGCACGTTTATTCATCGAAGAACGACACGATAATCACGGTTACCGACCTGTCCGGCGCTGAAACGCTTGGCAAGGCATCAGGCGGCATGATAGTGAAGGCAGACCGCGAAGAGGGCAAGCCCTATGCTGCGATGCAGGCTGCGGCAAAGGTCGCAAACGAAGTGAAGAACAAAGGCATAACTGGCCTTCATATCCGCATCCGCGCTCCAGGCGGCAACGGCGCAAAGACGCCAGGCGCAGGCGCGCAGGCAGTGGTCCGCGCACTCGCACGTTTGGGCTTGAGAATCGGAAAAATCGAAGATGTCACTCCAACTCCGACAGACACCACAAAGAGGCCTGGCGGAAGGAGAGGGCGCAGAGTCTAACCGAATCCGCATGCAACTAAGCAGGTGGTATCCATGAAGATTGAACTCATAAGCGAGAAGGACAACAAGCTGTCATTTTCAGTGTCAGGAGCATCCACGCCGTTTGCAAACCTGGTTCGCAGGTTCGGCATGGGTCAGCTCCCAGTGTTCGCAATCGACAGCGTGACTTTCTACGAGAACAGCTCGGCGCTTTTCGACGAGTACATTGCGCACAGACTGGGGCAGCTTCCCCTGACTTCAGACACAGACAAATCCGCTGACGAAGTGATCCTCACGCTCGAGGCAGAAGGCCCCTCCACGGTATACAGCAAGGCGCTCAAAAGCACTGACTCGAAAATCAAGTCGTCCCTGGACAACATCCCCCTCCTGAAGTTGCTCGAAGGGCAAAACATCCGGCTCGAGGCAAAGGCACGAAGGGGAATCGGGCAAAAGCACGCGAAATTCCAGCCAGGCTTGATTTCCTACGAAATACTTGGAGACGGGGAGTTCAAGTTCAAGGTCGAATCATTCATGCAGCTTGAGCCACGCGACGTCCTTGCAAAGACTGCGGACCTCATCGTGGAACACTGCGAAGCGCTCGAGAAGAATCTTGCCGAAGTGAAAAAATCAGAATGATTCTTTCAGAATTCGAGCTTGCTCGAATAAGATGAAAAAGGGCAAGGAGGAACAATGCAAAAGTCATGTGGTGAGCATTCTGCTGCGGCATAATGCATCGCAAAATTGGTGATTTATGCGAACATGTGGGGGTGGCAGAGCTAGGTCAAATGCGCCAGCTTGAGGGGCTGGTG
>JAWBPP010000049.1:0-7035 GCA_038824715.1 Candidatus Anstonellaceae archaeon
CCATCACCTGCCTGGTGCGGATGTGCGGCGTGGTCCCGCCAAGGTCAAGAAGATTGATGCCGTCTTGCCCGAATGAGACTATTCTGCCCCCCGCTGCCTTGACCCAGCCAAGGTATTCGCCAGCCCAGTCAAGTATGAGAGCCCCTGCGCCGAAAACAAGCCCTGCGCGGGTAATGAATGATTTGACAAAATAGGATTTCCCTGAGCCGGTTATGCCAACAACGCAGATGTGAGGGTTGACAAGCGCTTCTGGATTCCAGAAAAACGGGGTGTGCAGAAGAGCGGTTTTGCCTATGAAGATTGATTTTGATGGCGGTGAAACGAGAAGCGAGGCGGGCGGTTCCGGAGGGCGGACAAGGAAATCCCTTGCCGCAAGCTCGCCTGAAAGCACCTTTTGCGTGAAAAGTGCGCCAGACATAAGCGTGAATGCAGTGGCCTTCAGAATCCTCCCAGTATCTTGTGCTTGAGTGGCATGAGTATGTCGATTTTGGAGGCTTCTGTCGCAATCGTGTTTGAGGAGACTATTTCCTCAAAGCCGGCGGACTGCAGTTTTGTGTAGGCGTCCCCGAGGAAGAGGCCGTGCGTGCAGCCGCAGCTGATGGATTTTGCCCCAGCCGCCAAAATTGCCTTGCCTGCTTTTATCATTGTCCCGCCGCCTGCAATTATGTCGTCGAGTATCACCACATCCCTGCCCTTTACTTCGATTTCGCCCGAAATTTCAAGCGACTCCACGCGGCGGACTGCCTGCTGTTTGTAGCCAGAATATTCTCCGCGTTTTTTCACCATGGACACCCCGCCTGCTTCAGATACAATATATGATGCGCCCTGGTCCGGGGAGATGAAAAGCGCTTCGGGCTTGTGCTCTCGGAAATAGGAAACGAGCTCGTCTGAAAGGGAGAAGTTGCGTATGCGGAGCCCGCCATACTTCGCCTCACCCGGCTTTTTCAAGAAGTGGCAGTCAAATGTGGCAAGCGAGGAGTAGCCAGATGCTGCAATAAGCTCGCAAACTGCCTCTGCTGAGAGGGGCTCGCCGTTTTTCCAAATCTTGTCCTGGCGCGCATATGGGAGGTAGGGGACGACCGCTTCTACCCGGGAAGCGACTTTGGAAAGCGTCCGCCCGATGAGGAAAAGCTGCAGCAGGGAGCTGTCCTGCTTAGGGTAGCACCTGTGCAGCACCTGCACCTCCTGGCCACGGCAAGCCTCCAGGTCGCGTATGAGTATGTGGCATTCCTTGTCAGGGAAATTCTTGAGCTCTATGTTTGCCGGGAAGAGATAGGAAGAATTCTGAGACACGAGCAGGTGGACGACCATAATCCTATATGGGCAAGGCGTTTAAAATTAGATGGTATCGTCAGGAGAAGCGGGATTATATTGTTGGCGTTTGCCTCAGGGCAATCCGTTTCCACATCATCCTCTCAAGAGCGTTTGCAGCATCGGATTTCTGCGCAGGCTCGGCTTTCTTTGCCGCAAAAAGGCCCCGCAGGCGCGTCACCATCCTGCCCATGAGGGGGTGGTCGTGGCTGGATTTCCCGGATTGCTCTGCGGAAAGCTGCTGCGGAGAGCGCCTTGCGCATTTGAGGCAGAGGACCTTGCCATCGGGCAGCACCTTGAAAAACTTCGTTTCTGCAAGGCAGACCGAGCAGATTGCTATCATTTCGTGCTCTTCCAGGATCTTTTGCGCGCAGGAGAGATGCGCTGTTCTTGCGCCCGAAGGCTTGACTGACTTTTCATGAGGCTGGATTTTCTTTGTGCACAAATAGCACTCAGGGAGCCTGTCGAGCCTTTCAAGCTCGGAGATGCAATAGTTGCAATAATAAGAGCCGCGCCGCTGCCTCGCTTCGTCCTGCCTCACGCGGACGCCACAGCGAGAGCAGTTTGCCATTGCTATTGCCGAGCATTTGAGAGTCCAGCAGGGAACGCAGAGCATGCTTCGCGAATAGTAGGCCGAATCGAACTCGTCAATGCCTATTCCGCAGGTGAGGCAGTTTGGCAAGATATCCACCAATCAAATGCGAGCTTGCCTTTTGCCGGCGCACTTCACCAGTTGAAGCTCGATATTTTGTAATACCTGATTTCCTTTTCCGTTCCAGTTGCGATTATGAGGTCGAGACGCGCAAGGTGCGCCACTTTCACCTCTTCGGAAAGTGATTTTGCAGAGGGGAATTTTCCGGGGAGAAGGCACAGGAGCTGAGAGGGGCGCTCCTCTTCCCTTCCAACCCCAGGCGCGTAGACGCGAAAGAAATTTGTATGGGAAAGATAGGGGCGCAACAGCCTTCCGCTCGCGCGGATTTGAGAATAAACGGCAAACGCGAATGCGACTGCCTTGTCTTTTTTCCCCTGTGCGGCAACAAATGCGTCCGCGGTTGCGAATTTTTCAAAAGAAGTCTTGCCGAGCTTTGCGAGATAGGCTGCTTCTAGCGGATGGAAAACTACCCTGCCCAAGTGCTCTGCGCCCATCCCTGCAGAGAGGAAATTCTTGGCAAGCGCTGCATTGGTTTCGGTGAAAAAGCCCCGGGGGTTTTTTGCCTCTGCAAGCACGTTATCCCGCCCCTTTTGCCCCAGCCACTTCGGATAGAAGCGCGTCTGCGATTGGCTGGCGGATGTCCTTCATGGCAAGCTCGTAGCCGTCCCCACCTGGCGTGTCCACATAGATGTCTGAAACCCCGAGAACCCGCCCGAGCAGAGAAATGCGGATATGCACGTTGTCCACGCTTTTGATTGGAATCATCCTTTTTTCCGAAGATATGAACGTGCGTTCCATTACAAGAGTGCTTCCGTCGAAAGTGTAGGCAGTGAGCCTTGCCCTGAAGGTTGCAAGTGCCATATATGCTGCAAGAAAAAGCAGCAGGGCGGCAAGCGCTGGAAAGAACGGAACCAGCGAAGCAGATGCCGCTACGTGCACTATTGCAAGGGCAAAGACCGCCGCAGCTATGCCGTATGCGTAATGGCGCAGAGGGGACGGATGGAATTTCTGCATGGAGAGATAGATGTAGTGGTATTTTTTAGCTTGTTCCTTTTTCCGCTGGTTCATTCTGCCTTTTTCTTCCGTGCTTTCTTTTCGGCAACTGGCTTTTTCCCCGAAACGAAAACTAGCTCGTCTTCGTCGAAGTTGAAGAATTCTGAAATTGCGGTCGCGTCTTTTTTTGCAAGGAGCTGCAGCAGAGGCAGGTAGAAGGAGGCCTGCTGCAATGAGCAGTGGCACCCGCGGGAAATTTTCCGGAGCACTGCTTTTCTCATGGCCCGGCTCGCCTTGCTCGCGCCCATCTCGCGCAGATAATCCGGGAAGGCAAGCTGGCTGAATTTCCTGTAGGGAGCGGCTTTGGCAACTGACACGCCTGCTGAAAGCAGGTCGCCCGAATATCGCAGGAAGCCCCAGTATTGCAGGCGGGAAATTCTGCCATCGTAGATGTCCGCGCGGGAGAGGGAATTGTATGCTTCTGCAATGTCAAAGGGCTTTTCATACTCGATAGGGACATTGTGCGCGATCCAGAGTTTGAGGGTGTCATGTTCCACTTCCGAGTCAAGGGCCATGCGGCGGGATTCCGAATATTTTTCTGATTTGAGAATTGTTCGAACCACTTCGAAAATGTTTTTTTCCGAGTCGCGGAAGGCTGAAACGTTGCCGGCTGCCAGGTCGTTGAGCGCTGCACGCACGTCGCCAGAGCAAGCGGCAGAGATTTTTGCGAGCGTGTCCTCAGTGGCAATGATTTTGTTTGCTGCGGCTGTTTTGCGAAGGAAGGCGCCTATCGCAGTTGCAGACGGCCTGCGAAGCGGGATTGGAACGCAGTAGTTGCGGATCGTTTGGATTTTCCTGTCATAATAGTCATGTGCCGTTAGGATTGTTGGCTGCTGCGATGCTGCAAGCACTTTTGCGATTGCGCCTGAGCCTCCCCGGTCTTCCCTGCCTGAAAGAGAGTCAACGTCGTCAATGAGAATCAGTTTGAGCGAGCCGAAAAGCGAGCCAGATGATGATGCTGCCGCGAGAATCCTGCTTACTGATTCCTCGTCACGAAGGTCGCTGGCGTTGAATTCGAACAGCTCCCAGCCCAATTCGGCTGCAAGCGCGTGGGCGAGCGCGGTTTTCCCTATACCTGTTGCACCGTAGACGAGGAGTGGCTTTTCCTTTTTGCCCGAAGCCCATGAGCTTGCCCATTTTTTCACTTCCTCAAAGGCCGTTGGATTGCCGATGAGCTGGGAAACTGCAGTTGGCTTTGACGGCGCAAAAGGCATGGGGAGATTAGGTTGAACGAAGGTTATATAGTTTCCCGTCCAGATTTTTTCATGCTTTTAGGCGTGGTGGGGGCGCCCAACAAAGGCAAGTCCACTTTCTTCTCAGCGGCAACGCTGGTTGATGCCCAAATAGCAAATTACCCTTTCACCACAATTACTCCAAACCGCGGGATAACCTATGTTCGTGCGCCGTGCCCGCACGTGGAGCTTGGTTTGAAAGGCTGCAATGCAAAGAATTCCAAATGCGTGAACGGCGTGAGGCTGGTGCCTGTTGGCATGATTGACACCCCGGGGCTTGTGCCGGATGCGCATTTGGGGAAGGGATTGGGCAACAAGTTCCTGGATTCCATACGGGAAGCTGATGCACTCATACAAGTAGTTGATGCCACGGGGAAAACCGACGTGCATGGCAACGCTTGCGAGAGCTGCGCGCCTCAAGATGAGGTAGCTTTCCTGAAAAACGAGATTGCCATGTGGATTGTGGAAATAATGAAACGAAAGGGAGGTGCCGCGCATGGAAACGCCGGCGGGAAGACTATTTCCGTGAAAGATGCAGCAACTGCGCTTTCCGGCCTTCGGATTGACGAAACCATGATTGCGCATGCTGCCTCTGCGTGCGGGCTGGACATTACGGACGGAGTTATGCCCGACCAGGAAGGGCTGGAAGAAATCGCTGTGAAGTTGGTTGAGAAGCGCATGCCGTTTGCGGTTGCCTGCAACAAAATCGATGTTCCCGGAGCGAAAGAGAAATATGGTGCTGCGCACAATGAGATTGGCCCAGGGGTTTTTGCCTGCTCAGCTGCAGTTGAACTGGCTTTGCGCAAGGCGGCAGAACGCGGGTTGATAGACTATGCCCCCGGGGCGAAAAGCTTTGTCATTGTTGGGCAGCCAGATGCAAAACAAGCAGAAGCGCTGGAGAAAATGAGCGCGTTTTTGGAGGCAAATGGCGGGACTGGCGTGCAGCAGATAATCGACTGGGCGGTTTATGAGAGACTGAATGCGATTATTGTTTATCCGGTGGAAGATGAACACCGCTATTGCAACAACAAGGGAGAGGTGCTGCCCGACGCATTCCTTGTGCCGAAAGGGACGGTTGCAAAGCAGCTCGCTGCGATGGTGCACACCGAGCTCGCAAGCAAGTTTATCGGGGCGATTGACGCCAAGCGGCACATACGCGTGGGAGCTGACCACGTTCTTGAGAACGGAGATGTTGTGAAGATTGTGGCAGGGCATTGAAGGCGAACAGTGCCTAATTAAAGCGAAATGGAGATAAACCGTGCATAAGATTATGGTTTTGACAGGAGGGGATGATGTGGTTGGGAAAAAAGAGGCTTCAGCAAGCGAGGGCTATAACATAAAGATTGTTGTTTTGATTGCAGCAGTGGCGCTGTTTTTGGGCGGCGCGTTTGTCTATTTTGGGCAGAAAAGTGAGCCGCCGAAAGCTTTTGACGGCAAGGCTGCGCTTGCAAGCCCGCAGGCAAAACTGCTTCTGTCCGCACTCGAAGCCGGAGAGAGACTTTCCGATTATTCCATGAAATACGCTATGATTGAAAACGGCGTGAGCACAGATTACCTGATAGAGAAGGCGGGGAACGCAAGTTTTGTGAAAGTCAGCGGGCTTTTCGGCAGCGTGGAGGGGTATTTCGGGGGGCCCAACCAAAGCGATGTCGTATGCCTCGAGTATAAGAAAGTTTTGAAATGCGCAGCTGTGAGCAATGAGAGCGATATTGTTGAAATTGCAAACGGGATGAGAATAGTCCTCCCAAATGGCAACGCATATGCCGTCCAGAAAGCGCAGCGCGAGAAGCTGATTGAAAGCGGAGCCATCAACTTCACTGAAGAAGTGGCAGATGAGAAGATTGGCCCGTTTGACACCAAGCGCGTGACTTACCTGCTGGACTACTCTGGGCTTTCTGTGAAGACCCTGCTCTCGCTTGGAATTTCGCCAGACGACCCGGGCATCAAATCCACCACAAGCCAGAAAGTTTCCTTTTGGATGGACACCAAAACAGGAATGGTGGTGAGAAGCCTTGCAAACTACAAGGAAAACGGCATTGCCAAAACATACGAGACAGTCTACCAGGTTTTGGAAACCACCACTCCGAAAGCTCGAGCAAGGCCTGCGAACCTCACCACCGCCAAAGAATTCGTGTCGTTTTACACCAGCTCGCAGCAGGATTACTATGAGCGGGCCTCGTGCGCTGCAAGGAGCGGGCAGGACCGAGACGTCTGTTTCGCGAGCCTTGCGTACAATAAGAATGAGCCCGAGCTGTGCGGGCGCATTTCTGATGCCATGAACGAGGAGAAGTGCTATGTTGTTCTTGCCCAGAGAAACGCCGATCCGAAATTCTGCGACGGGCTGGCCAAGCTTGCAGATGACTGCTACATTGCGGTTGCTTCCGAAAACGGTGACTTCGAACTTTGCAAGAAACTGGCCAATACTAGCCTTGGATCTGCCTGCACGCAGGCGGCAACCAAAGGGCAGGAGAAAGCAGAGCAGAAGCGGATCTTGGAGGAAACGCGCACAAAAAAGAAGAACTGTGTTGTTGATGCGGATTGCGTGGTTAGCGGGGCTTCGCGGCAGTTTTGCGTAGCCAAGAACCTAACGGCACCCAACGAAAGCGTTGACCCGGGGCTCGCGCTGTGCTATGCAGATTTGCCCTGCAGCTGCAATGAGGGATATTGTGGGTTTGTTAGAGACGAGGGCTTTTACCAATGCGTGGATGATTGGGAAACCAAGCAGCTTGAAGACTATATTGCCGGGCTTGCAAACCAGAACTCCACGAATGCTTCGGAGTGATGTTG
>JAWBPP010000050.1:0-6818 GCA_038824715.1 Candidatus Anstonellaceae archaeon
TACAGCCACAAGATGAACATGCAGCTTCAGGAAGACATGCTTGTCCATGTTGCACAAAAGATGGTTGCAAACCACGCAGACATCCTGCAGGCAGTCGGGCGCGATCCAGACAAGCTAAAAAAAGTGAAAGGCCCCTTCAAGCGCATGACTTACGCAGACGCAGTGGAGCTTGCAATCGGCAAAGGCGCGAACATAAAGATGGGGCAGGACATCGGCGCGGACGAAGAAGCGCTTCTCACCAAGGACGAAGACAAGCCCATATTCGTGACAAACTTCCCCAAGGACATAAAGGCATTCTACATGCGCGAAGACCCTGACAACCCGGGCACTGTCCTCAACGCAGACTGTTTGGCGCCTGAAGCGCACGGGGAAATAATCGGCGGCTCGGAGAGGATTTGGGAATACGATGAACTGATGGGCAGGATAAAGGAGAACAACCTCAACCCGAAAGACTACGAATGGTATATTGACCTGCGAAGATACGGCTCCTATCCGCACTCCGGCTTCGGTCTTGGAATAGAGCGGCTGGTGAAATGGCTGCTTGGCTTGGAGCACATACGGGACGCAATACCCTTCCCGAGGACAATCAACAGAGTGTATCCGTGATTTTGTGGACGCACGCGAACTCTACCTCTTTTCCGTAAAGGAGAACGGCATCAGCGAAAGCGAGTTTGCGAAATTTGATTCCGAGGGCAAATCCCTGCTTGCAAAAAATCCCGCAACTGGCAAATACTGGCTTCTCCCTTCCGAACGCTCCAAGTTCAAAGTCGTCCTCACAGGCGGCGTATTTGACATACTGCACATCGGGCACGTTCTCACAATACAAAAAGCAAAGGAGCAAGGCGACCTGCTCGTGGTTGTCGTCACAACAAATGAGCGCGTGGAAAAAGTGAAAGGAAGAAAACCCGTGCATGATGCAGAATACAGGCGAGCAATGGTCTCCGCAATCAAGGGCGTGGATTTGGCAATAGTCGGAGCTGATGATGTGATGAAAACATTCGAGCGGGTGAAGCCCGACATTGTAGTCTTCGGATACGACCAAAAACCGTTTGCGCTTCCGGCGCCTTGCAAGGCTGTGCACCTGAAGGAGATAGTGGCTGACGAAAAGCTAGCGAAAACGAGCAGGATAATCAGGGACTTGGGGCTGTAGAAGAAAAAGCTGGCTTGCGAGAATTGGCTGCACAGTAAGCGGCTTCAGGCTCTGGATCTCGTCGTCTGCCATATACGTTTAAAAGCAATTACCTTGAATTAGTGCCACTTTCGCTTAATGTAAAGTCACACGGTGCGACGTGGAATTCAGATGCGCGCCCTTTTTGGGCGGTCATTCGCGCCTTGTGCATCAGTTTGGTCGAGGTGGGAATGTGTCTAAGGAGTCAGCTGATACCAAAGCGCACGAACATTCTCATTCCGGCCACGGGCACTCTCATCTTCATTCGCACGGAACACACGAGCACGCCCATTCGCACAGCTCAGGCGACAAATCACATTCCCACAAGCACGATTCTTCGGAGGAATTCCTCCGGCAGGTCAATTTCCTGAAAGCTGCGGAAAAGGCTGCAGCAGACCAACTCGAATCCATGCGCCACCAGGCATCGCAGATTGAAGCAAGCGCAAGGGAAAAGGCTGTCGAAATCGCTGCCAAGGCACAAGAGCGAGCCGTTGCAGCAAAAAACGAAACTCTTGCAAAGGGGCGCGAGCAGGCAGACAGGGAAGTAAACGAAATAATCAGCGAAGCGAAAAAGCAGGCTGAGAAAATACGGGGAAAAAGGCTGTCTGACAAGGATGTCACATCGCTCTCAGCCAACATATTACAATGAGGACTACATGCTGCACCCAGTGAAAATGGCAAAGGTCCGTGCCGTCTGCCTCAAGGCAGATGCGCCTTCGGTAATCCGTGCCCTGCACAATCTCTCTTCCATACACATAACAGACTCCTCCCTTCCCGAGCTCCAAAAAGCCGAGCCACTCTCATCCTATGACGATGTATCCTCGCGCCTCATCCGCATACGTGCAATGAAGGACGCGCTTGGAAAAACCGGCAAGCTTCCAAAAAGGAAACTTGAAATTGAAAAGCCGCTCGCATTGGCAGACGAGCTTCTTTCCGACTATGACAATCTTACCCAAATAATCAAATTGCGCGATGACCTATCTCGCGAGCTTGCAGAAAACGCGGCAGCGCAAAAAAGCGTGGGCGAGCTTTCCGGCATAAAGATTGATTTTTCCAAGCTGCAGTCCGACTCGCTGCAGTTCGCATTGCTCAAAGTCGGCTCGCCCAAGCTCGAGGCGGCAATCTCCGAGCTTGAAAAAAGGAAGAACTGCTCATTTGCGGTTTCCGAGGCGATGCACGGCTCATGCAGCCTGCTTGTGGCGCTTCCAAAGTCTGCTGACGTAAAATCGCTCGAGCAGTTCGGTTCTGTGCAGCCTCTTCCTTCGCTTTCCGGAACTCCAAAACAGGAAAAGGCAGAACTCGAGGCAAAGGCGGAAAAGCTTTCTGAAAAGCTTGCAGCGGCAAAGAAAAAGCTTGAGAACTTCGCCAACATGCACTACCCTCGCCTTGTGGCTGTTGAAGAGGCGCTCCAAATAGAGGCAGACAGGGCGGAGATAGCCACGCAGTTTTCAGCCAGTTCCTCATTATATTATATTGAAGGATGGGTGGAGGACTCAAAATTCGAATCGCTCCAGAAGCAGATGAAGGAAAAATTCGGCAAGAAGGTATTGCTTCTAAAGTCGAGCCCAACTCACCACGACTCGCCGCCAACCAAGCTTGAAAACCCAAAACCGGCAGGCCCGTTCCAGTTCGTGGTGGAATTCCTGTCCACCACCGGCTACAGCGAAATCGACCCCACGCTCCTGCTTGCGTTTTTCATCCCGATAATCTACGCGCTGATATTCGGCGATGCCGGCTATGCGGTATTCTCATTCTTCATGGCGTTTGCAATGACAAAGAAAAGCAAGGAGGGTTCGCTTCTGAATCAGATAGCGAAAATCTGGATGATTGCCGCAATACCCGCGTTTTTCATGGGCATAATTTTTGATGAGTATTTTGGTTTTACGCATACGCATCTGCTTGAGAAATTCGGGATCGAGCACGTTACTCTCTACGAGGGGCTGCACCGCGTTTCCTCCATAACCACACTCATGCTGATTTGCATAATCGTGGGCATGGTGCATCTTGCTGCGGGTTTCATATTGGGAGCGATAAACGAATGGGGGCACAGCAGGAAGCACGCAATTGCAAAGCTGTGCTGGCTTGGAATTGAAATCGCAGGATTTTTCATAGTGGCAGGGGGCATGTTCAATTCATTCCCAGCGCTTCTGCTCCCTTCAGCCGCGCTTTTCGTGCTGTCTGCAGCGGGCCTTGTTATTACTGAAGGGCCGATAGCAGCGGTCGAAATCCCGGGCTTGGCATCAAACATAATGTCTTACATTCGCATAGCGGCTGTCGGCGTTGGCGGGGTAATACTCGCCGAGGCGATAAACGAGCTTCTGCTTCCCAAGCTTGAGCTTTCGCCAGCAGGCATTCTTATCTTCATTATCACGCTCGCAATCTACCTCGCAGTGCACATGGTCTCCATCCTGCTTGCCATGTTCGAGTCCTTCATACACGGGACAAGGCTGAACGTGGTGGAATTCTTCGGGAAATTCTACAAGGGCAACGGGACAAAATTCAGCCCGTTTTCCGCGCACAGAGTTTACACTCTGGAGAGTTAATTCATGCTAAATGGGCAGACGCCCGTTTGAAGAAATAAAAAAATAGAGGTGTGTTGAATGGTTTGGTTTGACAACGCAGGGGCAATCGGCATCGCGGCTGCAGTTGCAATGTTCGGCGGCGCAATGGGCACCGCATGGGCGCAGGCATCCATCGGCTCGTCGGTCATGGGCGTGCTTGCCGAAAAGCCCGAGGAGGCGTTCAAGCTCGTTGTCTACATGGCGCTTCCCGAGCTTATCGTGCTTCTCGGATTCGTTGTGGCGTTCCTGCTTGTGGGCAAGCTTGAGCTTGGCGCAGAGGCAGTGAAGCCGGCATAAATTGGGTGAAAAAGGCACACACTTCTTCCAACCTGCGCAAGTTCCCTTTCACAAGGCGCGGCGTGAAACCCTCCGGATTCCGCATCCGCATGGGGGCATCATGCCACGCTTTGCAAGGCCTCGCGTAACTGAGTTGGGAGCGCAGCGCAACCCAGTGCGGCATTCTGGGTTGGATGTGGTTTAATGGGTTTCGAAGATTTGGCTCAAGAGCTTGCGAAGCATGCTGAGTCAGAGGGCAAAAAGCTCATCTTGGCTGCCGAGCGCTCTGCCGGAAAAATCGAGGAAGAGGCAAAGGAAAAGGCCGAGGAACTGGTCCGCGCAGCCAAAAAAGAGGCGTCGGCTTACGTCAAGCAGGAGTCGTCCGAGCGCCTGACATCGGCAAAGCTTTCGGCAAAAAAGATAGTGGACGAATCGCGCGACGAGGCAGTGGAAGCATCGCTCAAGCAGGTCTGGTCCCAGTTCAAGTCCGATTCGCTTCGCAAAAGCTCTTACCCGCAGTTGCTTTCACGCCTCGTTGGCGAGGGCATGAAAGAAATAGGGGCAACCGACGTAGTGGTCTATGTGCGCGACGAGGACAAGCCGCTCGTCTCAGGCTACAGGACAGCAGCGCTTCCGAAGGAATATTCCGGCGGCGCAATAATCGAAAGCTCAAACGGTAAAATCCGCGTGAACAAGACTCTCGAAGAAGTATTCGCGCAGAAAAAGAGCTGGCTTCGCAAGGCAATCTACGATAAACTATTCTGACCTGGAGAACTAAAAACGCTGGAAAAAACACAGGAGCGAAAATATGCGAATGGCATGATGGAGAATCTGCATGATTGGATACGGCAACATAATCGGCGCGGTGCGCTCGCGGCTAACTTTCCTCCCGCTCATCTACGGCTATTCCAACGCACGGGTGCGGGCAATGCGCACTTCTCTCCTTTCGCGGAGGCAGGCCGAAGACCTTCTCAAGCTGCATTCCAGCGCAGCCATGGCCGAATATCTCACAAGGCTGCACTTCCGCGAGGATTTTTCAGGCCTCTCCCCGAAAATGAACGATGAGGAGCGCGTGGAAACCGCAGTCGGCAGGAATTTCGCAAGGACAGCGCAGAAGCTTTTGCGCATAACTCCTGAGCAGTCAAAGCCCACTCTCCGCGCATTCCTCGGGCGTTACGATGTCCACAATATCAAAACCATCCTTCTTGGCAGGAAGCTCGGGAAACAGAAGCAGGAAACGGAATTCCTTCTCATCCCTGCAGGCAGCATAACCCCTGCCGAGCTTTCCCGCATGCTTTCTGCAAAATCCTCGGAGGAGCTTTATGAATCCATCCGCACAACGGAGTTCGGCTCACGTTTCATCTCCTCCAAGTCCGCGTCGCACCTCCCGCGGCAGAAAATAAAAGAGGCCCTTGCCTCGCCGCATGCCAACGGCGAAATGATCGATTCCCTCCTGCTTGCCCTTGACTCCTACTATTTCGAGGTTGCAGCATCTGCAGTGAAGCCAAACGAAAAGGACGCCGACATAATCCTCAACCTCCTCCGCGCAGAGGCCGACGTGAAAAACGCGCTCACCATAATGCGCCTCAAGCGCGGCAAAGCCGATAAGCGCGTCATAATGAAAAACTTGGTCTCAGGCGGCAATTTCACAAAGCACCAGCTTGAAAAGATGGCTGAGGCAAAAGAAGTGTCAGAAATCCCCAAGCTTGCCCCGGGCTTTTTCGTTTCAGAGGCAGGGAAAGCGGCTTTTGCAGAGGCAGAGAAGCGCTACAAGGAAGACGGGCAGCTTTCCCATTTTGAAGTAGCGTTCGAAGGCTCTCTTGCGCGCCGCAGCCTGCACGCGCTTCACCGGAGCATGATGTCTATTGGCACAATAGTGGGCTTCCTTTTCCTCAAAGAAGAGGAGATGAACAACATCAGAAAGGTGCTCCGCGGGCGTGCGCTTGGCCTTCCGATGGAAAAAATCGCGGAAATGCTTGTGCTGGCAGGTTAGTTTCATGGAAGAAAAAATAGCAGTCATCGCCGATTCGGCAACAGCTGCGGGCTTCCGCCTTGCAGGAATAGAAAACACGTTCGCTCTTTCCAAGCAGGAGGATGCAGAAGTAAAGCTTTCCGAACTTCTCGCAGATTCATCCTACGGGATAATCATAGTCACCGAAAGATTGCTTGAGCACTGCGACTGGCGCCTGAAAAAGAAAGTCGAGGCAACTGCAAAGCCTATCGTGGTTCCAGTGCCAGATTCGCAGGGACCGATAGAGCAGGAAGAATCGTTGGCAGCGCTCATCAAGCGCGCCCTCGGGGTTGACTTGAGCAAGAAAAAATGATTTGCACTCATAAGAGGTGTTTTTGATGGGAATTTTGCACAGGATCTCCGGGCCGGTTGTGGAAGCCAAAGAAATGACCGGCGCCAAGATGTACGACCTTGTCAAAATTGGCCACGAAGGTTTGACAGGTGAAATAATCAAAATCGTGGGCGACACCGCTACCATCCAGGTTTATGAAGAAACATCGGGCCTCAAGCCAGGCGAGCCAGTGGAAACAACTGGCGAGCCTTTGTCAGTGGAGCTCGCACCCGGACTTCTCACTTCAATTTACGACGGCATACAGCGGCCGCTCAACCTTCTCGTGCAAAAGGGCGGCGACTTCATCACTCGCGGGCTTGCAGTGCCATCAATCGACCGCGCAAAGAAATGGGAGTTCGTTCCAATTGCAAAGAATGGCCAAAAAGTAAAACAAGGCGACATACTTGGGACTGTGCAGGAAACAGACATCATCACGCACAAGATAATGGCGCCATTCGACGGCTCAGTAAG
>JAWBPP010000051.1:0-6685 GCA_038824715.1 Candidatus Anstonellaceae archaeon
AGGTCATGCAGGATACTCGCCCGTTCATCCTCGTTCTGGCATCCGCCATTCTCTTCGGCGTCAGCGTGCCGCTTGCAAAAATCATTCTGGAAGATGTGCCACCTGTCAGCCTTGCGGGCCTATTGTATCTTGGCGCATTCCTGGGGCTTTCTGTTCTTGGCGTTGCAGGGAAGCGGGCTGAAAGCAAGGCTCTTGACAGCCGCGAGCTTCCATGGCTTGCGGGTGTGGTGCTTTTCGGGGGCGTGCTTGCGCCGGTGTTCCTGATGCTTGGCCTCCTGCAGGTCTCGGGCTTTGCCGCCTCGCTGTTTTTGAATTTGGAGGGAGTGGCAACCGCGCTTATTGCGGCTGCTATATTCCGCGAGTTCACAGGCAGGAGGTTTTGGATTGCGCTGTGCTGCATGACGGCTGCAGGGCTACTTTTAAGCTGGAATCCTACTGGAAGCGGCTTTTCCATTACAGGACCAATCTTCATAATCCTGGCCATGCTTTTCTGGGGTCTGGACAACAATTTCACCAGGAAAATAACAAGCATGGAGCCGGTTGAAATCGCAAGGGTGAAATGCTTTTTTGCAGGTGTGATAAATCTTGGAATCGGGTTTTTGCTTGGCGCAAAGCTTGTGGCCGGCGAGTCGCTTTTGTTCGCCGTGATTGTAGGGACGTTTTGCTACGGGGTCAGCCTGGTTCTCTTCATCCATTCTCTTCGGGCATGGGGTGCTGCAAGGACAGGCGCGTTTTTTAGCGTCGCCCCTTTTGTAGGCGCGGTTGCATCGGTGTTGCTGCTGAATGAAAGCATAGGCTGGAACCTGCTGCCTGCATTTGCGCTGATGGCGGCAGGCGCGTGGTTGATTATAAGCGAGAAGCATGCCCACGGACATTACCATAGGAACGTGTACCATGCGCATGAGCATTTGCACGATGAGGAACACCAGCACGGGCATGGTGCCGGGAGAGTCCGATGAGCTTGTTTCCGCGGAAATGACCTGTGTGTGGCGCTCAGGCTAACGAGTATGAGTCTAGCGGAAGAACTTATTTTGGAACAGGGGCGTCAATCTTCTTTCAAACCTCGCCCATGAGGCTTCGACAATGAAATATGCAGCCAGCGCCACGGGAACTGCCCCGAGGATGTCTCCGAAGGTATGCACGCCAAGATTAAGCCTTGTGAACGCCACGAAAAGGGCGAAAACAAGGAAGAATGGGAGCTTCCTGTTCAGGAAGCCCAGCAGCAGGGCGAGAGCAACAACTGTATGGTCGCTTGGGAAAGCGTAATCGGACGGGCACCATGAGGCTCCTGCGCACGGCCTGGGCTCGGCCACGATGGATTTCACGGCAAACCCAAGGGCGAAGGCAACCCCGAGCAGCACTATTACCTTGAGCCTTTTGTCGTTTTTCCGCTCTGCAACAAGCACCATGGCAAGGACGAGAAGAGTGTAAAAAATATCGTTGTCGAGGAACTGGCCGACTAGAGTAAGAAGCGGGTTGTGCACTGAAAGAGCCAAGGCAGTTATCGGATCCATCAAATCGATACTCGTCTTAAATGTTATAAAAAGGACGCCCCCTTGTTTCCGCGGAAATGAGGCCTGTCTGCATTAGTTATCATCTAACCAAGCCAACGGGTTTTATAAATTAATATATGAATAAGCACTCATATGAAAAACCGCTACAAATGCGACGTGGAATGCATTGACCACGCCGCGGTCAGCAAGGTGAAGCCACGGATGCTGGGCGACGGCCTGCTTTTCAAGACGGCAGAAAATTTCCAGCTATTGGGGGACTCTACAAGGATAAAGCTCCTGCACGCGCTTTCGCACCACGAGCTTTGCGTCTGCGACCTGGCGTACCTTCTTTCCATGAGCCAGTCGGCAATTTCCCACCAGCTTAGGTTGCTGCGGGAGTCCAACCTTGTCAAATTCAGGCGGCAGGGGAAGATTGCATACTATTCTTTGAGCGACAGGCATATCATCAATGTATTGGAAATGGGTGTCAAGCATGCACTGGAATAAGTACGAGATTAAGAGTAATTTTCTAAAAAGATTCAGAATGGCTCTATGGGCACTTGCGGTTGCCCTTGTCTTTATTGCAATTAAATTTTTTATCCTCGCGGAGGGTATGGAACTCTTTTCTCTGAACGCGCTATTCCCAAGTGCGATTGCCGGAGCGATATTTGTCCTAGGATTCCTATTGGCAGGCATCCTAACCGATTACAAAGATGCTGAGAAGATTCCAGCCGAATTATGCTCATCACTCGAAAGCATTTGGGAAGAGGGAAAATATTTTGGCAGAAACAAACAGGAATTCGATCTTGTGAGCTTCAGAGATCGCCTCACTAACATTATACAGAGCTTTTTCAAGGGACTTGGACACGAAGGCGGGCACCATAAGCTCGAAGAGTGTCTCAGATTAGTAAATATGCTTTCGGAGTCATTTGGCGAGATGGAAACATTGGGCATGCCAGCCACCTCTATCGTGCGGCTTAAAAATGAACAGACCGCTTTGCGGAGAAATATCTCGCGCGTTTACTACATACAGCGTACACAGTTTCTTCCATCAGCACATGTATTTGTCGAATCACTCGTGTTCGGCATCATTCTCCTCCTTCTTTTTGTGAAGACGGGTGGGTCGCCAGAACTCATAGTTCTTTTCGGATTCATGTCTTATTTCCTTTTCTACATTCTGCAGCTCGTTCGCACGCTTGAAAAGCCATTTCGGCACGGGGACGAAACGCTTGATGATGTGAGCCTATATCTCATAGAAGAATTTGAGAAGAGATTAGCTGGAAAGTGATAACTATGAAAGAAGAACCCGCTCATAATAATGAAGCAGCCTGCTCGCACTGCGCTGCGGACATCTCCGAGGAGAAGGAGCCGCTTTGGAAGCAGAAGAAGGCTCTTGTGCTTCTTGCCTCGTTCATCGCCCTTTCCGCAGGACTGTATCTGGAATTCGTCCTGTCCGGCAAGCTTTACGCCCACGTGTTCTACCTTATCGTAATTGCAGCTGCAGGCCACGACATATTAGCGAGGGCATGGAGTTCGCTTCTTGGCAAGCGCTTTGACATGAACGTACTGATGTCTGTCGCCGCCATAGGTGCTTTCCTGTCCGGTTATGCGGAGGAGGGCGCCTCAGTCATTTTCCTGTTTGCGATTGCTGAATTCCTTGAGGAATACGCCGGCGAGCGGGTGCGCAGTTCCATTGCCGCGCTGCTGAAGCTGGCTCCAGAAACTGCGCGGCTGAAGCGCAACGGCAAGGAAGTGGAGGTTGACGTGCATCTGCTCAAGGCCGGCGACATCGTCATCGTCAAGCCCGGGGACAGGATTCCGATAGATGGAACTGTTGTGCATGGCAACTCCTATGTGAACGAGGCGGCGATTACCGGCGAGTCAGTGCCTTCGGGCAAGGAAAAAGGAAGCCGCGTGTATGCCGGCACCATCAATGGCGACGGCTACCTTGAGCTGCAGGTAAGCAAGCCTTCCGGTCAGACCATGCTTTCCAAGATTGCGGCAATAGTGGAGAATGCAGAGAAGCAGAAGTCGCGGACAGAAAAGTTTGTGGACAGGTTTGCGGCAATCTATACGCCAGTAGTGATAGCCGCTTCCATTCTTGTGGCAACCGTGCCAGCATTTGTTTTCGGCCAGCCATTTGACACCTGGTTTTACCGTGCGCTGGTGCTGCTGGTGACAGCCTGCCCCTGCGCCCTTGCCATCTCCACGCCTGTATCGCTTGTTTCCGGGATTTCGTCAGCAGCGAAAAACGGCGTGCTGGTAAAGGGCGGCGATTATTTGGAAGGGGCTGCCAGGACAAAGGCGGTAATTTTTGACAAGACGGGCACGCTCACGCAGGGCATTTTCGAAGTGACCGACGTGGTGCCGGTAAATGGCTACGCAAAGGAGGAGCTGTTGCGGATTGCGGCATCGCTCGAGGCCAAGTCCACGCATCCGGTCGGAAAGGCAATCATCGCAGCTGCGCCCAGGGAATTGCGCAAGGTTACCAAATTCGTTTCCTATCCAGGAAAGGGCATAAAGGGGGCAATAAGCGGCACGGATTATTTTGTAGGCAACCTCAAGCTGCCCGTAAAGGTTGACGGGAAGAGCAGGAATCTCATGCTGCGGATGGAAAGCGAGGGCAAAACAGTTGTCGTGGTTGCTACGAGGGAGAAGGCAGTGGGCATCATCAGCATTTCCGATCGGCTGAGGGAAGGAGCAGTTGAGAGTGTCAGGGAACTTGCAGGCTTGGGAATAACGCCAATCATGCTTACCGGAGACAACAAGGAAACTGCCGCGGCAATAGCAAAGCAGGTTGGGATTTCGCACTTCCATGCCGGGCTGTTGCCTGAGCAGAAACTGGAGGAAGTGAAGCGCCTGAAGAAGAAATACGGCATGGTGATGATGGTAGGCGACGGCGTGAACGATGCGCCTGCACTCGCCGCTGCCGACGTGGGAATAGCCATGGGCGCGATTGGGAGCGACGTTGCCATAGAAACCGCGGACGCGGCGATAATGAAAGACGACCTGAGCCGTATACCTTTCCTTGTAAAACTGGGCAGGAAAACTATGCTTGTCGTCAAGGAGAATGTCGCGGCGTCCATTCTCATCAAGGGAAGCATCGCAATCATGGCGTTTTTCGGGCTCACAAGCCTGTGGATAGCGGTTGCGGTCGGGGACATGGGCCTCTCGCTGCTTGTCATTGCGAACGCGCTGAGGCTGGGGATTACGAAACTGAGGACGCCGTTCTGATGCGCACCGGCGGTCGCAGTGCAAGCCCGCCTCCATGGGAATGAGGCGTGTGGCTTGCTTTCGCGCACCAAATACATTATAATAATTTTTCCAAAAAGGTTTTCCATGCAGGAGCTCGTACAGAAGTATTTCATCGACCCGATTTGGCAGCGAAGCGGCTACAACACGATTAATACACTGACTTATGCCGCAATCGCCCTTGTAAGCCTTTATCTCATCTGGAGATTCATGAAAAGCAAGAAATTCGACTTTTCCTCTCGCGAATTCCTTTTGAGCGTTGCTGCATTCGTGCTTTTCGGTTCCACTGCCCGCGTGGTCACCGACCTGTCTGATGCAGGGGCCATTACAGCAGCTGCCTTGCAGGGAGGGTTTCTGGGCGGCATTTATTCCGCGCTTGACTCTTCCGGAATTTTCCACTATGGCTATTTCACCGTTACCCCCGGCATATATGTCGTGACAGCTGCGCTGTTGTTGCTCTCGATTGCTGTTGGAAGATTGGCCAACAAGCCCATGCTGCCAGCCTATGCCGGATTCGTGCTCTGGCTCCCGTGTTTCCTTCTCATTGTCCCGTTCATGTCCCAGTTCACATACGTTGCACTTGCAATTGCCCTTGCAGCTGCAGGCTCATATACCGCATATTTCCTTCTTGAGAGAGTTGGCGGGCACACGCTGGATTTGCACGGGAAGCTTGCAGTTGCAGGGCAGGCATTTGACGGCGCTGCCACGTTTGTCATCCTGGACGTGTTCGGACCGGCCATAGGCAAGGGCTACTTTGAGCAGCACGTGCTTTCAGGCGGCATTGGCACTGCAACTCCTCTTGGCTATTTCCTGTTCTTCCTGGTGAAAGTCTCGCTTGCCGCCCTAATTGTGCACTTCGTGGGAAAGGAGAGAATGGACGACTCCGACAGGGCGCTTGTCCTTATTGTTGTCGCCATCATGGGGTTTGCGCCTGGAATCAGGGACGCGTTGAGGATGCTTGCTGGCACCTGAATTAGTATTTCTTCTCCTGGACTTTGCATGTTCCTGCAAGTTGCTCTTCAAGTAAAGAACGTTTGGTAAAGAAGATAGATGTTGAACAGGACTATCACAAGCGCAAGCGCGGCTGCAGCATATGTTGTGGATTTTCTGTTGACAAACTGGTCCATCACATCCTTTTTGGCAGTGTAATAGATGAGCGGCAGAAGCGGGAGCGGGATAAGCAGGCTCAGCACCACTTGGCTTACGACCAGTATTTGCAATGGCTCGATTTGAAAGTGGATTGCAAACAGTATTGGTATGAGATTCACCACGCGCGTGATGAGCCTTCGTGCAGTTGCTCCCAATTTGAAATCAGTCAGCGTTTCCATTATACTTTGTCCAGAAAGCGTTCCGGTTATCGATGATGAGATGCCAGCCGAAAGGAGGGCGACTGCGAAAACTATGGATGCAAGAGAACCGAAAAGGGGTGAAAGCGTTCGGTATGCTTCGTCAATTGTGGCAACCGCGATTCCCCGCTGGTAGAATGCCGCAGCAGACATGATGAGGATTGCAGCATTGACAAGACTGGCAATTGCAAGCGAGAGCACAACGTCTGCGCGGTGGAAGACAAGGAGTTTTTTGCGGTCAAGGCTCCCCTTGTCTTTGTAATTTTCTTCAATCTTGTTTTTCATGAGCCACGAGTGCACGAAAAGCGCGTGTGGCATGACAGTTGCGCCGATTATTCCAACCACAAGAAGGGCTGTTTCGGCAGAAAGGCTAGGCTTGAATGAAAATGAAATTACTGATGCTATGTCAGGCTGCGTGATTGCTATTTCGTAAACATAGCCAAGCCCGATTACTGAAACGAACAGAATAAACGCGTATTCGAGGATACGGAAGCGCTTGCTTGTAAGGTGGATGAGCAGGAAAATATCTGCAACTGCAAGGAAAGCACCTATTGCATAAGGGACACCGAATAAGAGATTGAGCGCCACCACTAT
>JAWBPP010000052.1:0-6631 GCA_038824715.1 Candidatus Anstonellaceae archaeon
AGCTCGCCTGCGCAAAAGTCAGCGAAGAGGCTGCCGAGCTTGTAGAGGCAATCGCGAAAAAGGCGAAGAAAGAGGTTGTTTGGGAAACCTGTGACCTCATCTACCACGCGCTTGTGGCTGCAAGGGCAAGAGGCGCGAGGCTAGAGGACTTGGAGATGGAATTCGCAAGAAGGAACAGGCAAAACGACTCAGAATGACGACAGTTTTCTTTTTATTTGTTTTTCACCAATTTCGGCACGGTGAGAGCTGGCAGCTCAAAGCGCAATAGGCGATTGCTTGCTTAGGCTCCACGCCTACTTGAAGCAAAGACCGATCGCAAAGTGAGCGACACTTCAGCGGATGCGCAACCAGTAACGGGCAGCAAAGTGAGCAGAGAGTCAGTGGCAACCAAGGTAGATTGCAGTGATGGGCACTCCAATAAGATGGCTTTTGATGATAGGGATTGCCGCTTGCGGATATTTTGCAATCATGGGAAATGACATCAACACGCGGATGATGGCATTTGTCGTCTCTGCAATAATCTGGCAGATGCATTCCGTTGTCCTGATGTGGGAAGCCGATCTTTTTGCCGCTGTGAAAAGGAAGAAGCTCGAGAAGGAAATCCAAACGCTCAAGGAATCGATGGAACAGAAAGAAAGTGTCGTTGGATAAAAAGAATAAGCCTTGGGCAACGACAAAAAGCGGAGCTTTTTGGCAGATTTGGCGCGAAGCGCCAAAGCCGAGGGCTGACCGATATTGAGAGCCTCCAGCGACTGCACAACTGCGAGAAGCAGTTTGCGGGTTTTTGAGCCGAAGGCTCAAAAGCTGGAGGCTGGAGCGAAGCGGAAACCTCCAGCGAGATGTGGAAGTGCCGCAGTACTTCCGCAGATTTTGCCAGCAGGCGAAGCCTCCAGCGAGAATTGAACTCGCGGCCTCTTGCTTTAGGAAACCCGTTTTTCATTTTCCGTCAACGCTTTTTGCGAAGATGAGCGACCAACTTGTCGCCGAACCGACAAGTGGTCCATTCGTTGGAACTCCGACGAATTGGAGCTGCCATCTTCGCGAGCGAATCAAGCAAAAAGGGTTCTACCATGCAAGCGCTCTACCCCTGAGCTATGGAGGCAATATGAGATTCATTTTGATCTGAATACGTCTTTTAAAACAATCGCATCGTCGCGCGCTGGCCCGACGCCGATTATGTATGTTGGGACTTTGACCTCTTTGGAAATGAACTCGAGGTAAGCGCGCGCCTGAGCTGGAAGGGACCCGTATCCGTTCTTTGCAGCTGATTTCCATCCGGAATCGCCCAAATCCTCCCATCCGGAAAATTCCTTGTAGACTGGCTTGCAGCGCTCAAGGTCGGTGTAGGAAGCAGGGAACGTGAGGAGTTTTTCACCTCCGAAATCATAGTGCGTGCAGATTCTGACTTTCTTTTGCCCTGAAAGAGTGTCAAGGCGGGTGAATGCAAGGCCCGTAAGCCCGTTGACCTGCGCAGCGTAGCGGAGAGTGGGAAGGTCGAGCCAGCCTATTCGACGAGGGCGGCCAGTTGTGGTGCCGTATTCCCCGCCCTTGTCGCGGATTGAGTTCCCGACTGCATCGAAAAGCTCGGTCGGAAGTGGCCCGCTCCCCACGCGGGAAGTGTAGACTTTCACCACGCCCACCACTTCATTTATTGCAGTTGGGCCTATGCCCGAGCCTGTGCAGGCGCCGCCTGCCGTGGTGTTGGAAGACGTGCCGAAGGGATACATGCCATGGTCAATGTCAAGCATGGTCGCCTGCGCCCCTTCGAGAAGTATTTTCTTTTTCTTGGAAAGCGCTGCCCCGATTATCTCGGTCGTATCTTTGACGAATGGGGCGAGGCGTTTTGCGTATTCCGCGTATTGCAGGGAGATTTGCTCTTCTGTTTGCGTGAAGTGCATTCCGTATGCGCCTTCGATTATGCGCGACTTTATCTGGTGCATGGTGTGCAGCTTTTCCTTGAACAGCTTGGGGTTGAGAAGGTCGGAAATGCGGATTCCGAAACGCGCGGCCTTGTCAGAGTAGCATGGGCCGATTCCGCGCTTCGTGGTGCCTGCTGCCATTGCGCCCTTCTTTTCCTCTTCTGCACCATCGAGCGCGAAGTGGTAGGGTAGGACTACGTGGGCGCGGGGAGAAATGACGAGGTTGGGAGTTATTCCCGACTGCTTGAGCGAATCTATTTCCTCAAGAAGCTTTTTTGGGTCAATGACAGTGCCGTTCCCGATTATGTTTGTTTTTCCTGAGTAAAGCGCGCCTGAGGGCATATGGTGGAACTTGTATTTTTTGCCCTGCGAGACGATGGTGTGGCCAGCGTTTGCGCCCCCGCAGTAGCGGATGACCATGTCGGCTTGGGAAGCGTAATAATCGACTACCTTGCCCTTGCCCTCGTCGCCCCATTGAGTTCCCACAACAACTACGACAGACATAAAATTTACCTCGAAAAAATTATTTCGTCCTTTTCCATTATTCATCCGATTGGCTGTTCATTCAAAGCATTGGGCTCGCTCGTTTTGTTTTCCTAATTTCACCATTCTATTTTCTTTATCTTCCCGCTTTCGGCGGAAAGCAGCTGCTGTTCCGCCATCTTCACGCAGATGCCAAGCGCTGCCTTGAGATTCTGCGAAAGCGCGCCTGAGGCTCCTGCGGCAAGCTCATGCCCGCTGCCTGCCCCACCTAAGATTTTCCCGACTTCGAACATTATTTTCTCTAGCCGCACCCTTCCTGAAAGCTCGTGGCGCATGCGGGCCGAGATGTGCGCGCTTTCCCCCTGGCAGCCAACGAATGCTATGTCTGCGCCCAAGTTTATGAGCATGTCGGCAAAGTGCGCCTCGTGCGATTTTGCAAGCGCAGTTGCCACTATGTGCTCGCCTATTTTTTCCGCCGAAACAGATTGGCAGGAACGAAGCGACTCAATCCGCTCGCCTATTGATTCCGGGGAGGCGGCAAGCGCGGAAAGCTGCGAATATGACATTCCGGAATGCTCAAGAAGATAGGCGGCTGCAGTAAACGTGCGCGGTGTTGCGTACTTGAAGGCAGCGCTATCTGAAATTAAACCTAGCAGAAGCGCCATGCACGAGAGCTTGTCGGTTGGTTTCAAAAGATAGTAGAGCATTTCGCAGACAGATGATGCTGACGGGTCAAGTATCTCCTTTTCCGCAGATATCTCCCCTCCGAATCGCGCGTGGTGGTCAATGATGAGGCTCGGCTTTATGCCAGCTAGATGGAAAAGAAGGTGGGGAGATGATGAATCAAGAACAATGACTGCATCTTTCGGATTGCGCTTTATTTCTGAGAATGGCGTGGTTTGCACTTGCGCGTATTCGAGAAGCTTTCTGGCTGACGAATTCGGCTTGTCTGGGGGCGCTATGATCGCATTTTTTCCAAGATGGCGCTGAAGAGCAATTGCTCCGCCAACAGCATCAAGGTCGCCTAGGGAATGGAAGGTGACTATCGCCCTTCTTCCTGCAAGGCGCGGAAAGACGCTGGAGGGCGAAATAGCCGGTCTCTTTGTTTTGCTACCTGGTTTGGAAGCAGCCATTCTGGCACCTTGGCAGGCTTACCTGGCAAGCTTGTTTTCGCGCAGCGCCTTTTCAAGCGAAGCGCGGAGTTCATCGAAGCGCGGGCGCAGCTTGTCTTCCTGCTTTTGGAGAACTGAAACGCGCATCTCGAAAAGCTCCTTTTTTTCCTTGAGGTCTGCGCTTGCGTCTGATTTCGTGGTTTCGACAAGAAGCGGGCCTATGGAGCGGTAGACTGCCTTTTCAGTCTTGCCAAGCGACTCCTCGGCAAGCTTTATCTCCTCGACCTGGAAGATGAGCTGCTGCTTCTGGTTGGCGAGAGTCTGGAGCTGCTGCTGAAGCTGCTGGAATTCCGAAAGCTGCTTTTGGAGCTCGGATGGATTGCGAAGCGGTTCTGCCATAAAAAATCTCCTCCGGGATTTTTTAGACATGGCGCCTTGGCGCCATGCCGATAAGAGTATCCCCTCCCTATTCCTTATCTTCCTCAATAGCTTTAATAACATGCGCCAGGCGCAGGTACGAGTTTATCGACGCCCGGAGCGAGACCGGGTCGTCTGCGGAGATGGAGATGGTGAGACGGTTTTTTGAAACCGATATTTTAGAGCCACCACGGTGCGAAAAATCCGTTTCCTGCAGCAAAGCATCGTGTGCCGATTTTGCTGATGCTGGCGATTGGAAAACTAATTCGATTTTTGCAGAGCCTTTCACTTTTTCACTTGGCATATTTTGCACCCAATGTCAGAATTTTTTTTCCTGAGAGCCGGACTTGCATCATTGTTGCGGAAGAGGAAATTTCTGACTCATGCTTGCCTTCATCGTCGCCTTCAAGCCCGAAAAGAGATTGCAGGGTTTTCTTTTTTGTTCCCGAAAGCAACATGGCAGACGAACGCGGGTTGCGGATTTGCTTTGGCGATGCGAATTTCAGCGAAGTGATTCTGATCGTTGGAGAAAGCCTGCTCCATTCCCCGTTCATGCCGATAGACAGGAACGACATTGTGGCTGGCTTGCCGTTTTCCTCGGAAATTGTGCAGAGGCGGCTATAGTGCCTTTTCGTTGCCAGAGCAAGGAGCTTTTCCATTGTGCGCTTGCCGCGCGCCTCAAAACGCGAGTGCGGAATTGCAAGCGAAAGCTCAGCGGCAAGCCGCTTGGAGATTTTGGCTGCGTTTTTTCCAGTGGTGATGAGCAAACCATCACGTCTTGAATCAGATGCGCTTTCAGTGCTGCGCGCCAACCACCCCACTTCAATCAGTGGAAACTTCCCTGGCAAGGGGCTGGCGCACCTTGTAAAGCACCCGATGTCCGCAATGCGGGCAGCGCGTGAATTTGGTGTCGAGCTTCTCTATCTTTTTCTTGCATTTTGGGTTGGAACAGACGTACATGGAAAATCACCCGGAGATTACTTTTTCCTCTGCTCTTCCACCATGCGGATGGCGGATTCGCCTGCAGGCGTGGAAAGCGAATAGGTTCCGCCTGCGAAAACGCCTCCGCAGGACTTGCACTCCCAGATGGAGTTGCCCTTTCTTTTCACCTTTTTCTTGCCGCATGAAGGACAGGTGAAAAGCGACTGGCGGAGCTTGTCCACCTTTCCAGCCCGCTTGCGCAGTTCTGCGCCGTATCTTACGTTTCTGTTTGACATTTGTACCACCATTCGAATTTTGCACTCATCAGTTTCTATTCTGGAAGAAGGGCGCGGAGTTCCTTGCCTTTTTCCATCGAAATGTCCGCGAGGTGCAATAAATCCTTTTCGGAAAACGCGCCCCAGCCGCCCTTTTGCCCTGCGCAAATGTGTTGAGAGGTCGTGGCGAACGTGAGGCGGCAGTCCATGCCTTTTTCCTCGTCAAGTGCCGGGTCGAGGAAAATCCTCTCGCCAAGCTTACCGAACGTGCAGGTGACGACTTTCTCCTTTATGGGAAGCTTCCCTGCGTACTCGCCGCGGATTATCTTGCCCTCCTCGATTTTTGGCATCCTGCAGGAAAGAAGCGCCGCCATGGATGCAAGCGAGGAGGCATCGATGAGGTTGCCGTCGTGGTCGAGCACATATATGTCGATATAAAGCGCGAGCACCTTTTCTTCCTCGATGAAAAAGGAGCTGAGGTCGATTATGTTGGCCGAGCGAATACCCCTGTCCACCACGCGCGCAAGCTCGATTGACTCGTCACCAGGCGGGCCGGATTCAAACAGGTGCGATGCAAGCGGAAGCAGGTCTGCTGATGTCGAAAGCACGCCTTCGGTCGGCCTGTCAGGGAAGGGCTTTGCTATGTCGAACTTTATCCCTGCCATCACTTGGCTTTTGCCTATGGTGGCAATTGCCGAGCCCTCTGCGTTCTGAGTGACGCCTGACTGCAGCGTGATTTTCCTGTAGTCGTTCATGCCGCGGCCGTCCGCCCTTTTCCCTGCGGAAAGCAGGGCAAGCAGGCTGTCGCGCTTCACTTCATTTATTGATTCCATAAAAATTCCTCCTGAATTTTTAGACATCGAACGGCAACCGTTCGATGCTGAACAAAAACACCTTCGAAAAATCACTTGACGATTAAGAACCTCTCCTCTTTCGGCTCCTCGTAAACCTTCTTTATCGCATCCACCTGCAGCTTGCGTATCTTTTCGGACGCGTCCCTTGCGAGCTTGATTCCCTCCGCAAGCTCGTCTCGCGTCAGAAGGCCATCCATCTGGAAAAGCAAAATCTCGCCTGTCCTGGGAGAGAATGCAATCGGCATGTCGGATTCGCCGAAGTTGTCTTCCTCCTTCCCTGGGTCAACCGCCATCTTGCCGTCGATTTTGCAGACCGCGACTGCTGAAATCATATCCTTCATGGGTATGCCAGCATCAGCAAGGGCGACTGCCGCAGCAGTGACTGCAGCGCAGCGCGTCCCGCCGTCTGACTGCAGCACTTCCACGAATATTTCGATTTGCGTTTTCGGGACGTTTTCCGAGATTATGACATTTTCAAATGCTTCCTTTATCACTTTGGAAAGCTCCTTGCTCCTTCTAGAAGGGCCTGAGCGGCCGTGCTCCTCCATCCCAGAAAACGGAGCCATGTTATAGCGGCAGCGCACGACAGCGCGGTAAAGCGACTGCTCATGGCGCGGCACGCACTCCGAGGGCCCGTATACGCCTGCGAG
>JAWBPP010000053.1:0-6493 GCA_038824715.1 Candidatus Anstonellaceae archaeon
TTTCCTGCCGGAAGCACAAGGTAAACCGCAGCAAGGATTGAGGTTGCGGCAAGAAAAACATAGTCAAGCGGATTTGCGGGAATCATCCGTATATAGGGGATAACCGGGTTGGAAAGAAGCGCAGTCGGAATCCCGAGCAGCACGAACAAGCCAAGCGCATACGCAATTGTCCTCCACCGCAGCGAAGGTGCGGTAAAAGCAAACTTCACTGCATCAAGAGCTTTCATCTTTCATCACCATTCCTCTGCCAGCAAGTTTCCAAGCCCGGCTGCATTTCTCAATTTTTTCCGCCATTCTCTGGCATCAAGCCGTCAAGAAGCTCATGGGGCATTTCCAAAATATTTATCTTCCCTGCCTTGCGCACCGAAACCACGCCGCGCCTCTCCAATTTCGAAATAACCCTGTGTGCCTTGACGCGGCTCATGCCTTCCAAGCCGGCAATCTCGCTTTGGTAGGCAATTCCCTTCTTCTTAAGCAGAAGCCCCACCACGCTGCGTTCGTCATCCCCAAGGAATTTGAGGAGCAAGCCGGCATTCCATTTTGTCTCAGCCCTGCTTTTTTCGATTATGCCGCTGACAAGATAGAATGCGCCAGCTCCGACTGCCACGCCCAGCGTTGCCACTGCCACCATGAATTCCACATGGTAGTTCATGAATGGGCCAAGAATAGGGGAAAACTGCTGCTGCTCGCTTGTCAGGTGGTAAGAGAATATCAGTGCCATGACAATAAAAAGAAAGCCTGCCAGTATGAACACTAGAAGAAGTATCTCTCGCCTTCCCTTTTTTGGAAGCCTTGAAAGTATCCTTTCGGCCAAAGCAATTGCCATTCCAAACGCTCCTAGATAATTGTTTCAGGCACTATTATGTATTGTTTCAGGTTTATGAAACAATCATTCTGCAATCAGGCAGATGCATCTAAGCTGAAAAGGGATAAAAAGCGATGAGGTTCATCGAAATGGCATCTGCCAACTGGAATCGGGGCACCCGTTCCCAAGTGGATAAGGCTATAAATGTGATAGAATGATATGGCAGAACAAGGAGGGAAAATCATGAGCGAAGGACACAAAACAAATCCAGATGAAAAGTTAGGTGGAACAGAAGCGCATTATGTTGTGGGCATAGCGATCATACTTGCGGCATTGCTCATTTCCGCAACTGTTTACATTTCACTTTCTTCAATTTCCGCAACCATCGGTAATCTCAAGCTTTCCGCGGCACCCTCTGCAGGGGCAGGTAGCGGGCAGCAAGCCGCCGCACAGCCTACGCAGCCTCGCGCAGCGCAGGCTCAACCACAGCCGCAACAGCAGCAAGTTGCCAACATAAATTTGGAAGGGCTTCCATACCAAGGCGCAGCCGATGCGAAAGTGGCTGTAGTCGAATACTCTGATTTCCAGTGCCCGTTCTGCCAGCGAGCTTATCCAACGGTAAAGCAGCTTATGAACGAATATGGGGCAAAAGTGAAATTCTACTACAAGCACTTCCCGCTTTCCTTCCACCAGAACGCGCAAAAGTCTGCAGAGGCTTACGAGTGCGCGCTTGAGCAGGGCAAGAACTGGGAATACCATGACAAGCTATTCGACAACGGGCAGGCTGACGGCACTGGGCTCAACAACGCAGACCTGAAGAAATACGCCTCAGATCTCGGGCTTGACACAGCAAAATTCAACAGCTGCCTTGACAGCGGAAAGTTCGCGTCCAAGGTGCAGGCTGACGCAGCAGAAGGCTCTGCAAACGGCGTGAGCGGAACCCCCACGTTCTTCATAAATGGGCAGGCGGTTGTGGGCGCGCAGCCATATGCCACGATAAAATCAGTGGTGGATGCCAAGCTTGCTGCCGCAGGCTGAAGCCGGTATCTTTCGCGGGTTGAAGCCCATGATATTGTCGGTGTCCCTTTTTGCGCTGCTGCTTCTTTTTTCGGCAGCGCAGGCTTACCACCATCCTGGCGACATGGTGCAGCAGCCTTCCAAGCCAGCAGACCCGATATGGAATTTCGTAGGTCTTGGCATAATTGCCGTTTTGGCCTATTGTGGCTGGAAAGTATATGAGTATCAAAAGAAGTTTCGAGCATGAACCTGTCTCATTGAAACTATTTCAGAGGTGTAATTATGGTGAATCAAAAGCATCTGTTCATTTTTGTTGGAATGCTCGTGCTGGCATTCGTTGGCTTCATGATTTTTGACAGCCAGGGAAGAAGCAGGGGCTATGGGGGCGATTGCGGACCTAACGGTTGCAGCGGGGCAGGCATGCCAGTTGGCGATGCGAGCTTGAAGGAGTTCACAATTACAGCGAGCCGCTTCAAGTTCGAGCCATCCACGATAACCGTGAACAAAGGCGACCGCGTGAGGCTTACGCTTCGGAATTCCGACGTTTCGCACGGCATAGCCATCTCCGAGTTCAACGTTGACCTTCGCGCAGGCGCCGGGGAAACAAAGTCAATCGAGTTTTTGGCAGACAAGGAAGGCACCTTCAATTTCTTCTGCTCGATCTATTGCGGCGACGGCCACCCTGAAATGTCTGGCAAGCTCGTGGTCAAAGGCTCTGGAAGCGGAGGGCAGCTTGACAGCCCATCTGGCGAGGTTCAGGTAGTTTCTCTCCGCGGAACGCCCTATGGCTATGACAAATCCAGAATAAGCGTAAAGGCAGGGCAACCAGTAAAATTTGACTTTTCGGCAGACCCTGCTTCAGGCTGCGGAAGGCAGGTCATAATTGACAATGTAGGCGTTAATCTTGTCTCCAGAAACGGCGAAACCGTTTCCGCGACATTCACCCCGCCAGCGCCGGGCATTTACAAATACCACTGTTCCATGAACATGTTCAGGGGCGAGCTTGTGGCGGTTTGAGACTGCTTGAATATGGCGCAAAACCTTGCCTTGCTAGAGGTTTTTCAAATGAAAGCAATAGAAAGATGGAAACAGGGGGCGCAGCTTGTTTTTTCCGAGCCAAAATACAGGTTGCTTGCAGCAATTTTTTTCCTCCTCCTCCTTCCCATCTACGCAATACTCACTGACATTGTAATAATCTCCCCGCTTTCAGTCAACCCCAACATAAAGCTGCTTGAAGCGTTCCTCATAATCATGGTTGCCATTCTCGCATCGCTTGGTTTTACCATCGCAGCATACCAGCTCTCCATGCTGCACACTGTCTCGAAAAAATCGGTCGGCGGCAGCGTGCTTGGCGCAGGGGCAGGCGGAAGCGTGCTTGCCACATTTGCAACCTCGTGCACCATCTGCCAGCCCATCTGGCTTGTCTGGCTTGGATTTGGAGGGATTTCGGCAGCGCTGGTAGATTACAGCCTGCCAATTGCGCTTTTCAGCATTGCGCTTTTGCTCTTTTCCATAAATTCAGGCTTCAAGGCAATCGTTGAAGGCTGCAAAGTGAAGCTGAAGGCTGCAAGGTGAAAAAGGTGTCGGGATGGGCATGAAACTACTACAGGCAATTATTGTTTCGCTTGCGCTCTTTTTTGCAGGCTGCGCCTCGCAGCAAACCGCACCACAAAGCCAGAAACTTCCTTCCGAAAGCGCAGGCGCAGGAATGATGGGGCCGAACATGATGGGGATGGGTGCCGTGCCTCAAGGAACACTTTTCCGGCCTGCTTCCTACGAGCCAAGGCAGCCCACAGGGCAAGTCTCCATCCAAGATGGCGGAAGCTTCCGGCTTGAGGCAAAAATAATCGCAACAGAACTATTCGGCAAAAAGCAATTCCTCTACGGCTACAACTCGCAGCTTCCGGGCCCCACGCTCAAGGTAAAGCAAGGCTCGGAAATAAAGGTGGAATTCAAAAACAGCCTTGACCAGCCGACAACAGTGCACTGGCACGGTCTGCGCCTTGAAAACAGATTCGACGGAGTTCCGGGCGCCACGCAGGCTGAGGTGGCACCGGGCGAATCGTTCAGCTACACTCTCGCATTTCCGGACGCAGGCGTTTACTGGTACCACCCGCACGTGCGCGAGGAGATGCAGCAGGAGCGCGGGCTTTACGGTCTTATCCTTGTGGAGCCAAACGATGCCGATTATTACGGCCCAGCAGACGCAGAGCACACAATTGTCCTTGACGACATCCTACTTGGGCAGGAAAACGAGCCAATCCCTTTTCCGGAAGATGTAACCAATTTTGCTATGATGGGCAGATTCGGCAACAAGCCGCTTGTAAACGGGAAGGAATCCGAAACCATCTCTGCAAAAACAGGGCAGGACATTCGCATTTCCTTCCTGAACACCGCAAACGTGCGCCCTTTCAATATCTCCGTGCAGGGGGCTCGCCTGAAAATGGTCTCATCTGATGGCGGCAAGTTCGAGCAAGAGTTTTTCGCCGACAGCTTCGCCATTTCGCCATCCGAGCGCTACACAGCAGAGGTTTCATTCTCCAAACCAGGCACCTATGAAATACTCTCATCCACTCCATTCTCAACTGCCAAGCTCGGCGAAATAATCGTATCCGGCGAAGAACAGCCGCAGTCGCCAGACTACCTTTCGCTCCGAACAAACAAGGATGTTATTGACAGCATTGCCCCTTACCGCGCCATGTTTTCTGCCCAGCCAGATTTTGAATACGAGCTTTCGCCCAGCATACCCGGAGCAACGATGGGCATGGAATTGATGATGGACCACAATGAGGACGGCATAGAGTGGGAGGACACCATGTTCGGCATGAACATGATATCCACCAATGAGTCGCTCACTTGGAGGCTGAAGGATTCGGCAACCGGCAAATACAACATGGATGCAAGCCAGGAAGTCCCAATCGGCAAGCCGTTCAAGATACGGCTTCGCAACCCCGAAGATTCGCTCCACCCCATGCAGCACCCAATCCACCTGCACGGCGCGCAGTTCCTCGTTGTTGAGAAAGACGGAGTCAAAAACAGCAACCTTGCCTGGAAAGACACCGTGCTCGTGCCTGTCGGAAGCTACGTTGACATAGTGTCCTACTTCCCGAACGCAGGGGAGTGGATGATGCACTGCCACATCGCGGAGCACTTGTCATCCGGCATGATGACAAGCTTTAAGGCGGTTTGAATAGCCAGTTCATTCCGTGTTAACTTTCCCCCAAATCTGTCAATATCGTATTAACATTTATAAATTTAAACTAGCCAACAATAGCACAACAATCTGCCTCACAGGCATTACCGTGACTACAAAGCGAGATTACTGCGAAATACTCGGAGCAAAGCAAGCACAATGGCACGAACAAGGCGATAAGCCATGACCACGAAAAGGGACTACTATGAAATACTCGGCGTCAAGAAGAACGCGAGCAAGGACGAAATAAAGGACGCCTACCGCACGCTTGCCCTCAAGTACCATCCTGACAGGAACAAGGAGGCAGGCGCAGAGGAAAAGTTCAAGGAAATCTCGGAAGCATATGCGGTTCTTTCGGATGACGAAAAGCGCGCCACCTACGACTCTTACGGGCACGCAGGATTTGACCAGCGCTATTCGCAGGAGGACATATTCAGGAACGCTAATTTCGAGGACATTTTCCGGGAATTCGGATTCTCATTCGGTGGGGGGGCAGGCTCCCCATTCGACGATTTGTTCTCGTCAGCATTCTTCGGAACTCCATTCGGCGGAAGGAGGAGAAGCGGGAGGGGCGCAGACTTACGCTACGATTTGCATATCTCACTTGAGGAAGCCGCAAAAGGCACAACAAAAGAAATCTCTTTCAGGCGCAACAAGGCATGCGAGCACTGCAAAGGCTCTGGCGCCGAGCCGGGAAGCAAAATTATAATTTGCCCAAAATGCGGAGGAAGGGGGCAGGTGCAAAGCAACAGGCGCCTCGGACCTTTCGGCAGCTTTACTAGTATCACCACTTGCCCCTCTTGCGCAGGAAATGGAAAGCGACCTGAAAAAGAGTGCAAGGATTGCAAAGGAAGTGGCAGGCAGCTTGCAACTGAGAAAATACAGGTGGACATACCAGCTGGCGTGGATACAGGTTCGCAGCTCCGGCTTGCAGAGTTAGGCGAACGAGGCCCGTCATCCGCAGGCGACCTCTATGTTTTCGTAAATGTTTCCGAGCATCCTGTTTTCAAGCGCGACGGCGATGACATACACATTGACACGCCAATCGGCTTTGCGCAGGCAGCCCTTGGAGCAGAAATAGAAGTTCCCACTCTTTCTGGCAAGGCGAAACTCAAAATTCCTGCTGGCACGCAGACGCATACTGTTTTCAGGATGAAGGGCGAAGGCATGCCAAGCGTGCATGGGCGAAGGAAGGGCGATCAATTCGTGCGCGTGATTGTCAGGACGCCCACAAACCTCTCAGAAAAGCAGAAGAAGGCGCTGTCAGAGCTGGGGGACACTCCGAAAAAGGGCGTGTTTGACTCGATGTTCGGATAGGGGAACTCTTTTTTATCCTTGCATCCAAATCCCGCCTTATGCCTGAACAAACAGATGCCGCGAGGTCGGCTGGTCATGAGGTCGGCGGAAAAAATACCGACCGTCATGCCCAAAAAATACCGACCGTTGCTTCAGAAGACAGCAAGAAGAACCTCCACTGG
>JAWBPP010000054.1:0-6032 GCA_038824715.1 Candidatus Anstonellaceae archaeon
CCGGGTTGAACAGTATATTCGCGTTGAATGCGGAAAAAACCGACAGGTCTGGGTGCGAAAACGCCTGCATGAAGTTCAGCACGTCTGTTGTCAGCGGGTCCTTGGCAAGGAGCTGCTCCACCACATCATTGTGCATCACGTAGGTGAACGGATAGACCAGCCCGAATCCGAGCGCGGATGCCACGAGAAACGAGCCCGCATCCCGCGTGGGCGGGAAAATTCGCAGCACCGCGCCAATGGGAAGCACAATCGGTATTGCTGTCCCCTTTATTGTCTCAAGTATTATCTGCTGCACTGTGAGGCTCGCAGTGAATGGAGTAATGAGCATGAGCAAGAAATCAGCAAGCCGCTCGATGACTACGAATGAAGGGAAGCCTGGCACAGCCACTCCCCAGACAGTCACGCCCCACCGGAAGCTCATCGAGCCCCAGAACTGCGCGAACATCTTCATGCCCTCGAAAAACAGCGTGGCAGTAAGCGAATGGCTGCTCATCTTGTTCAGGTACTGCGTGCCAAGCTCGTACATATCGGCGCCGGCATAGCCGTTCGCTATTTCGCATGCCGCTTCTGTGGCGGCAAAAATAGAAATGGTCAGGATTGCGGAAACCATGAGCTGGTGAAGCTCAATTGAGACAAAGCCTTCGTATTCCGGCTTTTTGAACGCAGCCGCAGCCATGTAGAAAACCGCGAGCAGCGCAAGCATGAGGGCAAAGGCCACGCTGACTATAGACTGCACATCTGCCATCAGCTGCGGGGATTGCACGCAATACAGGGGCATACCAAAACCCATTGTTCCGAATCCCGAATCATACCAGTTTGCTTATCCCAAGGAGCTTGGGCTCGCCTCCAATCAAAAGCGAGAAGTCCTTGAAAAGCGTCAGCACTATTATTATCTCCATGACTATAAAAAGCGCGACAAGCACAAGGGTTTTCGCGGTCTCCAAAACAGCGTGCTCAAAGCGCGCCCACACCCACTCTAATATCTCTCCGGGCGGAGGCAGGAAATAGTTCCCCTGCCCGCGCGCTTCCTGCTGCGCCACAATTGCTTTCCTCAGTTCAAGTTCAATCAGTCTCTGCCTTTGCTGCTCCTGTGTCTGCGTTAGCTTGCCTGTGCGCTGCCTTTCCTGCTCAAGCTGCGCAAGGAATTCCCTCTCCTTCTGCTCTTCCGCATCCAATAGCGGCTCCAGCCTCCGCCAATTCGCCTCCCCTAAGGAATCGCCGCATATCGTGAAGCTTGAAAGGTAGTCTCCGTAGTTCGTTATTTTCGCTTGGCATTTGCCGTCCATGCCGCAGTTGCCCGAGCAGCACTCGGAGTTCACCTGGCACACTGCGCCCACTGGCTTGAGGTTGTCGCAAGGAGGGTTTTGTATCGCCTCGTAAAGCCGCGCGTTGATAAGCACGCTCATCGGAAAGATGAAATATGCGGCAAAGGCGAATGCAACTATGGTCGAGCCTGTTTTTCTCGTGAACGGGAACACTCTCATGATAATCCCTATGGGGAGTATGAGGCTCATGGTATTGGCTTCTATGAAATCCAAAAGCATTTTTTGCGACGCAGTTGCTGCAACAAGGGTGCCTGCAATGTCCACAATGAGCGTGTGCGCCTCGTTTATCGGGGTGACGAATATGAACGGCAGCAGGCCGCTTATCTCCGGGTTGAAATCAAATCCTGGAAAAAGCGGAACAGGCAGGCTGAATGCCACGTTGAACGAGGACAAAAAGCCCGTAATCGCCTCTATCACCATAAACTCGGCATAATTCCCTATGAGATGCGGAAGCAGCACCCCGTCAAGCAGGCTGTTGTTTATTGGATTGGAGAAAAACGAAAACAGGTCGTTCCAATTAAATCGGCATCCAAGGAAATGCCCTGCTGTGCCAAATGCCATGTTCCCCCCGGGCACGCTGTACGACCCTGTGACGGGCTCGAACACCATTGCCCCTCCGTGCGAGTCAAGCCATTCCTGGCAAACCTCCGGCGGCTGCCCTGCAGGCGGCGGCGGGGCAAACCCGTTTGCAGCAAGGTCAAACGCGCTTCCAGGAGTGATGAGCAGAATGGCAAGCGCGATTATCACTGCGCTCACGCCGAGCTCCTTTGCTTCTGCCTTGCCAAACGCCTTTAGTGCCGCGTTTGAGAAAAATTCCCCGAACATCAATGACAAGGCGATTATGGAGGCGGCAACGGCAAGCGCGGACAGCACCATGGGCTCTGCAAAATAGTTTGGATACACGAACAGGGGGAACATGTTGGCACCATGTGCGGTCTTTGTTTTGTTATTGTTTTACTTAAGTTTATAAATATGCAAATACATATTATAATCATGTTTGGCTCTCGATGCGCCCTACACGTCTTGCTACTGTTCACCATTCTCTCTGCAGGCCTTGTTTTTGCCGACCCATCGGACTCTGTGATTTCAGAGCTTGCAGGAAAAACAGTGATTTCCCCAATCTCCATACAGGGCAGCAACATAACTGTGCGCCTCGTTTACGTAAACCTGTCCTACTACAGCAAGCTGCGCATCGATGAAACAAAGGACGCCCCCACTGTCCTTGATCCTGAAAGGGTAACCACTGACCAAGACATCAATATCTCGTTTGTTGTCGTAAACAACACTCCGCTTTATTTCAGGCTCGATGGGAAAGAAGTTTCCGAAGGCGGGACTGCAACCTCGTGCAACCCTGTGGTGACAAATGCCAAGGGCGAGGCAACCTGCAGGATAACGCACTTCAAGAACCAAAACGGGGATTTCCAAGCTTTCGAGGACAGGAAAAACTGCGGCTCTGTCAGCGTGGAGTTCAGAGGCGGGTGGCAAGGCTCGCAGGAGCTCAAGCAAACCTCGCAAAACCTGGTCGTCTGCCCGTCGAAAAACAGCGCGCTTACCGCCTTTGGCCCTGCACTCATCTCAGCATTTTCCTCCCCTTCCAATCTTCCCTACTGCTTCCCTGCAATCATCATCGCAGGCATGCTCATCGCCTCAATGTACTATTCCGGCAGGGACCCTCTTTCGCTTTTCGATCTTACCACTCCGCGCCTTCCCAAGGCAAAGCCTGCGCGCGTGACAGGCGGCAGCACTGCAATGAGCATCAGGACCGCGGTGTCAAAATACCGCGAGGCGCAGCGCAACGCCAAGAAACAATCGGAAAAACTCCTCATGGGCATGATGCGCGCTGCTGGGAAGAGCAATGAGAAAAAGCAGGCCAAAAAGGAGCTCCGCGAATTTTTCAAGAACCTTGACAAGGACCTGTACAGAATGAGCCTTTTCCCAACATCCAAGGACTACTTGGCTCCGGATGACAAAGTATTCAACGCCCACAGGGCAGCTCTTACAGGCATCTTCAAGAAATATGGTCTTGACGGCCTCAAAAGCGATGCCGAAAAGCGCAAGTTCTACGGGCGATATATGCAGTTCTCAGAAGCGATGTTCAATTTCTTCGTTTTCTCCGAGCACGCCATGCGCGACATGGCAGCAGCTAGGGCGCCTGCAGGCGGCAGGGTGAAGAAATGGTTCGACAGGCGCATTCAAAACATGGTCGATGCAACTGCAACCGGGGAAAAAGCGCTTCAGGAACATGTCCCAGGCTTCAAAAAATTCGGTCCATTCGTTCCGGGATTTGCCGTGCTTAGCATCCCTCACAAGCTTCTGGATTCTCTTGCGCAGCGCCGCTCTGCAAAATACTGGGCAAAATACACCCGTAGGATGGCGCTTGGCCAACTAGTTTACCAGGCTACGCAAAAGAAGGGCCGCAAAACACTTGAAGCAGTTTTCGGCGAAGACACCGCCATTGGGAAGTTCGCAAAATACATGTGGAAATGGAAATTCCACGAATTCGAGGAGAGGCACGATGTCCTCAACAAGAAAATCGCAGGTTACAGGGACGAGGTCGCCAAGTACCGCTTCCTTGGGGCAGAGCACCTCAATCACGCGGCATTTTTCATAGACGGGTTATACGACCTGCCGGCACTTCAAGAGGAACAATTCAACAAGCTTGACGAAAAGGTGAAAACTGACATACGGGACATAATCAGCAAGGCAAAAAGCATCCACCTGGATGACCCTTCTGGAGCCAGGGACCTTCTGAGAGATGCGAGAAGCAAGCTCTCTGGCCTGCAAGGCGATGCAAGGCATTACATGGAAGTCTATATCAATGTGCTCGAGGCGACAGTGAAAGTCACGCAGAACAAAAACTACTACATGGCAGACCTTGTGCGCGAAGTGTTCAAGGCAAAAATGAAAGATGCAAACAAGGAAGAACAGACCAAATACGCAAAAGTCCTCGCGCACGTTTCGGAAATGAAGGAGCTTGAGGATAAGATGCGGAACGAGCTTGGCATCGCCAGGCTGGGATATGACAACAAAACTAACAGGCAAAACGTTTACGGATTTTTCGACCACGAATCACTGAAGGTGCTTGCGCAGCAGGCAATAGAAGAGGTGGAATCAAAGCGCTTTGCGCAAGGCGGTGTCAGGCGCACCACGAAAGCATCTGTCGCATCTGAGCGGGAGTCCGAAGCTTTCCAGCAAGAAGCGGCAATGCACCTCAACAAAAAGCTGACTGGAATTCTTTTCACCCATGGGCAGATGCACGAGCTCATCCAACGCACTCTTGCGGAAAAAGGCTCCACATATTTCCTCAAGCTCGCGCAGAACAAGGCTGGCCAGGAGGAATTCAACAGCATCATGAGGCCAATAATAGGCAACGCGCTTTCTGAAATGCACAAGGCCATAGATGTCCATGCATCAGACATAAGAAACGAGCTTACAGGGCGTGACATCCTGAGCAGATTCCAAAAGAGCGTGGAATCGATAAACCGCGCTCTCCATCCAGATCAGGAGCCCATAGGCTTTTCCACAGACCCCGGGGGAATTTTCCTTCGCAGGCAAATCCATTCTGCAATGCGCATATTGGGGATAGACATAAAGGACGAGAGATTCAAGGACCTTGCAAACATAGATGACCTGCTCGCATTTGAAGTGGTGATGGCGCGCGGCGGGGGCAAAAAAGCCCTGGGGGCGGCGCTTACAAGAGCAATCGAGGAAGCATCGGAAGAGCAGCGCAGGCAGATATGCCAACTGTTTGAAATAAAGCCGAACGATGTCGGCCATTTCGTGGAGCACCTGCAAAGCATAGTCAGCAACCGAAACTTCCTCCGCAACAGGATAAGCCAGCTTGACGAGGCTGAAATCCGCTCGCTAATGAACGCTCTCGGGCTTGCTGCTAGGGCAGGAACAACCGAAGAGGGCAAAAAGGTCAAGATTTCCCTCACGCATGAGGAGCGGAGCCGCATAGAAGCGGAAATACTCGAGCGGCTGCACACAGTAGAATACAAGAGCAGGCGCGACCCGACCGATGCGCGCAAGGTGCTGTCCGCTCTTCGCATGAATGAAGGCGACCTTCCCCTGCTCCAGAACTCCTCGGTGACGCAGTACTTATCTATCAGGATGCTCCAGAAAACAGTAGCTGACCTTGAGGATTATGGCGCAAGGATGCTGCAGACCAGCGGTATGATGAACGGCAGGTTTGATGTCGACGACCCGATTCATCACAACAGCCTGCGCACCAAGTTGCGCAAAGATTTCAGAGACAAGTTCGAGCTTTCAGAGGCAATAGAGTTCGCTGCCAACCGCGCCTCCTTGCTCTTCAAGCAGTATCCTGGCCTCCATGGTGCCAAGCTTGAAGCATGTTACTATGCAGCCCGGCGATACAACCGCGCTGTGGAGTTTGTGATATCCGAGCACCTTGGCTCAAACGTTGCAGGCAACATGCTTGGCGGGCTTGGCAACATACTCCGGAACAACCTGCAGGCTTTTGCTTCCCAGCGTGCAGTGCACGAGAACCTGATAAATGAGCACTCCCGCCTTTACGACGAAAAGTTCGCTGCCGCAAACGGCGGCAGGAGGCTATTCAGCTTCAACACAGGCGAGGAAAGGGAAGCTGCAGCCTCAGCATATCTCGCATTGCAGTCGCGCGGGTTGAAATTCAAGGATGCGCGAAACGGACTTGCATATGCGCTTTCTGCAGCAAACGAGGGCCAC
>JAWBPP010000055.1:0-5569 GCA_038824715.1 Candidatus Anstonellaceae archaeon
ATCCTCTCTTCTCCAGTCGTTCCTGCCAGTGAATACCGCAATGGCGCTTATCCCATCGTCGAAATTTTCGTCAAGCTGCCAGCGCGCATCCCCGATGGATGAGCCTCCCCTTGAGCACACCTTGAACTTCACATTAAGCCCGTGGAAAAAGCGGATGGAGGATTCGAAATCCTCCTTGCCATTCCTGAAAGTCCCCTCTGCCCATGAGTGGCCCACAACAAGAATCCTGTGCTCTTTCCGTTGCACGGCTGTTTCAGAAGATTTTCTTTCAGCCCTGCTTTTTTCCTGCACGAACATTTTTGCGCAGCCATTTCCCGTTAGCGATGAAGCTGCAAGGAAAGCCGAAACAGCAGCTGTTCCGATGACTAATTTTGCCGACCCTCCCATGCAGCATTTCGGATTCTAAGAAAATAAATTGCTTTGCCGCCGCATAGCCTTAAATTTCCTATTCGCGAACCGCTTTCATGGCAGACGGCTGGAGCTCGAAAAAGGCATTCGTTCTTGCATCAATCGGCGCTGCGGTAGGAATCGGGAACATCTGGAGATTTCCCTACATTGCAAGCGGGCACGGCGGGTTTTGGTTCATAATCCCATACGTAATCTGCCTCCTTGCAGTCGGCATTCCGCTTTTCCTTCTTGAAACAGGGCAAGGTTTCCACCTCAAGCGCGGCTTTTTCAAGTCTGTGGAGAACAGCAAGGACTTGCCGTTTGTCAAAAAGCACATCCGCCGGTTGTTCGGAGTCTTTCCGGTTGCAGTAAGCACAATCATCCTCGCCTACTACATGGCTCTTACCGGCTGGACGCTTTGGTTTGCAATAGAATTCATTTTGGGAAGCGGCCCGACATTTTCAGCAATGCAGCAAAGCTACCTTCCAATTGCCGCATACGCAATTGTCTTCCTCTCCTCGTTTTACATCGCCTCAAAAGGCATAAGCAAGGGAATCGAGCCAGTCACTGCCTATCTTGTGCCTGCGCTTTTCGCCTTCCTGCTTCTTCTCTTCCTTTATTCGCTTTCCCTTCCAAATGCCCATTCGCACGTCCTTAATTCATTTTCTTCAGGCCACGAAAAAATACTTGACCCGCGCGCATGGTATTACGCGCTTTCGCAGGTCCTCTTCTCGCTCTCTGTCGGCTACGGGATAATGTTCACCTACGGAATACATGTCAAGCAAGGGAGGAACATCTTCTCCTCCGCATTCGAGGTGGCGGGCGCTGACACAGCCGCTTCTCTGCTTGCGCTTTTCTCCATAATTGTGCTTGGGGCAACTGCAGGCGTAACAGCGTCGGGCTTGTCGCTTTCATTCGAGTCGCTTCCCGCTTTCTTCGCTTCGCAGGGATTAATCGGCGCAATAGTTGGAGCGGCATTCTTCCTGCTGCTTTTTTCCGCTGCATTCACTTCCGTCCTTTCCATGGTGGAAAACACCTTCGCCTCCACTTCATTTCTTGGAAGCGGCTGGAAATACCTGATTTGGGCAGGAATATTCGCTCTTGGCTTGCTTTCCGCGCTTTCCTACTCTCCCATGAAGCTTGAAGCTCTTGGAAAGCCAATTCTCGACCAGCTTGATTTCATCTTCGGGACATTCCTTGCCCCATTCTCAGCGCTAGTAGTAGCGTTCTGCTGCGCCTATCTTCTCCCCCACAGGCACATAGCCGCAAAAATCGGCATCCCTGCAAAATACGAGGGGCTTTTCTCATTCACAGTAAGCAAAATCATCCCTGCTGCACTACTTCTTCTAATCATATTCTCGCAGATGAGCGGGCTGTATTAGCGATTGCCAAGCCTGACGGTTAGCATTAAATTCCTCCCTGCCGTTCCATCTGCATGGCGCTTGCAGAACTCCTCACACTCGTCATTTTCACGGCAATCCTTGCCAAGTCTTCCTCAATCGTGGTGGAGACCTCATCCAAGCTCGCAAGGTTTTTCGGCGTAAGCCAATTGGCAATAGGCATGCTCCTTGTCGCAGTCTCCACGTCGCTTCCGGAACTTTCCGTTTCACTCGTTTCCTCTGCAGCGCACGAAGGCGCAATAGCGGCAGGCAATGTGTTCGGCTCAAACATAGCAAATGTCCTTCTCATTTTGGGGCTGGGCGCATTCCTCTATGGGTTCAAGATTGAGAAGCAGACTCTCCCAGATTTGGCGCTTGTCCTCCTTCTCACCACCGCAATCTCTGTCTACATCCTGTTCCACTCGCAGATATTCGGAAGCGCGCTTGGCTTCTATGAAGGCGTAATATTGCTGCTCATTGCAGGCTGGTATGCATTCCGATTGCTTGGCAGGAAGAAGCTGGAGGAGCGGGAAACAAAGGAAAAGCCCGTGGCAAAGCACGAGGGCTTCATCGCCTTCCTGCTCTTTTTCGCAGGCGTAATCGCCGTCCTTGTAAGCTCAAGCTTCGTGGTAAGCTCGGCAGTCAAGCTAGCTGACATTTTCGGGCTGGCAAAAAGCTTCATCGGCGCAACGATAATCGCAATTGGCACTTCGCTTCCCGAGCTTTCAATCGACCTTCAGGCAATAAGGAAAAAGCAGTATGGCTTGGCGCTTGGGGATGCAATCGGCTCCAACATGGCGAACATCACGCTTGTGCTTGGAGCAGCAGCAGTCATCAGCCCGGTGGTGGTGCAGCTCACCGTCTTTTCGGCAGCGCTGCTTTTCGCGGTGGTGGCAAACATGGTTTTCTTCTACATCGCGGTTGTCAAGGGGAAGTTCGAAAAGAAGGACGGGCTTGCGCTTCTTGCCATTTACGCAGTCTATCTTGCCGCAATCTTTTACTTGCAATTCGGGGAAACGAAAGGCATTTTGGGTTAATTATAAATAGCTCAGCGCCACTTGTTGCCGCATGGACATGAAAAGCGAGCTTGGGAAATACCTCGGGAGCGTAAGCGAGGAGGAAAAGGAGGCTGTCTTTGCAGAAATATCCGCAGGCTCGCACCCGACAAGGGAATTCTTCATCATGCTTTGCCATCGCGTCCGAAGCCAATAAATCATCCAGCTCCACAATCGCCGTAGAAGCGTTCCACTATTGTGGAATTGCCAGCGGCTATCTCTTCAGCGTGTGCGCAAGAATAGGCGGCACGACGAATGTTGTAAGGAGCGCCATTGCAGAAATAACCGAGTATTGGGAGGTGCTAATCACGTTTGTGGTAAGCCCTATTGATGCCACGATAAGTGCAACCTCGCCTCGCGGAGCCATTCCCACTCCCACTGCAAGCGCCTCTTTCAGGCGCAGCTTGGCAATCATGGCAGCGCCTGCGCAGGCAAACAGCTTGCTTGCAAATGCTATTGCAGTGATTATTATTATTGGAATGGCAAACTCCGCAAGAGCTTTCACATCCACCAGCGTCCCCAAACTTATGAAGAAAATCGGCATGAAAAGCATTTCCAGCCCGTAGGTCTTGTCCTCTATTTCCCTCACGTGCCTGCTTTGGTTGAGCACTATTCCTGCAATGAACGCGCCCACTATTGCCGAGAGGCGGATGAACTCTGCAATATAGGCATACATTAGAACGAAGGCAAGCGCGAGCAGGAATGTCTTGCTGTTGGACCATTCTCTGTCCAGGTATTTCACGAAATACTTGCCCGCAAGCACGCTTCCAAGCAGGAAAACCGCCGCAGATACCCCTGTCCAAAGAAGGGGCGACAGGTCCCCTGTTCCGCCCACGACATTTATCACAAAAGATAGCACAAGCAAGCCAAGCACGTCGTCAATTATTGCCGCGCCTATTATTATCTGCGCAAAGCGCTGCTCAAGGAATCCGAATTCTTTCAGGAGCGCAACTGTCACTCCCACGCTGGTTGCCGTGAGCGCTGCCCCTAAAAACATGGAGTAGGCGAAATTCCCCCCTGTCGCGCTTGCATACAGGTAGCCTGCCACAAACGGCACAACCACTCCTGCCAACGCCACAATCAGGTTGTCCCCTCTGAAGACACCTTCTATCTTGTGGTGCAATCCGACTTTGAAAAGAAGTATGACTGCGCCAAGCTGCGCGAAAACATGTATCACTTCATCGTAGCGGAGAATGTCTGGCTTGCTTTTCGGCAGGGGAATTCCTGCGCTTCCTGCAGTTTCCCAGGCAAGCTCGATGAAGCTGTGGCTCATGAATATCCCGAGCACCATCAGAATCATCACCGACGGCTGCTTGAGGTAAACTACTGCAATTTCGCCAAGGAGCGCAAGCAGGAGCAGGAAGACAATTTCAAAATAAATGTGCTTTTCCGGGTCAACAGTTCCGAAAATGCTGGCGCGAAGCACTGTAAGGATGAGCAGGGCAAAGACTCCGAGCATAATTAGTGGATAGTATTTTTCGAGTGCAAGTTTCATGCGTTTCACCTGTCTACCGTTCGTTTCTGCATTTCAAACATCCTGATTATCTCCTTAGTTGTCGTTATCTCATGCGGGCCCTTGTCGTCGCGCAGGCTCATCATCCTCGGGAAGCGGAGCGCATAGCCGGTTTCTCCAACCAAGCCGCATGTGTGCATTGGCGACAGGGTTATCTCATCTGCTGCAACGGTTATAACGAACTTCGGCTTCACCCAGAAGTCAGGCACAAGTTTGCTCTTTACGCCCTTCGGCTTTTCATTGACTTTGATTTCATCAAGCATTTTCTCAAACGAGCGCATCTCATCTTCCGAAAAGCCGCTTCCGATTTTTGCTATTGTCTCAAATTCATCTGTTTCGTCGTTGAGTACTGCCACGAGCAACCCGCCAAACTCAAATTCCTGCCGCTGCCCCTTGCCCAGATAGTAGCCAACAATAACAGCATCAACTGTATCCGCAAGCTCCCCGTAGGATTTCTTCAGCTTAATCCATGCGAATTTCCGCGCCCCTGCAACGTAGGGCTGCGAGAGGTCTTTTGCTATTATGCCCTCAAGCCCTTCGCCGACAAGAGAAGCGAAATGCTCGTCCAGCTTTTTTGCATCATCTGTGTAAATCAGTTCAGATGGCACAAGCGGCTCGGTTTTTGCGAACAACTTTTCCAGCGTTTTTCTGCGTTTTGCGTATGCCTCAAGCGTCAAATCCTTTCCGTTCAAATACATTATGTCGAATACGAACAGGCGCAGGGGGAATTCCTTTGCCATTGCTTCTATTCCGTACTTGCGCTTCCGCTGTATTGTCTGCTGGAAGGAGTAGTATTTCTTCTCCTTTTCGTTGTAGGCAAGCGCTTCGCCTTCGAAAATTGCTGATTTCACTTTCAGTTTGGCTGCCGCTTGTGTTATTTCAGGGAACATGCGCGTCATTTTCTCTAATTTCCTGGAGTAGATTTCCACTTTTCCGGAAGAAACATGCACCTGCATCCTCAAGCCGTCGTATTTTGCCTCAACAGCGCATCTTCCCAATTTTTTGATTATTTCATCAGCATTCGGAAGCCGCTCGGCAAGCGCAGGGCGGATGGGCTTGAAGGGCTGGGCTGAAAAGCGCGACAAGTTCTTGCCTGCAACATAATGTTCTGCCACTTCGCCCAAATCCGAGCAGAGGTTGTACGCCCGCTCCAGCACCATTTTATCCGTCTTGTCGGCGTGTTTCATCATGGAAAGCGCATCAATTATTGACGGGTCGCCAACCCCCAGCCGCAG
>JAWBPP010000056.1:0-5424 GCA_038824715.1 Candidatus Anstonellaceae archaeon
CGGATTTCCTCCTCGCTATCAAGCGCATCGGAGTCAAGGAAGGCGTTGAGGACTGGCAGGCGAGAGTAGATGCTGCTGCTTAACTTGTAAAGGGAAGATTTGTTTTTTATGTGCCCATATTCGTGCAGGAGAACGGCGCGGAGCTCGTTTTTCGTGAGGATGTCGAGCATGCCCTGCGAAACCACTATCCATTTGCCAAAGCCACCGAAGGAGAATGCGAAAGGCTTGCCCTTGTCAGCCACATAGACAGGCACACTCTGCGGAAGCAACGAGGAGAGGGAATTGTCAAGCTTTGCCTTGTTCCATGCCAGGTAAATGCGCGGAAGTATGAAGTAGCCGAAGAGAAGCGAGCCGATTATTGCAGTTGGTATGCTGTACATCGCCGCGTGCTCAGAGCAAATCGGCAGGTTGGCGTGGCAAGACATTGAAAACGAAAAATAGGAAATCAGGAAAAGCATCCCGAAGACGAGCAGATAGGACCAACGGATTTTGGAGCGCACGCTCTTGCCTGTTGCTGCCTTGTAAAGCGAAACTGCTGCGATTGAGCCGACAAGCACGGCTGCGGCCGTTCCGGTGGGGTCTTTGGAAAAAGCCGAAAGGCACGGCCCGATTATGCAGTTCAATTCTTCCATGCAATCCACGGATGAGGAATGTTTACGGCAGGCCATCGCACGCATTTGCGGCAGAGGGCTGCCCTCTCCCTGCAAGCCTTGCCTGTGAAACTGCTTATATATGTACCCCTAAAGTGGCTGAAACTCGTTTCCACAACATCCGGGCTACTTTTTTCCAGAAAAGCGCTTGTGGAAATAAGCGACTGCGCTGTCCCCGAACCTGGTTATGATGCTGTCCACCTGCGCCTTGAGGTAGTCTTCTTCCATCTGCTCGTGGCTCTTTTTCAGGAAATAGAGGTACCGCGTGCCGCCACGGCAGGTCTCGATTTTCCTGTCCACCAGCTTTTTGGAGTAAAGCCTGTCGAGCATGACCGCTATGCTGGTGAGCGGCGCCTTGTGCTTCCTTGCCACAACGGCATGTATCTCCCTGACTTTCATCTTTGTGCCGGGCGCCATCGCGCTTATCACTTCAGCCTCAAGCGGGCTTAGCCCCCCAAGGACTCCTTTAGGTATTCCCATATCCAAAACCTTTACAGAATGTGTAACATTTACACCAATCTGTTTATAAAATGATATGCTGTAAGTATTACAAGTGTTGTAAAACTTACAACTAGTGAAAAGCAAAATGGTGAAAACGGGGTGTTGAAATGGGAGAAAAGAAAAACGAAGCGGAGAGCCAGCCGAGCCAAGGCGGGCTTTTCGAGCCCAAGAACCTTATGATGCCGGTTCTTGTGGCGCTGATTCTGGTGGTCGGGTTCAACCAATACCAGATTGCAACGCTCTCTTCGCTTCCTGTGCCAAAGGAAGTCGTGGTGGTCCAGGGCACGCCTTCTGGAACCACGAGCCAAACGGCAAGCGTGCAGGGCACGCAGCAATCAATTCAATCTCCAGGAACGCTTGCTGCGCCAGCCAATAATATAATGCCGAGCGGCGTGCCTGCAATATACGGGGAGGAAATCGGGGTGAAGTACGAGGATATATCTTCAGCCAATCCGAACGTGCAGGCGACAATCGACAAGCTCACGAACCTGCTTGGCGGGGAGCCGGGCAATGTCCTTAAGGGCGCGGACCTGGAGCGCTACACCAAAATCGGCTCCATGATAGCTTGCGAGTATTGCTGCGGCGCAAAGACTCTGGTATTCAATAACGGCCAGCCTGCTTGCGGATGCGCACACAGCTACGCGATGAGGGGAGTGCTTGGCTACTTGGTCAAGAACCACCCGGATATGACAGACGACCAGATACTCGAGGAAATAGGCAAGTGGAAGGTGCTCTTCTTCCCAGGGCCTGAGCAGTCAAAGGCTGTCGTCCTTGCCAAGGCGAACATACCGCTGACTTACATCAACCTCGCCTCGAACAAGTACCGGGGCGCTGAAAGCGGCGCGGCAATCACGCCAAGCGGAACCTCTGGCGCAAGCCAGGTAGGAGGCTGCTGAGAAAACAAACGCATGGAGGTAAGTGGTATGGGCAAGAAAAAGAAGCATGGGTGTTGCTGAGAAAAATCGGGCGATTGGAATGGGAAAAACGAGGGGCAAACGGCACCACGGAAGTGATTAGCATGAAGAAATGCAAAACCTGCGGAAAGGTGGTCTTTGCCTGCTGCGGAAACGAGCCGGGCGACTATTGCTTCAAGTGCGACAGGGAGGCAGGCCGCCCGCCGTCTTCCACTGGGGGCAGGGCATGAGAACAGGCATTGATGGAAAAATTTGAGAGGTGGAATCATGGAAAGGGAACAGATAATTTTGGCAGTGCTTGGGATAGTGCTGCTTGTTGCGGTAATGCAAGCGGTCCAGCTTTCAGGGCTGGTCGGAAATGCAAAGATTGCTGCTGCAAAGTCAGCGGCAGCATCGGCAAGCGCAAGCGGCGTGCAGGGGCAGCTTTCCGGCTCAGCTGGAGCACAGCCGCTTAGACCGCTGCCATCAGCAACACCGACGCAGGTGGGAGGATGCTGAACGGCAACATGGGATTGGCAGGGAAACTTTTTGCAGTATTGCTGCTTTTCCTGTCCGCCCCAGCATTTTCAGCTTCCGTTCTCATTTACAAGAACGGGGGCTGCGGCCACTGCGGGCCGTACGTTGAGGGCCTGGTTGCCATGCTGGAGAAAAACGGCAGAAGAGACTATGTGATAAAGGATTTCATGGCTGACGCCGCGGCGCGCGCAGACATGGTGGCATTGCAGGAACAATTCGCAGTGCCCCTTGAAATGCAGGGTCACATGCTTACCGTTATTGACGGCAAGTACCTGTTCGAAGGCCACGTGCCGCCAGCCCTCATAGAAAGCTATCTCAAAAATCCCAAGGGAGCAGTGGTTGTCACGCAGGACAAGATGAGCGGAGCCACAGAATACCAGATGCTGATGAACGGAAAAATAGAAGTCTGCCCGATTGACCAGCCAATCGAAAATTGCGACGGCCATGCGAATAACGCGGATGCGGGCAACAGCCTGCTGAACCTCGTACTCCCAATCGGCCTTTTGGCTGTTGGCGGGGCAGCATTGCTCTATTCTGTGAAAGAGCGCAAGCCAGCGCAGGGTCAAACCAGACTAATGCAATAGCAAAGGTGAACCAGATGAACAAATCCCACCTGTTAGCGCTGCTTTTCCTGATTCTTGCAGCCTTTTACCTCTACGAAACTAAGAACATGGTTGGCTTGGTAATAGTCACCGGCTTTCTCGACGGAATCCACCCATGCGGATTCACCGTGCTTATCTTCTTTATAGCATTCCTGCTTTCGCTCAAGCGCTCGCGCAAGGAGATACTGCTTCTTGGCAGCCTGTACATACTGGGCGTATTCATAGCCTACTTTTCAATCGGGTTGGGCATAATGAATGCTGTTTCGATTTTCGAGCCGCATTTCATGGCAAAGGCAGGTGCACTGCTTCTGGTGCTGGTGGGCGCAATATCCATCAAAGACGGCATCATGGGAACCTCCACGCTCAAGATACCGAAATTTTCCCAGCCATACGTGCAGCGTTTCCTTGAACAGGGAACGGCGCTTGCTGCGCTTATCGCAGGGATACTGGTCGGGCTTTGCGCATTCCCCTGCGTTGGCGGGCTTTATGTTGCCATAATCACCTTGCTTTCAGCAAAGGGGCTGGAGGCAAGCTGGCTCGGCCTTCTCGCGCTTTACAACCTGATGTTCGTGGTGCCCCTCATCCTCGCTCTTGGGGCAGCGTCAAGCGAGCAGGTGCTTGAGAAGGTCGAGGGTTACGAGAAAACGCACCGCAAGGCGTTCAAGCTGATGATGGGCCTGATGATGCTCCTGTTCGGTCTTTACATACTTATCTGGAGCGCTGCGATGTGATTTTCATGGGGCTCGAACTTTTCTTTGCATTCCTGATTGGGGCGATATCGTTCCTCTCGCCATGCATAATCCCGATGATAATGGTCTACCTTACGACCATCACCGGATTTTCATTCGAAGCTCTTTCGAGTTCGGGAAAAAATCCCATGGTGCGGAAAGTGCTGGTGAAAAAGACGCTTGTTTTCGTGCTTTCCTTCACTCTTGTTTTCACGCTAATCGGGGGGCTGGCTGCAGGCTTTGCGGCAAGCATGGGGCAGTATTTTGATGCGCTTTCGCTTGCTGCTGGCGCTCTTTTCGTGCTCTTGGGCTTGCATTATCTGGGAGCGCTGAAAGTGATATTCTGGAGATTCGGGGGCATGATGGATGATGAGAAGCTCAAGAAGATGGCCGGGAGATGGAGGGAGAGGGATGGCACGCTTTCATATGCCGGCGTGTTTGTTGTGGGCCTGGTCTTTGCGCTGGTGTGCTCGCACTGCATCTCGCCGACGCTGTTCCCGACGCTCCTTCTTGCCTCATCTGCAGAGGATTTCTTGGGAGGGAGCGTGGTGATGCTTTCGTTCTCGCTCGGGCTTGGGGCGGCTTTCATGATTGCAGCGCTTTTCCTGTCGCAGACAATTGAGAAGCTGAAGTGGATTGCAAGGCACAGGCGCGCGGTCCATGCGGCAATCGGGCTGTTCTTCCTCGGCTTCGGGCTGCTCTTGCTTTCCGGCAATTACCTTTCGTTCGTGAGTTTGCTTTACAGGATAATCCCATGGAAGGTTCCGGGAATGTGATGAATGCACAATATTGTGAGGTGATTTGATGGGGGACAACGCAATGTACGTGATGGTGGGGCTGGCTTTGCTGGTGCTGGGGTTTGCGATTTTTGCAACCCCTTCGCAGCAGACAGGCCAGCAGGCGGCAGGAGGGGGCTACCAGCTGCAGCAGGCGCAGGGGCCGGTTCCTTCGAAATGCGGGGACATAAACGACCCGAAAAATCTGCAGCATTTGAGCCACCACCCAGACCAGTTCCAGGACTGCTACCCATATGTTGACCCTGGAAAGTTCCAGCAGGCAGTGGGCCAGCCGCTTTCGAATTTCATGAGGGGATAGGTTGGCGCGGCAAGCTGCAAGATGCGATGGCGGATGAAGCATTAGACAGGGTGATGGAATGAAACTCGAGCAAACAAGGCTGGCGTATATCATCATTCTGCTTGTGCTTGCAGCTGTAGTGGGCACCATAGCAATCACGCCGCTTCTCGCTTTGCACGGACCGAAGGACTTTGCAGGCGCGCTCTACAATGCCTACGTGCCGACCTGCCACCAGTGGATTTACCGCTCGAGCTGCGTTTTCTTCGACGGGAAAAACCACAGGGTTGGCGATTGCATAGAAAAGGGTAGGGAAAATTCCGCAATGATAAAGACCGAATTCACGGTGGGCAGTGCGGACGATAGGTGGGACGGGATTTTCCGCTACTCGCGCGACCAGATAGGCATCAACCGCGCCGAAAGGGTGCAGTATGCCGGCAGC
>JAWBPP010000057.1:0-5343 GCA_038824715.1 Candidatus Anstonellaceae archaeon
ATAGACTGCTGCTGCAAGAAGCGTGCCAAAATGCAGGCAAAGCAGCACAGGAAGCACGCTTTCAAGGCTGCCTCCAAAGAATTGCGTGTAAATCACGGTGTCAATGGTTTTCGACGAGAGCGGCAGCCATTCGGTTATGGCTTGCACAAGACCAAGGATTAGTATCTGCCAAAATTCCATAAGAATCACACTATCAGCAATAAAGAGGAATCGACCCGCTTATGTTGCCATCTGGGCCGACACGCACATCCCAGCCGTAATCCCCGTGCACCATATTCACCACTTTGTCGCTTTGCTTGTCATAAACGAATAAAACCTTCCCTGACTTGTCGCTGCTCACACTTTTCATGACGTTACCTCTATCGGATGAAGCCCCTTCAATTATCCAATAATTGCCAATCTTTTCAACCTTGCTGATGTGCTCTTTCCAAAGGGTGAATTTTACCTCCTCGCTCCAGCACTGCCAGCTCCAGTCATAGCCATCAAATCGCGCCCTCACCTGTTCGGCTTCGCTTCCGCCAATCGGAAAGGGTTGCGCTAGGCAGCCTGCCAGTAAAAAGGCGAGCGATGGAAGTGAAAAAGCCAATCCTGCCCATCCAAACCTCATGAGGTGCGTTTATTGGAACAGATTAATAATCTACAGCCTTGCCTCAGAGCACACTTTATCACAAGCGGCACCTTGCTCGACTGCGCTTTCCCTCCATTCTCAAGTAGCCAAGCCCGTTTTTCCGTGTTTTCCTGCAGGCTGATTTTGCAATTGCTGAACAGTTCCAGCGAAGGGTGGGCATACCAAGGTGCAAGCTACTGAATGATGAACGCCCTTTCGGCGGTCACTCCGTTCTTGGCGCGGATTTAGCAGACAGAAGATTATGGGTTAGGTTCTCTCACCAAGCTTAAAAAAAGCTTAGTCTCAATCTTGCTGCATGCCGATTTGCGAACGATACGATAGGAAAATAGAGGAAAAGTGGCAGAAATGGTGGGCTGAAAACAAAACCTACCATTTTGACGAATCCGATTCCAAGCGCCCTGTCTACTCGATTGACACGCCCCCTCCTTTCACATCTGGCGAGCTCCACATGGGCCACGTGCTCTCCTATTCCTACTTTGACTTTGTTGCGCGCTACAAGCGCATGCAGGGCTTCAACGTGTATTACCCGCAGGGCTGGGATTGCCAAGGCTTTCCAACCGAAGTGAAAGTGGAGCAGAAATACGGCCGGAAGCCGCCCGAGGAGTTCCGCAGGCTCTGCGTGGAATGGACGCACGAGTTTATCGCAAAAATGCGCTCACAGATGCAGACTCTCGGATTTTCCGCAGACTGGCGCTATGAATACAGGACTATGGACCCCGAATACCACAAGCGTGTGCAGCTGTCGCTTCTGCAAATGCACAAGAGCGGGCTCATTTACCGCTCAGAGCACCCTGTTTTTTGGTGCACAAATTGCTGTTCAGCTCTTGCCAAAACTGACACCGAGGAGATGGAGAGAGAAACGGAATTGCACTTCATCAACTTTGAGCTTGAGGGCAAGCCGCTTACTATCGCAACAACCCGTCCTGAGCTCATGCACGCATGCGTGGCTGTGGCATACAATCCGAAGGATGAGCGATATGCGGCATTTGGCTCGAAAAAGGTGTCTGTGACCACTGCACTTGGCGCCAAGGTGCCTCTCATTGCAGACGATTCAGTGGACAAGGAATTTGGCTCTGGTGTTCTCATGGTCTGCACGTTCGGCGACAAGCAGGACGTAATTTCCATGTACAAATACAAGCTTCCCATCATCAAGGCAATGGACGACTATGGGCGATTGATGAACGCAGGCGAACTGGACGGGCTTAAGGCAACCGAGGCAAGGGCAAAATTGGTGGAGCGCTTCAAGGCAGAAGGAAAACTTGTCAAAAGCCAGAAGCTCAAGCAGGTTGTAAAGGTGCACGACCGCTGCAAAAAGCCGATCGAGCTTCTCCTTTCCATGCAGTGGTTTGCGAAAATAACCGAAAAAAGCGACGAAATAATCGGAGCAGCCAGGAAAATCAAGTGGACGCCGGACTTTGGCATCCAGTATCTCATCGACTGGGCAAAATTCGTGGAATGGGACTGGGTGATTTCCCGCCAGCGTGTCTTTGGCACTCCGCTTCCTTTCTGGATTGACAGGAAAAGCGGCAAAACCTATCCTGCGGAAGAAACCGAGCTTCCCTTTGATGCAACCAAAACTCCGACCAAAACACTTCCAGACGGCACACTTCTTCACGCAGAGACTTCCACTTGCGACTGCTGGGTAGACTCAAGCATAACTCCGCTTGTAATAGGGCGATGGCCCGAGGACCAAAAATTCCTTGCTCGCGTTTACCCGTCCTCGCTTCGTCCGCAGGGAGTGGAAATCGTGCGCACTTGGGCGTTCTACACCATTTACAGATGCTTGCAGCTCACCGGCAAGCCGCCTTTCAGGGAAATCCTGCTGAACGGCAATGTGCTTGCGCCTGACGGCAAGAAGATGAGCAAGTCTCTTGGCAATGTGATAGTGCCTGACAAGCTGATAACTGACTACTCTGCAGATGCTGTGCGCCAATGGGCTGCGCTTTCAGGAGCAATGGCAAAGGACAGACCATTTTCCTACCAAGATATGCAATACTCCAAGAGTTTCATAACAAAGGTCATCAACGCTGCAAAGCTGGTGGAAAAATCGTGTGCGGATTTTGATGATGATGCTGCGGCAGTGGAGCGAAAACATTTGCGCCTTGCCGACAGGTGGATTCTCTCCCGCCTTGAGCGCGTCCGTGCGCAAGTAACAGAAAATTTCGAGGCATTCGAATTCCACCACGCGATAAAAACCCTGCAGGATTTCTTCTGGCACGAATACTGCGACTTTTATCTCGAATATGTGAAGCACCGGCTTTACCAGCCGGAAATTTATGGCAAGGATAGCAAGAGGGCTGCGCAGCACACCATGAGGAAGGTGCTTCTCACCTGCTGCCAGCTCCTTGCGCCGGTAACCTCCCATCTTTCCGAGGAAATATGGCAATCTATTTCGCCAGGCAAAAGCGTGCATCTTTCGGAATGGCCGCCTGAAGAAAAGGGCGCAATAGACGAGGATGCGGAACGAAAGGCTGCATTCCTCAACGAATTAACTGCGCAAGCAAGGCAGTTCAAGGCCGACAGGAAGCTTCCGCTCAACGCAGAAATCCCCTCTGCCCAAATCTCGTGCGACTTTGCTTTGGAGGAAATCGAAGAGGAAATACGTGGGACGGCTAAAGTAAAAGTTATTAATGCCCGCCTCGGAGAGAGGAGCATACAATTCTCTTGACCCGGGGCAGGCTATGATGGGCAGAATGGCTAGAATGAACAGGCGGCGGCTTCCTAGTGTAATCTCAATGCTGGAAGAGCAGGTGCGGCAGGAAAAGATGCGCGCACTTCCGAAATTAAGCAAAAAATCAATTGAGCGCAAGCGGAAGGAGGCGGCTCGCTCGGAAAAACTGAGGCAGCCAAAGGCCGGAAAACGCCAAGTGCAAAGGGCTGCATATGCAACTTCGCCGCAAGAAGTAAGCAAGGAAACCTTCGAAATAGCGAAGGCAGAGCCTGCGGCTCCCAGGCAGCCTGTCGATGTTCGAACGCGCGAAGCAGCACTGGTTTTGCCAGTTCGCGATAACACGGATGCCAAAACAAAATCAAAGCGAATGCCGCATACTATAACTGCCCTTATAGCTTCTTCGGCGCTGACGTTGGTAGTCGCCCTTTCGCTTTCAGTTATTTTCCAAACGACCCTCATTTTCACTCTTGGCATATCTGCCCCGGTTTTCCTGGGGCTTGCAGTGCTTTTCTACAATTACTTCGAGACGATGGCCTAATCCCATCAGGGCTGCGAGAGAGAAGCCTTTTAAACGCATCCACTATATCTATGCCTGCTTCGGCTGGACTGGGTTTCCCAGATTGATGTCCCTTGTGGCATCTTTTGTCCAAGATTCCAGCCTCTTGGAAATTCGATGATGGTTTCAGGCTAACAAACTAGCAGATAGCACTGGAGGTAATGCTAATGGCACGCATGCATTCGAAAAAGCGGGGAAGGTCAGGCTCCAAAAAGCCTGCGGTGAAAACCACGCCAGAGTGGGTGGAATACGCGCCGCACGAGGTGGAGGAGCTTGTCGCAAAGATGGGCAAGGAAGGCAAGGGTCCGGCTGAAATCGGGCTTACTCTCCGCGACACCTATGGCATCCCGTCCGTGCAGGCGCTGTGCGGCAAGTCAATAAGCACTATTCTTGCAGCTAATGGAGTGAAGCAAGAATATCCTGAGGATCTGCTCAACCTCATCAAGCGCGCGGTGAACATGCGCGAGCACCTTCGCACCAACAGGACTGACAAGCACAACAGGACCAAGCTCATCCACGTCGAATCGAAAATAGGGCGATTGGTGAAATACTACACGAAGAGCGGACGCATTCCGGCTGACTGGAAGTACGACCCGGAGAAGGCGGCGCTTTTGGTCAAGTAGATCTAGCGGGTTGATATTATGGTTGAAAAAAAGACAAAAGTCGTCGACAAGTGGAAAATGAAAAACTGGTATAGCGTCGTTGCGCCCGAGAACTTCGAGTCGCGCGAAATAGGGCAGATTGTCTCTTCTGACGAGGCGAACCTTGCCAACCGCGTGGTCAAGATAGGGCTCTCCGAGCTTCTCGGCACATTCTCCCAGTCGACTGCCTACACTACGGTTTACTTCCGCGTGAAGGAAATCAAGGGCAAGACGGCGCACACGATTTTCATCGGGCACGAGCTTGTGCCAGGCTACCTCCGCACCCTTGCAAGGCGCCGCCGCTCCATCATAAACCAGGTGGAGGACGTGGTTACACGCGATGGCGTGCACCTGCGCATAAAGGCGATTTCCATAAGCGGGCTGAAGATAAGCGAGGCCACCCGCGTGGATGTGCGCAAGGCTGTTTCGAATGCACTTAAGGCAATTGCAAAAGAAACCGATGCAGCAACGCTTACGCAGGAAATGGTCTTTGGCAAGCTTTCTGCCAAGCTTTATGGCTACATAAAAAAGATTGGACCCATGAAGCGCGTGGAAATCCGCAAGAGCGAAATCAAGGAGAACTTTGCTCAGAAGTAGTCGTGCCGCCCTGTTTCCTGGAATTTGTGCGTAAGCTGTAAAAAACAGCCATTGCCTCCTCGTTCTTCTTTGTTCTTTCTCCATCATCACTTTGCCATTTTTGTTTATGAACACATTTTAGGCGACCATGAACATGCTTGAAGCGCTTTGCCATTTTTAGGTGGCTGTCTGGGTTGTGGAAATCAAACTTGCCTTTCTTTCACCTTTTAGGCAGTAAAATCTCTCCACAAGCAGTTTTCTTAGGGATCGG
>JAWBPP010000058.1:0-5267 GCA_038824715.1 Candidatus Anstonellaceae archaeon
CTTTCAGGCGCATCGAGTTGAGCTTTTCAAGTGCGTTGATGACTGACATCGAAGTGTTGTAGATGTTGCGGGTCCGGCCGCGGGAGAAGCTCCAGACATCCTTCACCCCTGCTGCTGAAAGCACTTTTTCACTACTTCATTTGCTGCCAAGCCAAGGCCGAGAGGCGCTGGCTTGAGCGTGACTTCCACGCTTCCGACCTTTCCGACTACCTTGATAGGAAGGGTGTTCTTGAGATTGCCCTGCCCTGCAAGCGGGACTGAGATTATGTTGCGCTTTGCGTTCTTGATTGCTGATTCGATTGCTGGCTTCACTTCTTCAGACTTGCCTGCCCCTATTCCAACGTGGCCGTTCTTGTCGCCCACAAGCACAATTGCGCGGAACTGCATTTTCCTGCCGTTGTCAGTCATGCGCTGGGTGCTTGAGACCTCGAGCGTTTCTTCGACTAGGTTGGGATAGAGGTGGTCGATGATTTCGTGCTCGAGTATTTTCTTCCCCTGGAAGAATATTTCCTCGACCGAGGTTATCTGGCCGGACTTCACCTGCCTGCCAACTTCGGTTTTCGGAATCCACTCGGGCTTGGGCTCGTCATCGCGCCCGTCCCTTCTTCCGCCGCGTTCGAATCTTGCCATCAATTTCACCATCAACAAATAATTGTGTTCGTTCGGTTCATTCGATTACTGATGCTCTTTTGCCATTCGTTTTCGTTCGTTTCGTTCACCAGGTTTCAAAAAATTTTTTATTGCGCGCTTATCTTGCTTTTTGCAGCATTGAACTTTTCAACCATTTTTTCTGGCTCAAAGCCTTCCTTGAGGTAGGATGAAAAGAGCCTCTTGTATTTTGCTTCGTCTGAGGTCTTGAGGCTCTTTGCGTAGGCTGCTATTGCCGCGCCAGTTATCCTGTCGTCAGTGATCATTTCCTCGGTGTAATTTGTCTTGAGGCCAGCGTCAACCGCGCCACGAAGCGCTGCGAATACGAGCGAGCCTTTGGAGGGCGTGTACATGCCGATGTCAAGGTTGAACTCCTTCGCCCCTTTCTTTGCCGCAAGCTTTGCTGCAAGCATGCCGCACAGGTATGCTGTCGGCGAGTTGCAGCGCGGAGCCCAGCCATATTGCGAAAGGGAAGGAGAATTCACGGATGCCACAACCTTGTCGCCGTTTGCGGAGAACTCCAAAAACTGCACGAGCACTCCGGTGGTGGACTTGCGAACCACCATGCGGGGTGCGGTGCCCTTGACAAGCGCAAGGCGCTTGGCGTAGTTGGTGATGTTGCTTCGCCTTCGGCGGAACGCCACCTTGTATACCGGTCCTGTTGCTTCGCTCACATAATCACATCACAAAAATGACTACTGCTTTTTCTCAACCAAAAGCTTGTTGTCCTTGAGGTAAATGTCGAGCACTTTGACGCCCTTGAATGCGTTGCCCTTTATCATCCCGTAAATCCTGCGCTTGGCGCCAGCTGCAAGCTTGCCCGACTCCACAAGCGAGAAGAGGTGCCTGCGCTGCGCGCGCACCTTGGCAATCCAATTGGCCTTCTCGCCCAATCTTGCTGCAAATGTGCCTTTCTTGCTGCCTTTGCCTGAGCGCCGGCCTTTGCGAACCTGCTCGCGCTTCTCGCGCCCTCGTATCCTTGCAACACCCATCTTTGCCTGTGCGAATATTGCGCCTTCCTTTATCAGGGCGCGGATGTCCTCGCGGGTGAGCGCCTCGGAAATCTTCTGCGTCGAGTCAGTCTTGAATTTCACTTTGGACTGCCCAACGCCAAGAATTTCGGACGCAATCCTTCGAACTGTGTTCATTGCCATAAGAATCAACTATTGTTTTGTTTGAGGAGCCGCAGGTTTGGGGATTTCAGCTTTCTTGGGCGCCTCGACTTTGTCCGGTTCGTTCGTTTTTGGAGCCTCTGCTTTCTTTTCTTCTATTTTTTTCGGTTCCTCTTTCTTCGTTTCCACTTTCTTTTCCTTAATTATTTTTGGAGCGTATTTCTTTGCCTTGTTCACAACGCGGAGCTTCATGGATTCGGCAAGCTTGATTATTTCCTCGCGCTTTTTCCTGCCCACTCCGCCTGCTATGCGCACGACCACGTCCTTGAGGTTCGCAAGCTGCGCCGGAGTTTGCACGAGCATTTCCGGCAGGCCCTGCGGGTGGTTGTGCTTTATTTCGGATGGCTGCCCGTAGCCGATGGATGGCGAGGCGCCCATGTATTTTATCTTGAGCCTTTTTTTGTTGTCAATGCCGCGCGGCCTTCTCCAGGCTATCTTTATCCTGCTCCTGCTTGAGCGGCCGTAGTTCGGGCGGCGGAATTTCGGGTGGGTTCTCTTTTGCATAAATACCACGTTTAACTTTCAATTACGTAGAACCCGTCTTGGAAAACGCGAGAGTCGCGGTTCCTGATGCGAGTTGCTGACTTGAGGTTGGCAATTGTCTGGCCGACTTCCTCCTTGCTTGGGCCCGACACCGTCATCTCTTGCCCCTTTGCCTCGACTTTTGTCTGCCCCACGATTTTCGCCTTGCGAGGCTGCTTTTCGCCGAGGAAATTCTTTATCATGATTTCCTTTCCTTTCACTTCCACTGCAATTGGGAAGTGTGAGTAAAGCGACTTGAGTTTTTTGGAGTAACCGGTGAGCACGCCGTTTGCCATGTTCTTCACGTGCGCCCGCACAGTATTTGCCATTGCAAGCGGCCCTGTTACTTCAAGCTCGCTTCCCTTGACTGTGATTTTGAGACCAGGGTAGTGGAACGTTTTTGAGGTCGTGCCCTTTGCACCGCTGACCGTGACCTTCTCGCCTTCCACTGCAACTTTTGCGCCTTCCGGAATTTTCATTTCAATGCACCTAGTAAACGTACGCGATGAGCCTGCCGCCCAGCCCCTTGTTCTTTGCATCCTCGTTTGTCATCAATCCTTGCGGAGTGGAGACCACGAATATGCCGAAGCCCGAGCCCGGGAGATACTTGCCTTCCCACTCCACCCACTCGCTTTTCTTGACTGCGAACCTCGGCTTGACCGCGCCGCACGCGTTGACTTTTCCGAGCAGTTTTATCCTGAAGTAACCGCTCCTGCCGTCGTCCACGAACTCGAAGTCGCCGATAAACCCCTTGCTCTGGAGAATCTTGAGTGTTTCGCGGACAAGCTTGGAGGGCTTGACCTCGCATGCTGGCTTTGCGAACCGCTCGTGGGTCTTTATCGCGTTCAACGCGTCTGCCAATGGGTCGTTTGCCATGAAAATCAACTCAATTATCAGTATTTCCTGAAACCGACTTCCTCTCCGACTTCGCGGAAGCACCGCCTGCATATTTTCAGGTTGTACGAGCGGATGAGCGCGCGGGCCGAGCCGCAGAAGCGGCACTTCCTTGCGCCCTTGCCCTGGAACTTGTGCTCCGGCGGGATTCCGGTTTTTTTCTTTTCTTTTTCTGCCATGAAAATTTCACCCATGAAATTTTCAGACATGGAGCGCAGCTCCATGCTGATAAATATCACTCAACTTTGATTGCAAATGTCTCTTTCGCAAATTCTATCCCATCCTCTTTCGTCAGCCTGTGCGTGTGCCCAATTTTGGACTTGCCGCGCCTTCGCTTGCCAACTCTGTAACCGCGGCGGCGAAGTGTGACACAGACATCAAAGCCAAGCATCCCGATTTTCGGGTCATACTTTGCGCCCGGGAATTCAATGTACTCAGGAACGCCGAACGAGAAATTGCCCTCGCGGTCAAAGGAGCGCGGAGGGAGCGCGAAGCCTTTCACCTTGAGCGCCTTTTTCACAAACTCGATTGCGCCTGGGCCGCGGAGAGTTGTTTTTGTGCCGATGATGTCCCCCTTCTTTATGCGGAAGACTGGGTTTCGGACCTTTGCGTGGGTTGGCACTGCCTTGGAGCCGGACAAACGCTCGAGAAGCGCCTTTGCATTCTCGAGTTCTTGGCCAGCCTTGCCAACGCCGATGTTCAGCGTGACCTTGTCCACGACCACTTCGCGCATTTTGTTATTCTCCATTTCATCCACCGAATGAAAATCAAATATTTTTCATGCATCGTTCGCTTCGTTCGTTCCGCCATTTTTCATCATTTCATATCGACAATCAACCGTGCTTCACTGGAAATTCTCGTCAACCACGAACAGATAGTTTGCCACGGTTACGAATTCGCCTGAAGGGCCTGAGAGCAGCACTTCTGCCTGGTGAGAGCCCGGCCTCTCGATTATCTTTTCGAGCTTGGCCGTCTCGCCCCTGTGCTTGCCTTCCACCACAAGGCATTTTGCGCCCGGCGAAAGCGGAAGGTGCGTCACAAGCTTGAAATCGGGGACCGAAAGCACGCAGGTGTCGCCTGTGCGTATGTGCTTGTCCCCAAGGTAGTTCCTTCCGTCGTGGAATGTTATGCATGTCTTGCCGCCCTTGACCGTATGCTTGCCAACAACGCGCAGGTATTTCTTTGCTGCGTCAGCTGGTTTTATTTCCTTGGGCACAAGGGCAGGGCCTGAGAGAGACATGCGGTAGAACTTGTTGTCCGCTGGCGATGCCACTATGTCCATGAGGCCAACAGGGAATTTCACTTCCTTTATTTTTCTTCCGTCTATCAGGAGGCTCCCTGCATTGAGGAGTTTTTTCACCTCATGGATGTTCCTTGCAGTGCCAAGCACGTCGCGGAGCAGGACACCTGCGGATATGCTTTCAAGCTTCTTGTGGGTTCCAGGCGCAGGCGCAAGCAGCCACTTGACTGCCTTGCGTTCCACTACCCCCAGGCGCTTGTTCGCGCGCATCCTCACAAAATGCCTTGAGCCACCTTTTTTAGACATAAATATCATCCCATCCTAGTTAGCTTTCTTGCCTGACCTCTGGATCATCGCGAGCCTGTCTTTCGTGAATTCCCCTTCGAGTATGAGCAGGTTGGAAGGCTCGACAGGCATGAGCTTTTCCACTCCCTTTGCATTGCGCCTTGTCACGCCTTCAACGTAAACCTTGAGGTTTGCAAGGTCGACCTCGATGACTTTGCCGCTTTTGCCTTTGTTCTCGCCGCGCATGAGCTTGACGCGGTCGCCCTTGTGCACGCTTGCGCTCCTTTTTTTCGTGGAAAGCTTGGTTCGGAGCTCCTTTGAAAGATGCGCCGAAACCATTTTCCTGCGAAGGTGCAATGGCGCGTTGTAGCGGAATTTGCGCTGTTTTCGCGGCTGGATCGAGTTTTCCATTCCCATGAAGATCACATCAAACTACTGCTGCTGCAATGGCTGCCACTTTGGGGAAGCGCGTAGCGACCTCGCGGGCAATCACGCCTTTGATTTCC
>JAWBPP010000059.1:0-5257 GCA_038824715.1 Candidatus Anstonellaceae archaeon
CTATTCGCTTTTGCATCCGCAGGCTACCTCCTCTTCTTCTTCCCTGCTTTTGCAGGCGCAATCTCATCCCTTGCAGCCCTGCTGATATTGGTTCTGATGGCAGTGAATCTGCTCGGCATAAAAGAATCATCTCGCCTCAATTCGCTTCTCACAGTGGTCGTCATCCTTGTCCTTCTCGTATTGGCAATTATCGGGTTCGGGTGGTCGTTTGACATTGACAAGTTTGCGGCAGGGATAGTCCCGATAGGACAGAATCCGGGAGGCTGGGAAAGCTTCCTTTATTCCATAACGCTTGCCATGGTCACCTTTGTCGGCATAGAAAGCATTTCGCAGGGAGCAGAAGAGACGAAAGAGCCGCACAAAATAATTCCGAAAGCAACCATGCTTGCAATCGCCGTTGTCCTGTTCTTTGCGATGGTCTTTTCCGTGCTTTCGCTCGGCATTGTTTCGCCGCAAACTCTCAAGGAGAACATGAACAATCCATTCATACCGGTTGTACAGGCAATGCCATTTGCCAATATTCTTGTGCCGATAATCGCGTTTGCAGGTTTCCTTGTCTGCTTTGTCTCTGCAAACACAGGCATAATCGGCGTTTCGCGCGTTGCATATTCCATGAGCAACACTGGGCTGATTTCCCGCAGGATACAGTGGGTGCATCCCAAATTCCGCACGCCTTGGATTACAATTGTCATCTTCTCAATCATAGCAATGGTGCTGGCGTTCACCGGCGACATGATTTTTTTGGGCGAACTTTACGCCTTTGGAGCGCTGGCAGCTTACAGCGTTACCAACTTCTCTCTTGTCGCATTGCGCATCAAGGAGCCCAACCTGCACCGCCCGTTCAAGATGCCTCTGAACCTGAAAATAGCGGGCAGGGAAATCTCGCTCATTTCCCTCGTAGGCATAATCAGCTGCCTCGCAGTTTTTGCCCTTGTGGCGCTACTGCACGTTGAAGGCAGGAATTTCGCGTTCATCTGGTTTGCACTGGGCGCGCTCTACTTCGTGGCGTATAAGCGATACAGGAAGACGGTCTGATTCTTCGTTTGCCTGTTATCCCTGCCACTTAAGAATAAAAACGCTTTGCGCCAGAAAAATGGCGAGGGAGGGGTGACATGACCACTATAACTGAAAAGAAAGTTGCAACAAGTAAAATCTCCGCCAAGCGAGATGAGCTTCTGCAGACTATCTCGTCTACTCTCAAATTGTTTGATGCGATGAAATCGAAAGAAGATGTGGGTGCCATGGTCAAGACCCTAACAGAGATCAGAAACGAGCGCATTCCAAGTGCTGTCAGTGCAAATGATATGAGGCGGCTTCGCGAAATCAATTCGGAAGTAAAATCAATAAGAAATTTTGCTAGGCGCCATATGGGTAAGTCGAATTCTCCCTTTACAAGAGCGAACGTTTTGGCAGGAGAAGACGCCGAGCTGCTGACTTCTGGGCAAGTGGCGCAGTTAAAGCCAAGAAAGTGAAAAAGCAGAAAACAAAAAAGAAAAAAATCAGAGCGTCACTTTCAGCCCGAGCTCCTTCTTGAGTTCTCGGTAGCGGTTCCTGATTGTAACCTCAGTTACACCTGCAACGTCTGCGACCTCCTTCTGTGTCCTTCTTTCGCCATACATTGCGGATGCAATATAGACTGCTGCTGCAGCAACGCCTGTCGGCCCACGGCCTGAAATCAGGCCCTTGCCAATCGCCTTCTTGAGAAGCGAAATTGCCCTTTCTTGCACATGACCTGACAATTTGAGTGCCGCAGTGAATTTCGGAACATAGTGCGCCGGATCGGTGAGCGGAACCTCAATGTCGAGCTCGCGCCTCACAAAGCGGTATGCCCGCCCGATTTCCTTTTTTTCAATACCTGAAACGCGTGAAATTTCATCGAGCGTTCGGGGTATGCCCTGCATCCTGCAGGTTGCGTATATAACGGCAGAAACGACTGATTCAATCAGCCTTCCGCGAATGAGCTCTGCCTTGATGCACTTCCTGTAAAGGAGCGCCGCAGACTCGCGGATGGAGTCCGGCAAGCCCAGATACGAGGCTATCCTGTCAAGCTCAGAAAGCGCAATTGCGAGGTTCCTTTCCATCGAGCTTGCGATGGATGCTCGCTTGTGCCATTTCCTCATGCGGTATAGCTGTGCTTGTTTCTTGGGCGAAATCTTTGCCCCGCGGATGTCTCGATTGTACTGGTCAATTTCAGTGACAAGCCCCTTGTTTGGCCTCATGTACTTGATGGGGGCGCCGCCTCTTGCGCGCTTTTCGCGCTGTTCTGCATCAAATGCCCTCCACTCTGGGCGGGGGTCTTCAAGGTTTTCAGCAATTATCAAACCGCAGTTGGAGCACATGAGCTCCCCTTTCTCGTAGTCGCGCGTAAGGCGCTTGCTTCCGCATTCAGGGCATTTGTCGGTCATTATTCCACCTCTATGAGTTAAACTGCCATATAAATAGATTTTAAAAAGTTGCGAATCTCGCAAGTCGGTTATGTATAGAAAGGTTTATAAATTTTTATTAAAGTGCTGTGGCTGCTTATGGCTATCTGGAAAGGAAGTAGACGATGACAATTATTGACGCAATCACGACGCCCGTGAATACCAATCGTTCTATCATGCTTTGCATGTTTGCTTTCCTACTATTTAAGCTTTTCAGCCCAATTCTTGTCTATGAAAGTTGCCTTCGTCACTGACATGCATTTTGGCTACAAACGATTCGAGCAGGATGCTTATTCTCAGGGGAGGGAAGCGATATTGGCTGCCGCGCAGGAGGCAGACTTGCTTATCTTGGGCGGCGACAACTTTGACGTCCCTCTGCCAAAAATGGAAACTCTTGCCGAAGTTACAAAAATCCTGCGGGAAGCGCTCGAAATCTTCCATTCACGCGGCATAGCAGGAGTGCCAATATTTGCAATACACGGCAATCACGACCGGCGAGCCAGGGGCTTTGTGCACCCAACAGATTTGCTTTCGCAGGGCGGCTTTTGCCAGAATTTCCACAACCAGACTCTGCTTTTTGAGAGGAATGACGAGAAGGTTGCCATTTCCGGCATGGGAAGCGTGCCTGAGGACATGGCTTCCGAAGCTCTCAAACAAATCGCCTGCAAGCCAGTGCAGGGCGCTTTCAATATTTTCGTGCTGCACCAATCATTCCAAGAATTTGATATTTCCCATAACGAACAGTACATCTCTTTTGACGACCTTCCGGCTGGCTATGATTTGTATTTGTGCGGGCATGTGCACCAGAAAAATCTCGAAACAAGGGTCCTCAACCCAGGAAGCACGGTTGTAACGCAGCTCCGCGAGGATGAGGCAGGGCAGCGCGGCTGGCTCCTCTATGATACGATGACGAAAACAGCAGAATTCAAGCCAATAAAGTCAAGGGAGCTTTTCCACAAAATCCTGCAATTCGACAAGGCAAAGCCTGACGAAATAAGACAGAGAGTTGCTGAGCAGGTGAAAGAGGCGCTTGCCGCGCAGCCAAATCGGCTCATAAAAATAGTCATCAAGGGCACGCTTGCCGAAGGGTTCAAAACTTCCAACCTTTCCCTCCCATCTTTCCCAGACAATGTTTTTGTGGACAACAGCCTGAATTCCGAAAATTTGAGGGAACGGATAGCACAAATCAAGCTTGCAAGGGAAAAGAAGCAGAGCTCGAAGGAGCTAGGGATGCAAATACTTCGGAAAAAGCTCGAGGGCACGAGTTATTCCCTTGGGGATGCTGAAAAGCTGTTCGAGCAGTTGCTGGATGGCAGTGCCCTTCCGCAGATAAAGGAGAGAAGGAAAATTAGCTATTTTTTCTTTTTAGGGACTTTGAGATCTCCTTTATTTACCTCTACTGAAACACCGTGATAACCGCATTTTGGAGAATCATATATGTCAAGAAGAGACTCGTATTTCACCGATACTTCACTATTGAGTGTTAGAACATCCTTGCATTTTGGGCACACTCTAATCCATCCTTCGTCCTTTTTGCCATCTAGAATTCCACCCTGTCGCACCTCATGTAGTCGCGCAGCGCTTTCGGGACAGTAAATCCGTTTTCGTCTTGGTAGTTTTCCATTATTGCAATCATTGTCCTGCCAACGGCAATGCCGCTGCCGTTTAGGGTGTGTGCAAATTCAAGTTTGTTGCCCCTGCGGAATCGGATGTTGGCGCGGCGGGCCTGGAAATCTGTGCAGTTGGAGCAGGAGGAAATTTCCCTGTACCTGTCCTGAGAAGGCAGCCACACTTCAATATCATATGTTTTAGCAGATGCAAAGCCCATGTCGCCTGTGCAAAGTTCAATTACGCGATAGGGCAGTTCAAGTTTCTTGAGCACAGATTCAGCATCATGCGTAAGCTTTTCCAGCTCGTCAAACGATTGCTCTGGTGTTGTGAATTTTACCAGTTCCACCTTGTCGAATTGGTGCTGTCTGAGAATGCCTTTGATGTCTTTCTGATAGCTTCCTGCCTCGCGCCTGAAACAAGGCGTATAGGCACAGAATTTCATGGGAAGCTGTGCTTCATCCAGTATTTCGCCTGCAAAAAGATTGGTAACCGGCACTTCTGCAGTGGGAATTAGCCACATGTCGTCTGCTTCGCAATGGTAAAGCTCCTCTGCGAATTTTGGCAGTTGCCCTGTCCCAGTCATTGTCTTGGTGTTCACGAGGAATGGCGGGAGCACTTCGCTGTAGCCGTTCATTATCTGCAAATCAAGCATGAAATTTACAAGCGAGCGCTCAAGGCGGGCGGCAAGCCCCTTCAACACAACAAACCTGTGCCCTGCAAGCTTCGCGCCCCTTTCAAAATCAATGAGGCTTTTTTCCGCCACTTCGAAATGTGGCTTTACGTCCTTGCTTGTCTTTTTTGGCGTTCCCCATCTCCTCATTTCCCGATTTTCCGTTTCGTCCTTGCCAACTTTCACGCTTTTGTCGGGGATATTTGCGACATTTAGCAGTATTTCAGTCATCTGGTCTTCAAGTTTGCTGGCTTTTGCGTCCACAGCAGTGATTTCGTCGCTAAGCTCTTTTGTGCGCTTGAGTATTGCCTCAATCGGCTTTCCTGCCCTCTTGGCGTCAGCTATCTTCATAGATTCCGTATTCTTTTCTGCTTTGAGCTTGTCTGCTTCCTGTTTCAAAACGCGCCATTTCTTGTCAAGCTCTACGAGTTTTTGGACTGGTTCGGTTGGCTGCTGCCTGTTTTTCAGTGCAGTTTCCAGTATTTCCGGATTTTCGCGGATTAGTTTCAAGGAAAGCATGCAATTCACCTTGCTGGTGCAGGAACTCTCTTCC
>JAWBPP010000060.1:0-5222 GCA_038824715.1 Candidatus Anstonellaceae archaeon
GCAGCACAGGCTTCATGCCAAGCAAATTCCAAAAACAGGTTATCACCCAGCTGGAGCAGAATCTGAATTACCGCGGCTCGGAGCGCGTGGCAGGAGAAGCCATGATAAAGCTGGCGCAGCTGGTTGGTTCAGAACAGTTGGAGAAAAGGATAATTGCGCAGATTCTCGGTGATAGGAACGAAACGGTGAAATTCCTCGGGGTTTTTGCCCTCGGAGCCGGCGATTTTGGTCCGACGCTGCGCAAGGCGCTTTTTGAAAAAGTCTCGGAGCTTTACCTGAACGGCGAAAAATACGGGCTTCGCAGGAAAGACATCCTTCTTGCCGAGCTTTGCCTGAAGGGGCTCATGTGGGACCCGGTTTATGCGAAGCAGGCAGTATATGGGAAAAATCCGGAACTTGCCGTCCTGTTTGCAGAAGGAATCAAGAATTACCGTGGAAGGCAGGATTACCGGGTGTTAAGAAAATCATACGAAAATTTAGTGAACGACATTTTTGAGAAAGCAATGAACGGCGAGCGCTATTTCTACGAGCTTGCGACCAAGTTTCAGGCTAAAGGCGTATGCCACACCGAACCGGAAAAGCATTACGACCGGCTTTTGGAGCTTGTAAAAAAGGATGATGGATACCTTTATGCCAACATGATAATCACAGCCATCATGAAAAACCTGTATAAGCACGAGATTGGCGAGCTTCTGGGCATGTTTGAGAAATTCAATGAAGAATATGAGAATGGAAACTGGCAGGAGCTCAAGAGCCTGTCCAAGGTCAATGGGTTGATTCTGAACGCATATGACCTGATAGAATGGCCGAACTTGGCAGGTGAAAAGCCCCCCATCAAAGAATTTGATGCGTTGGACTACGCGCGACTGGGATTCTACTTTGCCACTCACGACGATATAATCAGCAGGCTCGTGCGCGCGAATGTCTGGAGCATGCTAAAGGAAAAAAAACCAGACATGCCTGCCTTGCTTGAATTCATAAAGGACGAACCGAGAGCGCGCGATTATCTGCTGATGTCCATAGGGAGCGCGCTGGAATACTCTGCTGGCAAAGAGTACCCGCCCATGTGGCTGGATGAAATGTCCCGCCCACTCGAGAGAGTAAATGAAATCAGGCAGATTATTGAAAAATTCAAGGGCGACCCGAGAAAAGAAAAGGAGATAAAGGCTGCCGAAGCTGCGCTTGCCAAGGGCATGGAAACTGCGCGCAAGTATGTCGCCAAGTCTGATTTTGAAGCCGCAAAGGGAATCCTAAAATCACGCGTGAAAAACCCATATACCGGAAAAGGCGCGCAATACCTGCTGGATTTGGTGGGAGGATACGAAGAGCTTTTGGCTCCGGAGAAGGCGCAGGGGAAAAAATAGCAGAACCGTTTTTAACCTGCCTTCCGAAATCCAGCCATGAAATGCGCTGACGAAAAGAAAGCCCTTGCTGTTTTCGAGAAGGCGCTTGCAAAAATAAAGCCAAGCCCGAAGGAAACCGAAAGGAATTTTGAGGCTGCAAATCACCTGATAAAAAAGCTTGAGGCGGTTGTGCCTGAAAATGTGGAGGTGGCACTTGCAGGCTCGCTTGCCAAGGGCACGGATTTGAGGGGGAAAAACGAGTTTGACATTTTCCTGCTTTTCCCGAGGCATTATCCGCACCATGAAATGACCATGCTCGGGCTATATTATGCTAGGAAGGCATTTCACGGAATGAAAATTGAGTCGAGGTATGCCGAGCACCCTTACTTGCAAGTGTTCCACGGAGACTATCATGCTGACATTGTGCCTGCTTATAAGATTGGCAATATTGGGGAGAAGGGCTCGTCTGTGGACCGCTCGCAGCTGCACACAGCGTTCGTGAATGCCAAGCTGGATTCGGAAGGCAAGAGCGACGTGAGGCTGCTAAAGCAATTCATGAAGAATTTTGGCATTTATGGGGCTGAAACACGCGTGGAGGGCTTCTCGGGATATCTGTGCGAGATTCTTATTGCGCATTATGGCTCGCTTTTGGGGCTGATGGAGGCTGCGTCCAGCTGGCACGAACCTGCGCTTGATGCCGAAGGGAAACAGGATGTGAAGCTGAAGGCGAAATTCTCCTCGCCCCTGATTGCAATTGACCCTGTTGACCCTGGCAGGAATGTTGCGGCAGTGGTGGCGAATACATCGCTGTCGCGCTTCATCTTCGAATGCAGAAGATTCCTTGCGAATCCATCTGAGAAGTTCTTTTTTTCCGAGAAAAGGAAGAGGAGCCTTGCAGAGATAAGGAAGGCGATGAGAGGCAGGGGAACTGCATGCTTTGCAGTGCGCTTTGCCGCGCCCGAAGTGGTGCAGGACGTGCTTTGGCCGCAGCTCAAGAAAGCCGCGCAGGCGCTCAAGAGAAAGCTCCAGGAGCTTGACTTTTCCGTTTTCGGGCTTTATCATTGGAGCGACGGCAAGGAGTGCGTTATTCTCTTCGAGTTTGACAGGTGGGAGCTTCCTGCCGTGCGGAAAGCGGTTGGGCCGAGCATAAGGTTCGCAAAGGATGTGGATGCGTTCGTGAAAAGGCATTCCGATGCCCTGAATTTGCACATCGAGCACGACAGGATAGTGGCAGTTGAGAAGAGAGAAGAGACCATGGTGAGGGAAAATACGTTTGTGGCTTTGTGCCGATCCCCAAAAGGCCTTGGGATACCCAAGAATATGGAGATCGTGATGAAGGACCTTGAGGCCATGGCTGCGGAAAAGCTGCTTTCTGAAAAATACCGCGAGATGCTTTCGGACTATTTTTTCGCGAAAATCGCGTGAGACAGGAAAAAGGTTTTTATTGGTTAGATTGATTTTGTAGATGAGGCGATCGGGATGAGGAATTTTGCATTTGTGCTTGTTTTCGCAGCGGCAATTGCTGTGCTTTCGGGGATTTCGTTTGCCATAACCACTGGCAATTGCGCAGACGGCACTGCTTATGGGAAATGTTCCACTGCAAACCCAGGGCAATACTGCACCGGCTCCCTTAGCAGCCCGACACTTGGAACGCTTGTTTCGGTCTGCCCTTGCTCGAACTTCCCTGGATATACGCAACAGGGGAGCGGAGAGAGTGCAACCTGCGTTGCAACAAAATGCGGCAATATCAACGCGTTTTCGTGCGACACGGCAAACAAGCCGAAATACTGCGTGAACGGCGCCCTTATTGACAACTCCACAGCATGCGGCTGCCCGACCGGAAAGCGTGTTGCGGCAGACAAGCTGACCTGCGAATGGCCTCCATGCGACGACGGCGGAATCGCCGTGCCTGATGGGCAGTGTTCGCCCAAGAAGCAGAAGAAATGCGTGAACGGGCAGCTTGTGGACAAGGCATCCGAGTGCGGCTGCAAGGCAGGGACCAATGTCACAGGTGAAACCTGCTCTATTTTCTGCTCAGACGGAACGAAAGATGGCACCTGCTCGACAGCAAAGCCGAAAAAATGCGTGAACGGATATCTTCTTGAAAAGGCGGCTGAATGCGGCTGCCCAGAGGGCAAGACGGCCGTAGGAAACCAGTGCACGGATGCGATTTTCGGCGACCTTGGGGGAGGCGAGCTCCTTGGCGGAGGGAGCAATAGCAGCAATGAGAGCGGCGTTTCCGGAGGATCGCCATCGGCGCTTTCCTGCTGCCTGCCAACAGCACTCATTGGGCTAGTAGGCGGGTTCGCATTTTTCAGGAAGAAAAAGTAGCATGAATCGAAAACTGCTACTCAAGCTCGGGCTTTTTGAGCTTGAAGTATCTCCGCAAGAATTCGTCCAGCTTGGCGTTGTCAACCGGCTTGAAAAGCACGCCTACGCAGTTGGGGAATGCCTTTGCCTTCTCGCCTACCCCGTCGAACGAGGCGACCATGAAGAGTATTTTTTGCTTGGGAAGCGCCCTTGCAACGTCGAATCCGCTCACCTGCGGCATCTGCACATCGATGAAAAGAATGTCGGGCTTCTGCTTTTCGCAAAGCGCAATTGCGTCTTTCCCAGTGTAAGCCTGCACGGTCCTGTAGCCTTTTTCCTCAAGGAAATTGGAGATGCCGACTGCCGTCTGGACATGGTTGTTCACTACAGCAATCAGGATGTCCGACTCGTTTTTCTTCTTGGAGCCTTCCATGTCATTCTATCAGAGGTTTGGTTAATAAAATATTCGAAAAGAAACCCGCTTTTCAGTAGAAGAGCATGACTATGCTCAAAAAGAATGATTTCATAAAGGCGACGCCAGAAATTGGGTCGATGGCTATTTCGCCCTTTTCCCTTGCGGTCTTGAACTCCTTCATCGGGCTTTCAGAAGAGGATATCCGTTCTATGACTGGGCCAGACGTGGACACCCGAAACGTTGCATCCGCCCTTTCCTCGCACCCCAGTTCATAAAGCACTCCCCCATCCACCTTGCCAGATAACTTTACTGTGCCAAGAGAGCCCGCTTGGCTGACAACAAGATCTACTCTCTCGCCGTTCAGAAGATCCACAAGGTTTTGCGGAAGGGCGATTTTTGCATCCTTGAAGTAGACGCCCTGATAAGTGCGTTTTTTGCAGTCAAGCCCGCCCCAATCCACAACAGCAGAAAAAGCCGAAGAGGCGAACACGAGGAGCGCCACGGCGAAGATTGTTTTTTCCATGTAATTGGAAGGCGGGCAGGAGATATAATGCTTGCGTTGCGTTCGTGTGAAGAAGAAAAAGACGCCCCGACCGGGGTTCGAACCCGGGTCGCGAGATTTTTGCTTTTCCATAGGCGCTTTTGTCCGCAGACAAAAGGGCCCATCGACAATCTCGAATGCTGACCACTACACCATCGAGGCATCGAAACCTTGCGATGTGCATTTTGCCACGCGAGTTTTGCCGAGCAAAACTGCGCCCAGTCGCCGAAGGCGAAAAGGGAAGCAAAATGCGTCAGACATCGAGCGGAGCTCGATGCCGAAGCAAGTTTCGAGAAGTTGTGCGAAGCACAACTTGGATGCGCATAATCGCGTAGCGATTTGCGCACGTCAGTCGAGCCGCAACTCGACTTGGCCACCAACAAGCGAAGCTTTTGGTGAATTGGCGAACGGAACTCCGTTCGACTTATCGGAAGATGCCGCAGCATCTTACGAGCAGCACGAAATAAAAAATGTCCCGCCAGTGTGATTTGTTCAACCCATTCTCATTTTAATGCTTCCATCGAGCCATAGGCGAAAGAGCGAACACAGGCATTTTCCGTGAACGCTTTTTCGCGCGCACCCATCTGGAGCGCGAAAAAGGGTTCTTGAACAC
>JAWBPP010000061.1:0-5050 GCA_038824715.1 Candidatus Anstonellaceae archaeon
TCTCAATCTTCAGGCTGCGCAGCCTGTCCACCACCTCGTGTATCTCCTCCATCGTAAGCTCGTCAATGTTTATTTTCATCAAAACCACCATTCTAGGCTGCGCAATTTTCCGTTTATAAAGCGGCGCAGGGGGATGCCTGCCGGTGGGTTGACAACTAACTACCACTTATAAATGCTTCCACACAAATTGCAACAGAGGGTGCTGGCATGCGTAAAGTGATAATCGACCCAGGGCACGGCGGCAAGGATCCTGGCGCAGCATATGGTGGCAAAACAGAGGCAGCGCTTGCCCGGGGCGTGGCAAGGCTTCTCGTGGAAAGCATAAACAAGGAAGGCAAATTAACTGCTCTTGACAGCTTTTCAATCTGCGGCAAAAGCCTCGAGTCTGATACCTGGCCAGCGCCGCAGCGCAGGCTGGAGCTCACAAGCTACCTGAAGGCGAATCAAGTCGACTATCTTCTTAGCATCCATCTCAATGCAGAAGCAACCGGCAGGGCGCAGGGTCTTGTGGTGTGCCACAACGATTTGGAGAAAGATGCGCAAATGATGTATGATTCCATTGTTGCGCATGCGGCAGAAAACGGCTTCGACATTGCAGGCAACCGCAGCGAAAAAACTCAGAACAGGGGCGGGCTTGCCATCTTCAGAATAAAACTTGCAAAAATGCTGAGCGATTTGGGGCTTGACGAAACGAACCTCACAATATTTCCTTTTGTTGCCTCAACAGCATTCGCAAGCTATGGCCGAGGCGACAGGAGCCTCTTTGAGATAGTGGAGCAAATCGCAAACGTTTTCCAGTCCTCTCGCCCTGTCATTTTCACAAAAGAGCAAGCTGCAAAATTCCTTTCGCAAGCAGAACCGCTGGCATACGAATTCGAGCAAAGCGGGCCGCTTTTCATAAGCACTGGGCTGTTTTCAGCCTCAGGCGATGCAAAGGGCGGCTTCTTCCCTGCTCTTCTTGTAGAACTTGGCTTTATCTCAAATGCAACAGAGCGCGAACTTATCGAGTCGCATCCAGAAACATACGCTGAAGGCCTAAAGCAAGGCGCCTACAAAATACTTGAATACAGGCAGCAGGCAGGAACGGTATTCGCTTAGCTGCTCACAGTCTTATTTCAGTGCAAACCGCTCTCTTTCCCAAAAGAAGTGCGACAACCCGTTCAGGTTTTTCCGCATTGACAACAAATGCGGGCTTTCCCATCCCCATTATTTCCTTTATCTTTCCAGCCATGCCTCCGGTCACGTCTGGCTTGTCTGACGTTTTCAAATGCTTTGCAACTTCGGCAAAATTCTTTTTTGTAATCAGTCGAACAACCTTCCCGTCAGCCATCACGCCATCAACCGCGCTTGCCATTACCACCCTGTCCGCCCATTTCGCAGGATAGGCGACAATCTGGTCTCCTGAGCAAACAGAGAAGCCAAGTGAAGAATCCATCACCATGTCGCCGTAAAGCACAGGCACCTCTCCCTTCTCTATCGCATCGAAAATAGGAGACTCGTCCAGCATTTCGATCCTCTTGTTATTCGAGACAATGATGGAATGTGGGGCAATTGAAACAGCAGGCACTCTTTCCTTCAAAAGCGCCCCAACAACCAGCCTCGACAACTCGGCGCACGCCTCTTGCGTTTTTTTGCAACCTTCCTGCTCTTTCATCGTGCGAACGCCGTTATCCAGCTTGTACTTGAGGACAAGCGCATGCCCAAACGAGCCTGCTCCGTGAACAATTATCAAATCATGAACTCCGGAATTCCAGGCCTTCGCAATCGCTTTCGCTAGCTTGGCAATATTTCCCTTATTCGCCTTCATGAACTGCTCTTTGGCTGTGATGGCACTGCCGCCGAGCTTGAGGATTTGCATGGGTTGCTTTCGCAAAACCAATTTAAAAGGAGCTCTTCAAATAGCGCCATGAAACTCACCTACCAAATCGCCGCAATAGCCGCTCTTCTCATCCTCGCATTCGCAACTCCCCTATTCGGATTGCCGAACATAGTCCCATTCATCCTCTCCATTCTCGTGCTCATGCTTTCGGCTTCCGCGCTCGGGCACGCCACTGAAGAACTGGCAGGCCACTACAACCAGACAGTTGGGGGCCTCCTCAATGCGACTTTCGGCAACATGGCTGAGCTAATCATTGCCTTCTTCGCAATCCAAAAGGGCCTCGTCGAAGTTGTGAAGGCATCAATAACCGGTTCCTTCCTCGGCAACGTTCTCCTTGTTTTCGGGCTGGCGGCAATTGCTGGCGGAATCAAGCGCAAGGAAATGGCAATCTCGCAGCGCGAAGGCGAAATCAATTCCACTATGCTCCTCATCGCAGTTCTCATCATCCTCTTCCCCTCGCTTCTTTTCATCTTCCACGAGCAGCAATACGAGCGCGACATCTCGCTCATCGCGGCAGTCATGCTGATCGCACTCTACCTCCTCTCGCTCCTATTCTCATTCTTCACGCACAGAGAATGGTTCCTCTCCATGCCCACGCACAAGCCCAGCATGAAAAAGCGCGATGCCTTCCTGCTCATGCTATTCTGCGTTGCGGCAATCGCAATCTCAAGCGAAAAATTCGCAGGCATTCTAGAAGAAGTCGCGCACCAATTTTCGCTCGGTGAATTATTCGTTGGCGCAGTGCTCATAGGTTTCGCGGGAAACGCAGCCGAGCACCTGGTAGCAATAAAATTCGCGCAGCAAAACAAGATGAGCCTTGTCCTTTCCACAACAGTGGGGAGCTCGCTCCAGATAGCGATGTTCGTTGCGCCTCCTCTCGCTTGCCTCGCCTCAGTTCCTGTCGCTTTCCTTCCTTCCAGTTGAAATAATCGCAATTCTCGCATCTGTAATCCTGCTCATCCAAATCGAGCGCGACAAGAAGGTGAACTGGTTCGAGGGCTTGCAGCTTGTGGCGCTTTACCTGCTGATCGCAGTGGTCTTCTTCTTTTACAAGTAAGGCGCGAGTATTTTTTTCAGCTTTTCCAGGGGCAAGCCGACTACTGTTTCCCTCTCGCCTTTCAATTCAGCAACAAGTTTCCTTCCCTTACCTGAAACATCATAGCATCCCGCGCGCCCTTTCCACTCGCCCGATTTTAGGTAGCCGGCAATCTCTTCGTCGCCGAGCCTTTTCATCCTGACTTTCGCTCTCTCACAATAATTTGCGCATTTGCCGTCCGGAAAAACAACCGCAACGCCAGTAACAACATCATGAGTTTTTCCTGAAAGAAAACGCAACACGCGCCTTGCCGCCTTCACGTCATTTGTCTTTCTGAAATACCTTTTTCCATGGTAAGCAATCGTGTCTGCTCCAATCACAATATCCTTCTCGCTTTGCTCTGCAATCTTTTTCGCTTTCAATTCCGCAAGCCGCGCAGCAGCATGCAAAAAGGATTCTTTAGATCGGATTCTTTCATCAACCTCCGGGATTTTCACAGAAAACTTCCGCACAATTTTCTTTAGCAGCCGTTTTCTTCGGGGGGATGCACTTGCAAGCACGAATCCCATGGCATCATCTGCGCAGGCTCACTTTAAATTTCCGCCTTCTGAGCACAAAGTTCTTCCTGGCAACTTATTTCCGAGTAACTGCCATTTTATTCCTTTATCGTCATATCGGCGGAAAAATGAGGTGGGAAAATGCCCAGGCCCTTAGTAATTCTCAATGCAATACCGACAGGTGGCGATGCCACAGCTCGAGCGAACAGAATCGTCAATGGGGCAGTCGAGCTCATCAATTCCGGAGGCAATGCCCGCGCCATCAATATCGTTTCCGTGTGCATGGAGAAGCATGGCAAAAGCTCCGAGCCCTATCCTGCCATAATCAAGAAGAATGAAATAATCCAATTGCACAACGACGGCATCGGTCCAGTCGCCTACGTCATCAACGTCAAAGTCGAGCCTGATGGTTCATCCCTCAACCGCGGCATTTTTGTGGAGCACAAAGACGAAAGGAAAGCGTTTTCGAATGCAGTCAGGCTGCACAGCATCGCGCACAAAGTCTGGGCAAAGCGGCCAGTCTACATATACCAGTACAAAGCCTTTCTCGAAAACGAACTGCCTCCAGCTGCAACAAAAGCCTCTGCAGACCTGAAAATATACAATGTTGAAGGCAACCAAGCTTCCCATGATTTGGCGCTGCGAATAGCCCGCCCTCTCAAGCGCCTGGCTACTGAAATAGGCGACATCCTCAATGCGCAGGTCAGCGGAGGGTTCCTCAGCGAAAGCGCCAAGAACAACGCAATGGGCGCGCTTCTCAACGCTCTTTCCAGATACAAGCGCGGAGGCTCAGATTCGCGGCTTTCAGTTATCGTCCTAGAAGCAGTGAGGTCCGAAGCAGGCAAGCTCAAAGTAGAGTGGAAAATAGAGCATCTGGCAAAGCAGTATGGCTGGTGGTCTCTGCTGTTCATACGCCCTGCAAGCACAGGGGCCTACCTTCCTGCACTCACATACGGCGCAGGCTCCCTTGCGAACAGCAACGAGCGCCTGGTGCTTGCAAGCGAGCCAGGAATCCAAAACCACTCGCAGGTGCTCGCGGAGTTCGTTGCCGCAGTGCAGCCGAAGAACTGATTTTTCCATTTTCGGAGTTTTTACCCTTTTTCATCTTATTTGCAAAGCGCCATTTACAGATTCAAACAAATCTCGGCCGAATTTTGTTACATTCCTATATATACTCTGCCGCCTCCATAGATTGCAGTGTTTAACATGAAGCTGCACGCGCTCTTTGATCACGGATTCGACAATCCTCTCAAGCAGCAGCTCATAGAAGTCATCCTCATTCTGAACTAGTTTTCCCGCCTTTGTTGCTTGGCAGGTGGCTTGGCGGCCCGACAAAAAATTCCCCTGAGTGGAAGCTGGCTTTTCTAGCGCACTCTTGGAAAAATAAAAGCAAACCAACAGAGGTGCTATTGTGAATGCTCAAGTAGTGAAACCAGATGCAAAAAAGCAGCCTGCGCAACAGGCAAAAACAAAACCTGCAGATGCTCCGTGGCTGAAAGCCATCCCCCCGCAGGATGCCCGCGCGCCCAAAACAGCTGGGGATAAAAACAATGCTTGTTCCTCGCAGCAGGAGAAGGG
>JAWBPP010000062.1:0-5038 GCA_038824715.1 Candidatus Anstonellaceae archaeon
CAGGGCGGCAGGAAAGTGGCGTTCGTGGGCGACGGCATAAACGATGCGCCCGCGCTTGCGCAGGCAGACGTTGGCGTGGCAATCGGCGCAGGCACGGACGTTGCGATAGAAAGCGGCGGCGTGGTGCTGGTAAAAAGCAACCTGCGCGACATAGTCACTGCGATGGAGCTTTCAGCCTACACCATGAAAAAGATAAAGCAGAACCTCTTCTGGGCTTTCATCTACAATGCTGTCGGCATACCTGTCGCAATGGGCGCGCTCTATCCGATAAACGGTTTCCTGCTCAGTCCGGTAGTCGCGGGCGCTGCAATGGCATTCAGCTCGGTTTCAGTGGTGGGCAACACGCTTCTGATGAGGGGCTTCAAGCCGAAAAGATAATCGCGGAGGGGATTCAGATGAAACTCAACAACGTTGACGCGCAAAAGGCGGCGGCATTCGCATCAGAAGTGCTTGCTGACAAAAGCAAGGCAATAAAAACGAAAAAAGTTTCAGGCGAATGGAACCTGCAGGAAGGCCATGCGCAGTTTTCGGCAACACTTGAGCATGCAACAGGCAAAACGCTTGCAGAAACCGACGCGCCTCCATTTTTGGGAGGGGCGGGTCAAAGGCCAGACCCTGTGCAATATTGCCTGTTTGGCGTTGCAGCCTGCTTTGCGCAGACATTCGCATCAGTTGCCGCAGAAAAGGGCGTGAAGCTCCGACAGCTTTCAGTTTCCGCGGAAAACAAGGTCAACCTCTCCGCAGCGCTTGGAATCGGAAACGAGCCGCCAACGGAAATGGTGAAAATAACTGTCAGCGCATCGGCTTCCGACAATTCGAAATTGCTGGAAATAGAGGAACTCTCGCGCAAGCGATGCCCGGGCGTCTACTGCCTGACGCATCCTATAAAGCTTGAAACCGAGTTGAAAATAGGGTGAAATAATAGTTGAATGATAGCTGAATGGAATAGCTGAAGGCAGGGAAAATAAAATTTTGGGGTGAGCAAATGAAGAAAATCTATGGGATATTTGCCGTGCTTGCGCTCTTTGGCGCTCTTCTCGCATCAGGCGCAGAGGAAATTGCGGCAGGAAAAGCGCTCGTGGATGCAAAGGCAGAATGCAGCAAATTAAGTGATGACCAGCTTGAGTCAATCGGCGAATACATAATGGAGCTTCGCCACCCGGGTGAGGCGCACGAATACATGGACAGGATGATGGGCGGCGAGGGCTCGGCAAGCCTGAAAAACGCGCACATACAGATGGCAAAGGTCCTCTACTGCGGCGATGCCAGCGTTCCGGTTACCTACGGCGGAATGATGGGCATGGGCATGATGGGCGGCGGAATGATGGGGGGCTACGCAACTGGCGCCTCTGGCTATGGAGGGATGATGAACGGCTTTGGCGGCATGATGGGCCGAGGCTCGTTTGGTAACCCGTCCGGCTATGGCATGATGGGCAATTATGGCTACGGCTTTGCTTCAGGCTGGAGCCTCTTTGACATCCTGCTGGTCGTGCTTCTAATCGGCCTGATTCTCGTGGTCTACGCGCACGCCTGGCAGAAATTCAGCGAGGGAAAAAAGAAGAAATGATGGAATGGTAAAGAAAAACGCGCAAGGCCTGTTCGTTTGCGGGGACTGCCTCTTAGCTTACAAGGAACGAAGCTGGGCTGAAAGATGCGAAGCTTGGTGCAGGAGGCACCACACCTGCAACCTTGCAATCACGAGGCACGCGGTGAAATAAGATAGCGTGCACATCTGACATAAGGCACGTCATCTGAAAAATCCAAGGATGTTATCGATTATGCCCTCTTTTTTCCGGGCATCCTTTACAGGTTCAGGCTGCGCCTTGCCCTCAACTATTTTTTCAAGAGCTTCCAGCTCTCGCACAGTTTCCAAAAGCGCAGCCCTTTCGGTTCCTGCCAGCTTGGTTTTCTTCTCTTCAATCAGCCGCATCCTCTCCCATTCTTTCGCATCCTCGCCTGCAGTTTTTTCAAGTTCAAATAGCCATTCTGCAGCTTCCTTTGCTTCCGCATACTCTCCTGAAAGATACGCAAGCACAGGTGACGCCGCCGAATGCATTTCAAGGAAGCTGCCGGCGTGCAGAGATTCTACCTGCTCGAAAAACGCCTTCCGCCCCACCACCTCGCGCCTGAATTCAGCCAAATCAGCAAGCATGTGCCTGAGTTTCTGCTCGCTTTGCTCTGCAAGTTCTATGAGTTGCGCGGCTGTTTTCGTTTCAAGCCTATTCTTGCGCAGGAAAGATGCCAGGCTGCTTGCCTCTGCATTGGAAATTCGAGGAAAACCGAACCTCTCCAGCCCGCTGCCCTCTGCTTTTGCCAGGAGCTCTGGCAGCGGCATGGACTTCAGCGCTTCTATATGGTTAATCCTTATTCGCTGAAGGTTTTCAAAAAGATGGCGCCTCTGCTCGTGCCTGTGCGCCTTTTCCAAATCTGGTGCGGGCTCTTTTTCCAGCCAATCCAAGTCGAAAAGCAGGCTTTCTGCGTCCCTTTTCGCCCTCTCGATGCGCACCTTCTTTTTCAGAAGCGCCTCGTTGATTATCTCAAGCTGCACGCCCATTTCCTGCAGGCTGTAAAACTCCTCTGCCTGCTCTCTCGCCTTTTCCACATCGTTGGACTTCAGGAGTTTTACGATCTCGCCCAGCTTCCGCCCGTATTCAAGCGAAATGTGCTTTTGGTCGAACTCCCTCAACAGTTCCTCTTCAAACAGGCGCAAGTCCTTGGCTTTCCTGCGCATCTTGCGCGAAAATTTGACTTTCGCATCAAATGCCGCATGCTCCTTCTCATGTATTTTCATGCGGATTTCTCCCATGTCATCGATTATGTCTGACAAGTCGTTGCACATCTCAAGCAGGAAGCTAAAATCTTGCCCGCCTGCAGCGATAAGCGTTTCCACTATCCCTTGCTTTCGCTTGGCAAGGGAATGCACCTCGCCCTTTTCAGAGAGCACCGAATCGGCTGATGCCATCAACGCACGTCCGCTATCCTTTCCTCATACTCCGCAGCCTGGAATCCTCACCTCTCCAGGCATTTTTTTCACGAGCGCAATTGTGCTGGAATATCCGCTGTAGCTGGAATACTTTTTGGACAGCAATTCCCTTGCGCTGACGTTCTTCCAGTCCCTTCCCTGCTCGCTGAAATATGCGTTCAGCGCAAGATAATTCCCTGCGAACCAATAAGAATTCGCAGCAGCAACTGAGCTGTAAACCTCCTCTTCGCTCGCGTTCTGGTAGGCAAGCCATTCAATGAGGCCAAGCGCAGCCATTCCGTGGTTGCAGTCCGGGAAAGCGGTCGGGTTGTCGCAGCACGGGCGGTAAGTGCTTCCGGCAACTTTTTCCGCCAATGCTTGCTGCCTCCCATCAAGGCTTACAAGAGCAGAACTTGAAAAGAGCTCGCCCCCGCTCCTGTTGCCAAGCGTCCATGCTCCTGTGCTCGCATAATAAGGGATAAGCGATTTGTTCGACGACATCGTGCCATTCTCAAGAATCCGGTTGCTGTTCGCAAGCCCGAATGCCCAAAAAGTATAAAGCAGGAAAAGCGAGTTGTTGCGGTCGAATATGATTGTCTTGCCGCTGCCGTTAAGCAGGATTTCTCGCTGGAAAGGAGTCATTGGGTAGCCGTTCCTGCGAAGGGCCGCCTCGGTTGCAGAATAATTCAGAGCCCCGCTGCGCACAATCTTAGGCCCAATATCCAGCCACCTGCCAGCTATCGGTATTCCTTCTTGAGGGTTTATCTCCTCGAAAAGCAGCTGGTCCCTTGATTTATTCTCCAGAAGCTGTGGTGTTTGGGCGGCACTGTAGTTTGAGGAATTCGATTTGTTCTGCGCAGCGCCAGCCACGCCAAGCGCATTGCTCAGGCCCTGCGATTTTGGGGCAGCCTCGCCTCCTTCGCTTTCCGCTCCCATGTGGCACGGGCTTTCGGGGCTGTCGCTGCAAAAATTCTCCCTGCTTTCATCTTTCGCAGGCTGCCCATAATAAAAGTAGCCAACAATCACGGCCGCCAGCAGGAAAACGGCAAGGATAAGCAGCCTGCTGCTATCGCCAGCCTTATTCGCACGCGCCCGAACGAGCTCTCGCTCCTTGCGTTTCAGCTTCTTCCTCCTTCCAGCCATCTCATCTCCTTGCCTTCATATTCGGCTGGCAGCAATCGCACAGCCTTTCAAACGCCCATCCAACCGCGGCGCCGATTATAGCCCAAAGCGCAAGGCCGACAACAAACTGCGTTGCGTCGAACGGCTGTATTTCAAACTGCCACCTGCTGTGCGTCAGGTGCTCCAGCAGCCAAGTTCCAGCGCCAGGCACGGCGTAAATCACTATCCCGCACGCAAGCGAGATTGCCGGGAAAAGCACTCCTAGCTTGTACCACATCGGTTTTTTGCACACCATCCTGCCACCTCCGAATTTACATGAAAAACCTTGCCACGAGCCCAAATACGAACAGCAGTATCAAAAGCACTGCTATCAGCTGGACCCAGTTTGTTTTTCCTCCTCCGTTTCCAGTGTCAGTGCCAGAGCTTCCGTGCCCAGCATGGCCCGAGCCACCCGAGTTCCCTACTCCGCAGCAACCCACGCCAACACCTCCTCAAATCCCGAAGAACGTCCAGCCAGGGTGCATCACCTTCTGCATCACAATGTACGCAACGCCGAAAACCGCAATCCAGAAAACGGTTTCAATGATGCCCCGGTGGGGTTCCCAAATATTTTTTGCAAGTTTCAGTGGCATTTCCCTCGCCTCCGCATGTTATCCAGCTATTTTTCTTTCAGTGGCATGATTTTCCCCCTTTTTTGCCAGGCAGCGCCATCATAAGCACATGGCTGCCGACACAAAGCAGCGCAGCAAGCGGAAAGAGCCACCAGCCGGTTATCCCTGCTGCCTGCGCGCCAATTATCACAACAACCGGCAGCATGCAGCATATTGCCATCATGGCAAAGTGGTTTTCCCGAATCGAATCAAACCATCCCATCCATTTCACCCTCCGCTATTCTTTTTCCTCGCCTCAATTCTTCCCTCGAACAAAAGCGAATACGCATAAATAGAAAGTGTT
>JAWBPP010000063.1:0-4949 GCA_038824715.1 Candidatus Anstonellaceae archaeon
GCTTGACATTGTGAAGGAAATATCGGACTTCAAGCAGGAGCCAGACTGGATGAGGGAGCACCGAATAAAGTCGTTCAAGATATTTGAAAGCAAGCCAGTGCCCACATGGGGACCAAACCTGTCGCGGCTGGATTTCAACGCCATTGTCGGCTTTGTGCGCCCCAAGGGAAAGGAGTACAAGGCCAATACCTGGGAGGAAGTGCCCACGGAAATAAAGGACACGTTTGAGAAGCTTGGAATCCCCGAGGCCGAAAGGAAGTTTTTGGCAGGCGTTGGCGCGCAATACGATTCAGAAGTGCTTTACAAGTCCCTTAGGAAAAACATTTCGGAGCTGGGAGTCATCTACACTGACATGGACTCTGCTGTGCGCGAATACCCGGAGCTTGTGAAAAAATATTTCATGAACAAGTGCGTGCCGCCAACTGACAACAAGTTTGCTGCGCTTCACGGCGCGTTCTGGTCTGGAGGGAGCTTCCTTTACGTCCCGAAAAATGTAACCGTGCCCATGCCGCTCCAGATTTACTTCATGATGAATTACCCGGGCTTTGGGCAGTTCGAGCACACGCTGATTATCGCCGAGGAAGGGGCGCAGGTGCAATATATTGAGGGCTGTAGCGCGCCCCACTATACAAAGGATTCCATGCACGCTGCTGTTGTGGAAATATTCGCGCACAAAGGTTCGAGAGTGCGCTATACCTCCATCCAGAACTGGAGCAAGAACGTGTACAACTTGAATACGAAGCGGGCGGTCGTGTATGACAATGCCGTCATGGAATGGGTGGGCGGAACGCTCGGGTCGGGCGTTACCATGCTTTACCCATGCAGCATGTTGCTTGGCAGGGGGGCACGGGCTGAACACTTGAATATCGCCCTTGCTGGTGAGGGGCAGGTAAAGGACACCGGCGCAAAAATCTTCCACATGGCACCGAATACTTCTTCGAAGATTGTGTCAAAGAGCATTTGCAAGAAAGGAGGAACGGTCCGCTACCGGGGCATGCTCACCGTGGGCGCTGGATGCACAGGAGTGAAAGCGAATGTTCGATGCGACAGCATAATTTCGGATTCCGACTCGAAAGCTGAAACCATTCCAGTGATGGACATTCGGACTGAAGATGCAGTGATTGGGCATGAAGCGTCAGTAGGCAGGATTTCGGAAGAGCAGCTTTTCTATTTGATGAGCCGAGGGATTGATGCAGAGGAAGCGCTTGCGCTTGTTGTCCGTGGGTTCATCGAGCCGATTGTGAAAGAGCTGCCTCTTGAGTATGCTGTTGAGATGAACAGGTTGATTGAGATGGAGATGGAGGGTTCAGTAGGATGAAGTTTTCCGTGAAGGCTTTTTGCGAAATCGAGCGAGCTGCTGCCTTTGCGAGCGAGATGAGCAAAAAGGGTTCAATGGAGATGGAAGGCCCAGTAGGATAGGTAGTTGAAGTGAAAATTAGCAGCAAGATAACTGGTGGCGCGAAGATTCTCCCCTACAGCGAAGCTGCCAAGCTCCCAGAGTTTGCGAAGCTGCTGAGCGCGCTCCCGACTGGAAAGGAACCGAAGGAATACCTGCAATTTCTTTCGAACGAAAAAAAGGAAGGCAATGTAATTTTTGTTGAGGCTGGTGCAAAGGCCGAAATTTCGATTGAGATTTCGGGCAAGCCCACCCAGGGCTTTGCGACCTTTTTCGTTTTCGGTAAAGATTCCGAGTCCTCTGTTTTCCTTAAGACATCATACGAAGTTGATTCTGATGAGGGAAGGGCGCTTTTCCTGTCCAAAGGCGCAGTTGTGCAGTGCTGCTTTGCCCAGAAAAATTCGGAGAGCGCAAAAAGCAGCGCCTGGATGGTGGCACGGCTGGGGGAGGGTGCACAGCTCAAGTTCCTCAATTCCAACATGGGAAGTGCGGAAAAGCGCGAGAAAGTTGTATTCTTGCAGGAAGGGAGAGGGAGCCGCTGCGAGCACTATGAGGTCAGCCTTGCAAAGGGCAAGCAGAGGTTCTACAAGGACTCTGACCACCGGCACATTGCGCCAGACACATATTCGCGCTCGATTTTCAAGTATGCAACCGCAGGCAATTCCTTTGTTGATGTTGAAGGGAAGGTCACTATTGAGCAGTCGGCTCCAGGAAGCGACACGCACTTGCTTGCAAAGAGCCTGCTTCTTTCAGAAAAATCCGTCTCGAAAGTAATACCCATGCTCTTTGTGCACAACGCAGAGGTTGCCGCAGGGCACGGCTCTGCAATGACCCCCCTTCAAGACGAGGAATTGTTCTACCTTCGCTCTCGAGGAGTTGGTGAAAGCGAAAGCAGGCTGCTTGTGCTGCAGGGTTTCCTGCAGGATTTGCTGAACAAAAGCGATATTTCCCCTGCAATCATTGAGAACCTCAAGACCGAGCTTGAAGCCGATGCCCTTAAAATCTTCCCAAGGGACTGATTGGCTGCCTTATGTGTGCGAGCCGGAGTTGCCGACCGCATATTTGGCTGGTGGATATGCTAAATGTTGACAAAATTCGTTCTGATTTTCCCATCTTGTCGCGCAAGATGAATGGCAAGCGGATTGCCTATCTGGACAATGCCGCGACAACGCAGAAGCCTGTGCAGGTGATCGAGGCGATGGGCGGATATTACCGCAATGCCAATGCCAACCCTCACAGGGGGAATTACTCGCTTGTTGCTGAAGCGACAGATGCGTATGAGGGAGCAAGGAAAAAGGTTGCTGAGTTTGTTGGCGCAAAGCCTGAAGAGATAATTTTCACCAGGAACGCTACGGAGTCGCTGAATCTTGTCGCTGACATAACCTGCAGGCAGGCAAAACCGAATTCCATTATCCTTCTTACGCAGATGGAGCACCACTCGAACATTGTGCCGTGGCAGCTTCAGGCGAAACGCAGGGGGCTGAAGGTCAGGTACGTAAAACTGCGGAGTTACGGCGCGCTTTGCAACGAAGATGTTGAGGAAGAACTAGAGAAGAAGCCATTTGTTTTCTCATTTACAGCTGCCTCGAATGTGCTTGGTGCGCCTAACGATTCTGCAAAACTGGCAAAGATGGCAAAAAAAACAGGCGCGCTGGTTTGTATTGATGCCGCGCAGGCTGTGCCGCACATGCAAGTTGATGTCAGGAAAATCGGATGCGACTTCCTTGCATTTTCCGGGCACAAGATGCTTGGCCCCACAGGGATTGGAGTGCTTTACATGAAAAAAGAACTGCAGGAGGAGCTTGAACCTTTCCTTGGCGGAGGGGACATGATAAAATCAGTCAGCTTTGACTCGGCGGAATGGAATTCGCCCCCCTACAAATACGAGGCAGGGACGCCCAATGTGGCAGGCGCAGTTGGGCTGGCTGCGGCAATTGATTACTTGCAGAAAGTTGGCATGGAAAAAATTGGAGAACATGAGAAAAAACTTGCTGCTTGCGCGCGCAAGGAGCTGGAAAGCATTAAGGGAATCCGATTCTACGGGCCGAAAAGAAGCGGGAGCGGCATAGTTTCATTCAACATTGGAAAAATACACGCGCATGATTTGGGGGAATTCGCAAACTCGGAAGGGATTGCAATCCGCGCAGGGCATTTGTGCGCGCAGCCGCTCATGGGATTGCTTGGCGTGCCTGCTGTTGCAAGGGCGAGCTTTTACCTCTACAATACCGAGGAGGAAGCTGACCGATTGGTTGAGGCGATGAAAAAAGCCGCCGCAATTCTTGGGTAATTCCTATGTCCGCATCCGACATGTACCGCGAGAATATACTCGACCACTACAAGCACCCTCGGAATAGGGGCAGGGTGGAAAAGCCAGATTCAGAAGCGTATGACAGCAATCCCTTATGCGGCGACGAAATAGGGATGACGTTGAAGTTTTCCGAAGGGAAGATAAGCGATATTCGATTTGAAGGCTCTGCCTGCGCCATCTGCCTTGCCTCTGCCTCCATGCTCACTGAAGAAGCGAAAGGAGCGAAACTAGAGGAGGCGCGAGTGATGAAGAAGGAGCGCGTCCTTTCATTGCTTGGAATCGACCCAGGCCCCACGCGGCTGAAGTGCGCGCTTTTGCCGCTCAAGGTGCTAAAGCTTGCGATTTACAGGCATTTGGGGAAGAAATTGAGTGAGGAAGACCAGAAGCTGGTGTGAAGATGGATGTGAGGTTCGGGCCTGCAGGCATTCCGATTGAAACGCCCGGGGAAGGAGGGACTGCTGCAGGCATTGCCTACTGCCGCAGGCTCGGCTTGTCCGCAATGGAAGTCGAGTTCGTGCACGGCGTGAACATGAAGGAAGAGAAAGCGAGGGAAGCAGGCGAAATTGCAAGGAAAAACGACGTAAAATTGTCCTGCCATGCGCCTTACTACATAAACATGTGCGCAAAGGAGAAGCCGAAGATTCATGCGTCGATAAACTACATTGTTGCAACAGCGCAGGCAGCAGAATGGCTAGGGGCTTCGCCAATCGTAATTCATACCGGCTTTTACATGGAACGGCCTGTGTCCGAATGCAAGAAGCTTGTTTATGAAACTTATGAGAACTGCCTGGCCGAGATGGAACAGCGGAAGATAAAGGGAGTTGTCTTGGGGGCTGAGCTTACTGGAAAGAAAAGCGCTTATGGAAATCTCGAGGAGATAATCGACCTTGCGCAGCATTTCGGATTGAAGCAGGTGGCGCCAGTAATTGACTATGCGCACTTCCATGCAAGGGAGAAAAACCTGAAAACGAAAGAGGATTACTTGGCAATTTTGGAGCGGGTGGAGAAAGGGCTCGGAAGCGAAGCGGCAAAGAATTTCCACTGCCATTTTTCAGGGATTGAATTCTCGGACAGGGGCGAGAGGAACCATTTGCCTGTTGCCTCGAATTCGCCTCCGTTTGAACCCCTTGCCTCTGCATGGAAGGAGAACGGATGGAGCGGAACTGTGATTTGCGAGTCCCCGCTCATAGAGAAGGATGCGCTTGTTTTGCAGAGAGTTTGGGCATGGGAAAGATAGGTTCAGAG
>JAWBPP010000064.1:0-4764 GCA_038824715.1 Candidatus Anstonellaceae archaeon
CAAACTGCGTCGGAAATCTTCGTGCCTGCCTTTGCGATAACCGAGTCTTTCGCAACCACGATTTTGCCAGCCTTTATCTGTGCGTTGATTCCTGCGCTTTTCAATTCGGATAGAGCCGGGCCCGGAAGCAGGTCAGTTTCACCTTCAGGGACAACGATGTCGAAGGGAGCAATTTGCCCTGGCTTTGCGGCAACCTTCACCTTGTTGTCCTTGAAGAACTTGAAGAGCGAATAAGGCGTCTTGCTTGTGGATACGATAGCTGTCGGAAAATCAAGGTGCTCTGCGAGTGCGCCTTTTCCACTGGACTGGAGCGCGCGGGAAAGCACGCTGTTTTTTGCTACGGAAAATTCCGCCTCGCCGCGGAGCTTCTTCCTTGAGGACTGCAGAATCCTGTCTGGAAGCGCGCGGATGTTCAGGAGCGCAACAACCGGATATTTGCCTGCGACTTTTGAAACTGAGAGCACCTTTTCCTTCTTTGCAACTAGCGAGACGCGCTCCTTCTTCTCCTTTCCGCCCTTCATTTTTTTGCGAGTCATAAGAACACCTGGTGAAAAACTACATCACTTTCACGGGCTTGCCCATGGAAAGCTTTACGAATATTGACTTTATGTTCGGCTCAAGGACTTTTGCCTTGACCTTTTCATAAACCGCGTCGAAATTTTCCGCGAGGTCGTCAGCAGACATTGCCTCGCTCCCTATTATGCACTGTGCAACCGGAAGGTATTTGCCTTTTGACGCCATGCGGACACGGCGCTTTGCCTGTTCGATGGCATCCTTCACATTGCCGGTTATGGGGCGCGGGAGTTTGCCTCGAGAGCCCAAGACTTGACCAAGTGCTTTGCCGATCGGCATCATCATGTTCGGTTGGGCGATGAACTCGCAGCTTTTCACAAGCTCCTTGAGCCTGTGTTTGTCGCCTGCAAGTTTCGTTATTCCGCCTATGTCAATGACTTCGGTCGCGCCAGCGTTTTTCGCGTCAAGCGCCGCCTGTGAGTCTGCAAAAACCACGACTTTCTGCTCCTTGCCCTTGCCTTTCGGAAGGGAGATGTCAAGGTTCAGGCGATTTTCAGCCTTGGCAAAGTCGATGTTGCGGAAGTTCACTATGAACTCTAGCGATTGTGTGAATTTGCGCGAGCCTTTGTCCGCCAGCGCTTTTGATATGGCTTCGATAACCTTCTTCTTGTCCATTTCAGTTCCCTCCCATTGCCGCGGGTGCGGAAATGGTCTAACGGCGGGAAAAGCCGCTGTAGGCGTTGATATAAGGATAAATATTTATAAATGCTCTAGATCGGAGGCCTGCTGCTCCATTCAAGCATGCAGACGATAGATTCCGCGTGGCCCATAGGTTCTGCTTCCATCTTCATTGGAATTGCCTTCCTATTTCTTCCCCTTCTTTCCTTTCGCCTTTGCCTTGCTCGCTTTTGGCTTTTGCGACTTGGAAACTTTCGGAGCTGAAACTGTAACATTTGCCCCTTCCTTTTTCGGCTGGTAGTCGCTCCTTTTTCCAACAACCTGCGCAATCAGCTGCTCAATCTGCGAGCGCTTGGACGAAAGCTCCTGAACAGAGCGGAAGGTTTCTCCCCGCTGCTCGAATTTTTCCGCGCCAGCTGGCTCTTTTGCCTGAAGCTCATACAAGTAAGATATCTTTCTGCCCTCTTCAAGAAGCTGCTCAAGGTTCTTTTTCTCCTCTTCGATGCGCGTTTCAATGTCCTTTTCAGACTGGCGCACCTGGTTGAACTCGAAGGTGTAGCTGTCAGTAAGCTGCCTAAGCTCGCGCAGGTAGCGGCGCACGAAATTCGCCTCCACGGATTCGCGAAGGGTGTCGAACTCCTCGTTGCCATGGCGAATGTAATCGCCAAGCTCGTTGATTTTCTTGTCGTAGTCCTGGCGGATGGATTCCGTGTAAAGTTCCACCTGGCGCATTTGTTCCATCTGTTTTTCCAGAGTGGTGAGGATTCCTTTTGTGGATGAGATGTCGCGCTTGAGTTCATTAACGTTGTTTGCAATTTCATCCTTGAGAGAAGAAAGCTCCTTTGCATAGCTTTCTGCAGAGGCAAGCCGCTCCGCCTGTTCTGCAAGCGCGGCGCGCGCTGCAATCACCTTGTTGCTTGCCTCCTCTTCCATCTGCGAAATGTGCGAAAGCACCCCTTCAAGCTCGATTGTTTTTGCCTTATGCAAGGCGATTTCCTGGCGCGACTGCTCTGCAATCATTTCCATTTTCTCGCGCTCATCTGAAAGCAACCTGTTGGACTCTTCGATGAGCGCTGACGCCTCATCGTATGCACGGCGCATCTGGCCGTGCGCTTTCAGGCTGGAAATCTGCAGCTTCTCAACCTCGGTGACTTTGCCTGGGAGGTCGGATGCACGCTGGTGCAGGCCGATTATGTTTTTCTCCATGCGAAGCACACGGTCTGAAATCGTCTCTATTTCCGATTCCAGCCTGCGCTGCATTGGAAGATAGTGCTCTGTGAGAAGCTTCTCCTTTTCCATGCGGAGCCGCTCTATCTCTTGCGTCTGCCTGATTATTCTCTTGATTTGCCTTGCAAGCTTGTCTGAGAATTGGAGCGAAACACTCGCCACTTGGACAGGCTCAGGGCGCTTTATTTTTGCCACTTTGGATTTTTTCCTTGCCGCCTCTTTGGCGCGTATATATGAAAGCGTTGGAATGCGAACTACGTCTTCTTCCGGCTCTTTTCCAAGAGGCTTTATCTCAAGGTCAAATGGCTGTTTTTGCTCGAGGGGCTTTTTTTCAGGCTCAAACACATCTGCCTCTTCAATTCCAAGCTCGCCGCTTTCCTCTTCGACTTCGTGCGAAAGAACTTCCTTTTCCACTTCCTCAAGAAGCTTGGAACTTTTTTCCTCTTCAGCTGGAGCTGGAATTTCGACGGGCTTTTTTGAAACGCTTGCTGTTTCCTGCTCTTTTTTCTTTTCCGCAGCTTTCTGCTTTTTTGCTTCCTTGAGCTTGGCAATCATGGATTCCACTTGCTCGATCTGTTTGCCGATTGTCGCAAGGTCTGCGTCCACTTCCTGAAGGAGGACTTTGTGCTCTTTTTTGAGGGTTAGCGGGGCAGGCGCAGCAGCCGGAATTTCAGGCACAGACAAAGGCGCTTGATTTTCTTGCGGCTCGGAAATCTTTTGCCCTTTGGATTTTTTGGCTTCGATTTCAATTTCATGCGCGCGCTCGATTGCAGAATCAGGCGAATATGATGGCGCTGTTGATGCCGAAGGCAGTGTGCGAAGAGGCATTTCCGCGCTCTTTGCCTTAGGCTCAAGTGTTATTTCGCCAGTCCAGGAAGCAAAAATCCCGCTTATCCTGTTTTCTAGGTGAACCTGGCCGTTTTTCTCAAGCACATGCAGCCAGTCAAGCACAGCTTTCTCTGGCATGCCGCAAGAAGAGGAGAGGGAATGCACGCTTATCGGGCGCCCGCCTGCGAATTTCAAGGAGGCAAGCAGGTCGTCGAATTGCGTTTTTATGCTCTCCTCCATAAGCCCCCCTAGTTATTCCCGGCGTAAGCAGTCTGCACCATGCGGAACCTTCCTGACATCTTCCTTTTCGCGCGCCTGAAGGCCTCCTCTATGTGTGAGGCATTCGGTTTTGCGACGTGCACGGTGAAGACCGCCTGCCCTGAGTATATCCTTGCTGCGCGGTCAGTCGAGCGGCCGTATGCCAGGCGCATCCCCTTCTGGAGACGGTCGGCGCCGGCACCTGCAATCATCTTGTTTTCGCGGATTACGTTATGAGGGTAAACTCGAACCTTGAAGAAGTACATATTGGGGATGACTTTCTCGAGGTACTTGTTCGCCGCCTGGCGCGCTGCCTCAAGCGAATTGTCGCGAAGCTGCACTGGCTCTTCTGCCACAAGCTCGTAAGTATAGTCGAAAGGCTGCTTGCGGTTGCCCATCTCGTAAACCAGAAGCGAGAGATGGGGCATTGCCTTTACGAACGATTTACGCGGCTTTTTCTTCGAATAGCGCGCCCACGCCGTCTTTTCAAGCGTCCTGCAAGTTTTGGCTGGTCTCAAACTCATATGATGCACCTCAGCAATCCAAAGAAGACATAACGTCATCTAGGAAGAGTGCTGAGATTTCTGTTTCCTGTTATTAAATGTATCTCCCACAACAGATGAAAAAGTGTATGAAACTGTATTTAAATGTTTGTTTTCCGTTCCGTGTGAAGAAGCCGTGCTTTTGTTTTCATCCCGCCCTGTCCAGAGTAACCGCCGAGCGAGCCATCTGAGCGGATGACTCGATGGCACGGAATCATAGGCGCAGGCGGATTTTTCCGAGCCCGCGAGCGAGGGGAAGGCTGTTCGCGCCCAAACGCGAACGGATTTGCGGCAAGCGCGTTTGCGACTGCGCGGGCTGCTTTTGGCTTGCCTATTGCCCGAGCAAGCTGCGCGTATGTTCTTGTCTGCCCTTTTGGGATTTTTGCGCAGGCAAGAAGAACAGAACGCTGGAACGGCGTGAGTGATGAGAGCTTGGCGCGCTGTGCTGCTGTGAGCTTCATATCCCTACCTCCCAATCCTCAAATGGTAGAATCCGTCATCTTCCGAGATATTGACGCCTTTCGAGTTCATCCGTATGTAATCAAGGCCTAATTTTGTGTGAGAAAGCCTAAGCGAAATGCCAAGAACGCCCTCAGCGTAAGCTTTCTGCTTTTTTGCTGCCGCCTGGAAGCCAGCCGCTTTCAGTCCAGATGCAAGCTGGAAAAAATTCAAGTCGACTGTGATTTGAGAGCCGTATTTGCGGGAGATGACGCGGTTC
>JAWBPP010000065.1:0-4687 GCA_038824715.1 Candidatus Anstonellaceae archaeon
AGCAGGATGGCAAGCGCAAGGCAGCAAAGCCCGGCCTTGAACAATAGCGACGGGTAATCTTTCAGAAAACCACCAGCAGCATAGTCCAGAAACTAATATATAATGCTGCGTAGCTTAACTCTCCCCCTGAAGAACGGGAGAGGCTTGTGGGATGCCTTCCGATATCGACATTTCACCTTACGTGGAAAAATTCGAGGATTTCTATTCCGCTGCCCTACAGGAGAAAATAGGCCGCCTTCTGGGCGAATATCCGTCTCAAAAAAGCCTGTTTATCGATTACGAGGAGCTTGAAAAATACGACCGCGAGCTTGCCGACCTTCTTGTGAAGCAGCCTGACACCATGCTCCGTGCCGCCGAGCAGGCGCTCATTTCCGGCCAGGAGATAACCTACAAGACCGCGCACCCGGACGTATCATTCGAGCCGCACGTGCGCTTCTTCAACCTCCCTGACTCCGGCCTTCTCATACAGGACATAAGCTCGAAGAACATCCGCGAGCTCATTTCGGTAAAGGGCGTGATAATCAAGCGCGGCCCCATAATGCACAAGGTGAAAATGGCAGTCTACAAATGCCAGATGTGCGATGCGCAGATGAAGGTGCCAGTGACGAAAAACACGCAGGTGCCGCAGGTATGCGCAGAGTGCAAGCGCCGCGCGCTCAAGCTCGAGGAGGAGCTCTCCTATTTCGTGGACGTGCAGCACGCAGAGGCTCAGGAGCTTCTGGAGCGCCTCAAGGGAGGCTCGCCTGCGGCAACCATACAGCTTTGGCTGGAAGACGACTTGGTAAACAAGATAACGCCCGGCGAAACGATAGAGATAATCGGCGTCATGCGCCTGCGCCCGCCGCAAAAAGAGAAGGCAAAGTCAGAATCCGCGCAAATCTACACCCGCTACATTGATGTGGTCTCGGCGCAAAAAACGCAGCGCGATTTCGAGGAAATCGAGACTACCAAGGAAGACGAGCAGAAGATACGCGAGCTTGCAGCCGACCCGCGCCTCTACGAAAAGATGCGCGATGCAATTGCGCCCGGCATTTACGGGCATTCCGAGGTAAAGGAGGCGCTTTCGCTGCAGCTGTTCGGCGGCTCTCCTGGGAAATGCATGCCCGGAGGCGCGCCCATCCGCGACGACATACACATACTGCTCATAGGTGACCCTGGCTCGGCAAAGACCCGCTTCCTGCAGTACATACAGTCGGTTGCGCCCAAGGGCATTTATGTCTCAGGAAAATCGGTGACAGGCGTCGGTCTTACCGCAGCTGCAGAAAAAGACGAACTTGGCGAAGGAGGCTGGACGCTCAAGGCAGGCGCGCTTGTGATAGCCTCGGGCGGGATAGCCGGCGTGGACGAATTCGACAAGATAGACGACAACGAGCGGGCGGCAATGCACGAGGTAATGGAGTCGCAATCTGTCAGTGTCGCAAAGGCGGGAATCGTGGCAAAATTCAAGGCAAAAACATCTATTCTCGCAGCAGCCAACCCGAAGTTCGGCAGGTTCGACCCCAACAAGCTTCCGGGCCTGCAGTTCGACATCCCTCCTACAATACTTTCGCGTTTTGACCTCATCTTTCCCATCATGGATGTCATGGACGAAGCAAAGGACTCGGCGCTTGCGCAGCATATACTCACCATCCACCGCGAGGGCGCAAAAATGGCTGACGGCGAGGCGCGGACGGAAATAGAATCCTCATTCCTGCGCAAGTACGTTTCCTACGCGCGCCAGCATGTAAAGCCAGTGCTCTCGAAAGAGGCGATGGAAAAGATCAAGGAATATTATGTGGAGCTTCGCAGGCGGGGAAAGGCAGAAGGAGCGGTGCCAATCACGCCGAGGCAAATCGAAGGCTTGGTCCGCATGTCAGAAGCGTCGGCGAAAATACGCCTTTCCGGCGTGGTGGAGCTTTCGGATGCCGAGCGCGCCATCCGCCTTACCAACTATGTGCTTGACAAGGTGAGCCGCGACAGAGAGACTGGCAAGCTCGACATAGACATACTTGCCACTGGCAGGCCAAAGTCACAGGTGGACAAGATTAACACGCTTCTTAACTTGGCTGCCAGCATACAAAAGGAGCTTGGAGTAGTGGAGATAAACAGGCTCGTGGAGCAGGCAACCACGCAGAACGTAGATGAAGTCACTGCCCGCCGCCTGATTGACGACTTAATCTACAAGGGTGAGCTTTACAAAGTGAAGCCAGGGTTCGTAAAGCTGGTCGAGCCATCTTCGGGCTAGCAAGCAGCAACAAAGCTTTATAAATTAATTAACACTAATTATAACAGATTATCATGTTCAAAGCTGAGAAAGAGCCGCAGCAAATATCTGCAGTCTCCAAGCCTTCAGCAGAGCTCTTCTCGCGCTCGAAAGTTCTGCTGAAAAGCTTTGTCCAATACAAAGACAAGCTGCTTTTGCTTGCGGCTTACCATGTTGCCAAAAATCTGCTTTCCGATCCTTCAATAAAAAAAGGAGATTTCACTCTCCTCCTTGAGCCTCTCGAGGGCGGCAAGACAAAGTTCATCCACGGCTCGCTCAAAATCTCCGACACCATAGGCTTGCGGCTTGTGTGGGGGCAGCATAACGGAAAGGAAATAGCAGTGGCCTCTTTCAGGCGCAAGGCAAAATCTCCAGAAGCGCAAAAATCGCTGGAGGCATCTGGCGGAAGCCCGCATATACAGCCAATCAACCATCCCATGCGCTTCAAGGACGCAATCGAGCTTCTCGAGTCGGCTTACAAATCAAACAAGGGGCTATCCCCCGAAGCAAGGTCTGCGATTACCGAGCTTCTCAACGCAGCCCGCTCCGAGCAGGACGGGAGGGAATCTCTGCTCTACAAGATGTGTGGCAGCGACAGGGCAAAGTTCTCGAAAATGCAGGCAATATTCAAGGACATCTCAGCGTCGGTTTCAGCACTTATCAGCTCAGAGCGCGAAAGGCGGGAATCTCTCTCAAAGGAAGAGGGGGGCCTGACCGTCAGCTCGGTTGTGGGCTCGGCCGCAGCATGGCCTCTTTCACGTGAAGAGCTTGCTATCCTCCTCAAGCCGAACGGGCAGCAAAATAGGGAATTCATCGCCGAATGGTCAAGGGAGTATGCGCTTGGCGTCTTTCCCCGCGTGCTTGGCGTGGAGCTTCTTGAGCAAACTACCAAGGAGGCATTCGACGAGCTCCAAAGCTTCCTTGGGCTCGCGTATTCCAAGTCCGAAAAGCAGGAGCATTTCTTCTCCACCATGGAGTCGTTTGACAAGGCAATGCTTGCTACCATGAGCCTGGTGGACAGCGCTGATGCGCAGATGAAAAAAATGAAGTCCTGGGTGCACAGCGATGCCGAAATTTGGCTGTCAGGCGTATGCGACCTTGCCGAAAAAAGGCAGAAGATACTCGAGCAGCTTCTCAGGCTCGAGAAAATCGCGCAGGAGTTCCACCACGAGATGCCCTACAGGAAGCACATGTTCATCTCGCTGGCAAACATAGCGGTCAACCTCTGCTCGATTAAGACTGAGGAAATAGACATCTGGAACAGGTTCATGGAAAACCCCTCGATAGTGCAAAGCCTCAAGTCGGGCAAGGCTGCAAAAGCGCTTGGAAAAAAAATCACTGCATTTGTGCACAGGGCAACAAAAGAGGACGAGGACATCACCCGCCTGGTTGAAGGCGTGAAGGCGGTCAGGGCAAAATACAGGCACTCGCGCATTTCGAACGAGAGCGCAATACTGAAAAAAATCGACCAGCTTCGGGCGGTCTCGCCTCTTGCTGCAGAGCGGCTGGAAGAGGTTTATGCATCCACCAAAAGCCATGTCAGCTACAAGCAAAGGGAGCTAATCTCGCCAAACATAGAAGATGCCTATTTCACCAGGATTGTGTCGCTTATGATGCTGCGCGGCCAGCTTGACGCAGGCAAATACGAATCCAGCATGCGAGACTGCCTGCTGCAGAATTCCAGGCTCTTCAGGATGTTCGGCGAAGTGCCGGCAATCAAAGATGAGATAATGCAGGAAATCTCCTCTCTTCTTTACGTTGACCAGAAGGGCTTTGACCTCGAGGTTGATGCCAAGTCTCTTCTGTCAAGCGGGTTTAGGAACCAGAGCATACGGGTAAAATACTGGCTCACCGAGGAGATTGGCGAGAAAGGCTCGCAGGCAAGCTTCCTCAACCTGCATTTCCTCAACAGGCAGCTCAAAGTCGAGCTGAAAAGCCCGCTTCCTTACGACGAAAAGTTCGCGCCTGTTTTCTCGGAAACCATAATCCCGGGCAGCATCGAGGAAGAGCTGTATGGGAAAAAATACGAGCTTTCAGAAATCCTGGGAAGCGGGCAATCCGACGTCGGGCTCGGCAGGCTATACGAAGAAATATTCTCAAAAGCTACTGCCAACAGGGAAAAATACAACGAGATTGCGCAAAGGATGAAGAACAAGGACATGACCACCTCGCATTTCCTGCACACTCTTGCTTCAGAAGAGCTGTTCAGCGGCACCATCACCAATGTGCTTGGGAGGAACCTGCCACTTGCTCTAAGCGAGGAATCGGAAAACACCATGCTTTCTGCAATCAGGCAGGAATACCCGGCGTCTGCCTCCGAATCGTCCGAGATGCACGAATACCTGCGGCAGAAGCTCGCCATCAGGATTCTGAGGCATCTCCACGCCAGTCTTCCATATTACATGGTTCGCCTTGCACAGCACATCGTTTCCATTGACAAAGGCG
>JAWBPP010000066.1:0-4664 GCA_038824715.1 Candidatus Anstonellaceae archaeon
GTCGTATATTTCATCTCCAATCAGCGGGAGTTTGTGCTCACCTGCTATATTGACTATTTCCTGGAGGATTTTGCGCGGATAGACTGCGCCAGTAGGGTTGTTGGGGTTGATTACGACTATCGCTTTTGTCTTGGGATTAATCTTCTTGCGCAAATCATCCACGATTGGAACGAATTCATCATCGGTCTGGTAGAAATTGTCCATTCCGCCATTCACTCGAAGCTTGGAATTGTAAAGCGGGTAGCTCGGGCTTGGAAGCAGGATGTTTTCTCCGGGATTCACAAGCGCTTGGAAAAGAAAGTCAATACCCTCTGAAAGTCCGCTGTGGATGGTAACGTAGTCTGCCGGCACGCTCTCTATTTTTCCGATTGCTTCGCGAAGCTCAGGGTCGCCCTCAGAGGGGCAGTAAGCCGAATATTTCGGGTCGCCAAGCGCTTCCTTGATTGCCGAAGTTATCCATTCAGGCGGCTTGAAGCCAAACTGATTTGGGTCGCCAATGTTGAACCAGTGCACCTTCTTGCCGGTTGCCTGCACTTTTCTTGCTCTGGCGACTATATCCCTTATTTCATAATTCACTGAAGCTATGCGGTCTGATAAGTGTATTGCCATTGAGACGGGATATGATATGAAACTATAAAAACAAAATGCCAAAAAGTTCGGCGATTGCAGAAAAATGAGCTAAAGCGCGCTTCCAACTGTCGTCACTTTGGATTCGCATCCTGGTAAGCCCTCGCCTCAAGCCCGCGCAGCACCGGCTTTCCGTCCTTTATGTAAGCCATTGCCTTCTCAAAATCCGTTTCAGCCCCCTGTTTTTTGAAATACCTCACAAGATTCTGCACATCCCGCTGCAGGAAATCCTCTGCTCTTGGGTGGGCAAGAAGCACTGCCTGCGCGCAGTCGAGCAGTTTAAGCCCGTCATCCGTCACAAGTATGTTGTATTCGCTCACGTCTGCATGAACAAACCCGAGCTGGTAGATTTTTTTTATCTGCGAAAGCAAAAAATCGTAGTCTTTTTGCGGCTGCTCGCTCCCCATCTGCTCAAGGGTGGAAAAAGCTATGCTGCCTTCGCTGAAAAATTCCATCACCACTATGTTGCGAAGGAACCCAAGCGGCTTTGGGACCTTTACCCCTCCATCGTAAAATGTCTTCAGGTTGGAAAATTCCTTTTTCGTCCATGCAAGTATTGTTTCAAATCTCTGGCGGGAGGTGTGCGCAAAGCGCGGGTCACCGTCCAGGTAATCGTGCATGCGGATGAAGTTCGATGTGTCTATGCGATATATTTTGATTGCAACCTTGCCTCCCTCACGCGTGGTGCCGCAGAAGATGTTCGCCTCCTTGCCTTTTGCCACAGGGTAATCGACTGTTTCAAACAGGCCCTGCTGGCGAAGCTTAGATATTGCATGGAGAGTCTGCCGATCGAAAACGTCGGATTCCAGCCTCCTTTCTGCCCGAATCATCTTGTCTTCGCGCTTTGGGCGCTTTTTCTTCGACTGCATCAATGCCATGATGTGCTATCTCCGAAGGTAGTTAATAGGCTTTCCGATTCGGCAAGCCAGTTTTTCAGCGCAGCCCCATCTAAGGCGTAGTTTGCGGTAAATGTCGATGCCCACTCATCTGTGCGTAAAATATGCGTTTAAAGCTTGCTGCGGCACCAAAATTCGGAGGTGGCGTTTATGCACAGACTGAATGCATTCAAGCGCTCGAAAAGCGAGAAAGAGATGCGGGCAGCCATCCTCGGGCTCTGGTAATCTGTCAATTCTTCTTTCTTCTTTTCAGTTAGGTTGATCTCTACTTGATGAAGCCCTTGTTGCGCAGATACTCTGCCTGGTATTTGTTGTAGCGCCAGATTATATCAGCTTTCTTGTCCCCGCCTATTTCCCAAGGAACAACAATCACAATGTCGTTGTCGCGCACCCAGATGTTGCGCCTGATTTTTCCAGGGATGCGGCAGACCCGTTCCTTGCCGTCCTTGCATTGCACCTGCAGCCTTCCGCCGCCAAGCGTTCCGATAACCACGCCGAGTATTTCGCCCTCGCGCGGCAAGCGGACCGAGCTAAATTGCTGCTGCTCAGGCGCTCCTGGCGCAGAGGGAGCTGTGCCGGTTGAAGGGGGGCTGGTTGTTGCTGGAATTGTGTCTGCCATAATAAATCACGTTTCACGTTTTCAAAATTCATAATCCTGCTGGAGAGCTCTTGCCCGCATCATCTGTTTAAATCCTCACCGGCGAGCGAGCTCCGCACGCCTCGCAGATGAGCGTCTTTATGCCGTCCTTTTCCACTATCTTCGTGTCAGGGCGCTTGCATTCCTTGCAGACGACTGCGGCATCCACGAATGCCTGCAGCTTGTCCTTGAGGTTCCTTTCGTAAAACTTGCCATTTAGCACCAGCTTTCCGCCCTCAACAGTCGCAGGCACGGCAAGCTCTTTCGTGAAATATTTCGTGAGCATTTCGCCCGGGCGCCTTATTTTTTGCAAAATCAGGTCGAAATTGCGGATTATCGTCTTGTTCCCCTGAAGGAAGGATTCGATATTTGGCGTTTCAAACCGCTCGCCGCTGTCAGTTTTCTCCGGCAGGGCTGCGTGCGCCATGTCGAGCAGCTTGGAATATTCGTCTTCATTCATGAAATCAGTGCCACTACGCCGTAGCAGCTTCATATGAGAAGAAAGCTTTATTAGCACATCTCAGCACTGGCTCATCCATGCCGCCCAAAATAGACAAAAACATCCAAATCGGCGAATTGGTGATGAATTATCCCCAGTCGGTGGATGTGCTGTTCAACCATGGCTTTCACTGCATAGGCTGCGGCCTGTCTGCCTACGAAACGCTCGAACAGGGCGCGCTTGCGCATGGTTTTGACGAGGCAACTGTGGAGGAAATAATAACGCAAATCAAGGATGCCGTCAAGAAAGGCAACGAAGCTGCTCTGAAAAAGGCTGATGCTTGCAAAACTGAAAAAACAGAAAAGAAAAAGTAGCTTTTTTCATGTTTGAGCAAGATGGGAAACCCATAGTTCCCACAGTTGTTGCAAAGAACTTGCCCGCTCATGGCGCCGATCAACCCATAAGCTGTCTGGGCTGAATAAATTCCGCTAGGGGGTGAGTCAAGATTGCCAGAACCGCACTTCATGCAAACGAGCACTTCTTTTGAAGATGCCATATTGATACCTTATTTTTTTGCGGCAACAGTCATTTTGTGCAAAAATGCGCCCAAAACTCCGCCAACCATGGGCCCAAGCACATAAATCCAGTAAAACGAGATAGCCTGGCCGGTTCCATCAAATGCAAATGCTGCAAGAGCAGGGCCAAAAGAGCGTGCTGGATTGAGCGAGGCGCCAGAAAATGCCCCGCCTGCGAGTATGGCAACTGCAAGTGTCATGCCTATCGCAAATCCGTGCCAGCCTGGCGTGGAGCGCTTGTCTGCGGCAGTAGATAGCACTACGAATGCAAGCAAACCGGTCAGGGCAACTTCAAATCCAAGCGCAGCAGTCTCCGCCACTCCGTTTCCTGGCAACGGCGCACCGTAATTTGCGCTTGTCGCTGCGCCTGACGCAAGAAGCCCGACAAGCAATCCAGCGATTCCAGCCCCAACAAGCTGCGCAAAAACGTAGTAGCCGGCTTCATTTGCTTTCATCTTGCCTGTAGCAAGAAAACCGATGGTTATTGCCGGATTCACGTGCGCTCCTGAAATATGCCCCACTGCATAGACTGCAATCGCAAGGGCGAGACCATGAGCAAGCGCAATTGCAAGCAGGTTTGCTGCGCCAAAAGCAAGCAAAGTGCCTGCGAAGGAAACAACTGCCATGGAGCCAATGAATGTCAGGATGAAGGTCCCGAACAATTCCGCATAGAACTTGTTTTTCTCCACAATCTCACCTCTATTTAGAATCTAGAAGCCAGCTAGTTTCACTATCAGCAAGCCAAGCATGCCTCCCAAGCAAATTGGCGGCAGCGCTGGCAAAAAGACGCGCTGTTTTGAAACGAACTTGAGCAGGAGGTAAAGTGCCAGAGTGGAGCCTACTGCAACTGCAAACGAGTAAACCAAGCCATTTGGCCCAAGCGGATAGGCTGAAACTGAAATCATGGCAGGCACAGATAAATCACCCGTTCCCAAATCCAGCCGCTCTCCTTCCCTCATCGCTCTTTCCACATAAACTTCTGTTTTTTCGTTTGCCTTCCTTGCAGGCAATTCTTTTGCTGTGACTGCAAAAGAAAGCTGGCGAGTGGAAAGCTCGCGCGCCATCTCAATCATGTGCTTGGTCTTGAATACAGCAACATAATCGTAGATGGAAAGAAGGATGATGAAAATAACTGTGGGAAGAAAACCAAGAGAAAAGCCGAATATGGCGGCCACTCCTCCGCTTGATATGATTGCCGCAGCATTTTTCACATCCTGCCAGAAGAATTTTGCAGCTCCCAAGCCAAATCCAATCAGCATCCCTAGCAGGAGCGAAAGCACGAAATCTATCTGCAGCAAGGAAAGCGCCACTGTGAAGAACACTATGCTTGAAGAGGATGAAATTACCAGAAACTCAAGCAGCTGGAAGAGCACCATGCCCTTGTAGAACCTTGCCACAAGGAGTATCATTGCCGCCCCGAACAGTATGTAGCCTATGAAAATGAGCGCATTCAGCGGGTCGTTTGCCTCAGGGAGAGGCGCAACCGACAT
>JAWBPP010000067.1:0-4500 GCA_038824715.1 Candidatus Anstonellaceae archaeon
GAAACCTTGACCTCGAACAAGTCCTCCACTTCCTTTTTTATCTGCGTCTTTGTTGCCTTTGCCTCGACTATGAATGTGAGCGTGTTCTGGTTCTCGATAAGGCCGATTGCCTTTTCGTTCGTCACAGGGTAAAGGATTGATGCCATGAGAATCACATGCAACAGTTCGTTCGCAATCATTTCATTTTTCGTTCGCCATCGCTCGTTCGACTAAAGCTTTGCAATCTCCGCAAGCGCAGCCTCAGTATAAACCGCGAGCCTGCCCGCCTTTGCTCCAGGCGCAAGCTGCTCGACTGTGAGGTCTGAGACTTTCACCACGTCCACGCCTGCGATATTCCTTGCTGCCTTCAATATTGGCGCATCGGATGAAACTGCGATTATCGCTGACTTGGGATAGACCTTGCCGCCCTTCCTTGCGCGTATGCCCACGCGGATTTTCCCGTTTTCGCAGCGCGCGAGGTCTTCGGAAATGAGCGATGAAAGCGCCCTGTATGCATCTTTCGTCTTTGATACTTTCTCGAATGAATTGTCAAGCACGAATGGGACTTTTGCAGATGCTGGCAACTTGTGCCCTCTTGCAGCTACGACGTCCTTGTGCGCGGTTGCCGCAATTGCCGAGACAAGCGCAACTCGGTATTCCTTCTTGTTTATCCTTTCGACTATCACTTTGTTGACGTGCGGCGGGTGCGCCCTGCGTCCTTTCACCGCTGAAGGAATCCTCTTTACCTTGCCGAGCCGGCCTTTCGGGAGAACTTCGCGCGGGCGGATGGCTGTTCCCCTGTTCTTGCCTGAGCCGAAGTCCTCTTTTCGCCCCCTGTAGCGGGCAGATGTTTCCATGCCGGCGCGCGGATCGTTGCCTTTTGGCTGGTAGCGCAGAGTCTGGTCGGAGATGGCGGCGCGGGAAATCAAGTCCTCGCGCACTTCTGCTTCAAACTGGCGCGGAAGGGAAATTTCCTTTACCATTTTTCCGTCCAATGAGAACATTTGTGCTTTCATAAACGCCAACTCTACTGCTTTGATTCAAGTGAAATATACTTTATTTCCGGGGCCTTGACAGAAACGTGCTGCTTTCGGACTGCGCGCCTCAGGCGGATGAGCCTTTTTTGCGGGCCGCCGATTGAGCCTTTGAGGAGGAGATATTCGTTCTTGAGGAGTCCGTAGTGGGTGAAGCCGCCTTTCGGGTTGATTTCAGATGCAGCTCCAAGCTTCATTATCCTCTTGTTGATTTCAGTCCTCTTGTGGTAGCCCATCTGGCCAGCCATTGGGACTGTGTATTGCACATAGCCCGGGTGCCATGCGCCCAACGAGCCGATGTGCCTGCGCTTTCCTGTCGCCTTTCGCCTCTGCTGGGCTGTCCCGAAACGCTTGACCGCGCCTTGCCAGCCCTTGCCTTTTGTAACCATGACTGCATCAACAAATTCGCCCGGCTTGAATATTTCCGATGCCTTTACTTCCTTTCCAAGAAGCGAATTTGCGTACTCGAATTTTTCGGCAACATCCTTGCCGCCGACAGCAATTTCCATCCTCTCAGGGGTTTTCTTCCCAAAGCCGGTTGCCTCGGGATGAGTGAAGCACAAAACAAAAACATCGTCAACTTCAGAAGGAGCGAATTTCTTGTCGGATTTTTTCTTCATTCCGAGCATTTTCAGGACTTTCTCGTCGCTTGTTAACATGTCACCCACAGGGTTTCCGCTCTTGTAGCCACGCACGCCGTAGATGACCAATGGAGGGCACTCAAGGACGGTTGCCGAGGCGAACACTTCAGTGCCCTTGGACGGAGACTCTGTGTCGTCTATGTAAGTGAGGTGCGTCATGCCTGCCTTGTAGCCTGCAAAGCCGGCGAGCTTTTTCTCGGTGATGTTTGGCCAGTAGCCAACGTTTGCTACCTGCGAGCCCGCGCGCTTTCTCGGGCGGAATGCCACCGATCCCTTTTTGCTTCCTGAGCGTTTGCCCATATAGTAACCTAAGTATTGCCGCGTCAAACAACAGCAATGATTCGCCGCGCTTCTTTCCCCGTCAGCCGTACGGCGCGGGGGTGTCGGCGAGTTTCATCTTACCGATATACAGTAAGAAGAGTGGGCATGATTATGAGACAAGTGTTTATAAAACTTCCTCAGAAGTTTTATAGTCGCAAGGCGCGACGTGAAACCGCGGATTTTCCAAGCAAACCTTGGGCGTGCTGTCGCACCTTGCGAGTGGAAGCTGCGCTTCCACGAGAATATAAAGGAAGGGAAGGGCGGGTTGCCTTGAGGACAGGATTAAATACAGGTGCTCCCCTAAAACCAGAAACTGCGGAGGCGGAATTGTGGATAAGACTACACCTGAGAACATTCTTTTGGAAGAGCTCGTCAAGCAATTTGAGAACCACGGCATTGCTGATGCAGGAAAAAACGCGGAGAGACTGAAGGAGATGGTGGTTAGAGTTCTTGGAGACAGCAAGGAAAACGTGAATGCGTTTGGAGGTTATAGCCCACAACAGCTATCCGCAATTGCATCGCTTTGCACATTAAGCAAAGATGTGATGGAATTTTCGCTCAGGTTGAGGAAAAACAAGGATGAGCAAAGGGCTGTGGACCGCGGGATTGCCATCCACAGCATGCTCAACGGAGCGTTTGTCGAGCTTGGCAGGCGCCTGTCGCAGCAAGTTGAAGTAAAGAGCATCCATGGCCCGAAGGCGGCCCTGCCATCAACTAGAGCCTTTAGGCACAGAAACTAGGCGCACTCTTTTTAACTTCAGTTTTCTATTCTCCAGCATGAGGCTCGCAGCCCTTGCAGTAGCATTCATCCTTCTTGCCTCCACTTCATTTGCTTTCAAGATAAGCCAGTCTCGCGATGAGCTTCTGATTTATTACCAGACATATGTGCAGGAGAAGATACCTAAGACTGCCAAGCTCCTTATCGGCGATGAAAAACTCAACGTTTATATCGCTGGGCGCGTGTTTGGCATACAGACAAAATACGGCGACTTGTATTCATTCGAGGAAGTTGCGCTTGAAAAGCCGGGCATTGTTGTGAAGGTCAGCGACGATGCTGCCGAGAAAATCGCAAAAAAGCAGATGGGCGTGATGCAGGCGATTGAGTCCGGCGGGATAAAAATCGAGGCGAAAAGCTTTCTTGCCGCATTGAAGGTAGAGGCTGCAAAACGGATATATGCTGTTTCTGGCGCTGACGAAAAACTCCTTGGGAAGAGAAAATAGTTTGGCTGTTTGCATGGCTTCCTCTAATTGCGAAAAGCTGGAAAGAGGAGTTGGATGAATGGCATCTCAAGTATATGACTCCCTGAACAAGGCTTGGAAATCCACCTGCCGCGTGCTTTTCGGAAGCGAGGCTGGAGAGCTTGCAAATTGCGCGGAGTGGCTGGCCGAATACGACGAGAAAATAATGCACGCAAAATCAGGCGTTTCTGGTAAGGAAGTCTCGTTTTCGCAGAATGAATATGATTTGTCTTCCCGCTTTGCTGCGTTCGATGAGATTGAGTATGGCAGGAAATTTGCGCCTGTTTCCATAAACGAGATGAAGGACATTGACAGCCTCGCGTCCGCAATTTCCGAGCGGCTGGTTTACACCGGAAATGTTGTTCTTGGAAAGTCAGGCCTGGTGGAGAGGAGCAGCAACATACAGGACAGCCATTTTGTGCTTGAGTCCACCGTCGTTTCCGATTCGAAATATGTCGGATACTCAAGGTATGTGAGCCACGGAGAGTATGTTTTCGGGCTGCTTGGCTCTGACAGGGGAACGCACGCAGTCAAGTGCATGGGAAGCGACATCAAGCGCTGCTTTGAGTGCCACATGGTCAACTATTTGTCCGACTGCTACTACTGCGCAAAAACGCAGAACTGCCGAGAATGCTTCTTCTGTTTTGGAATGGAAAACGGCGCTTATGCAGTGGGCAACACCCCTTTGCCGCGCGAAAAATACATGGCAATAAAATCGAAATTGCTGCCTGAGATTGCCTCGGCCCTGAAAAGGGACGGGAAAGTTTTTTCTCTCCTTGAGATTCTTGAGAAATGCTCTGCCATGAAGCCAGATTCGAGATTGAAATTCAAGAAAGAAGCCGAAAAGCCATTTGACATAAAGCCCATTGAGAAGGCATTTGCAAGCGCCGCGGATTTGCTGTTCGGGAAAAACATTGGGAACCTGGCTTCATTTGAAAAATACCTTGAGAGGCACGTGCCGCAAAATCTCATTACCCGCTCCCCTTTGAGCGCAAGCCCTGTTGTTGCAGACGGCTATCGTGTGCACCTGCTGAAAAAATTCAAGATAGAGCATAGGATGGCAACCGAAGACGAAATGAGAAGCATTGGCGCGATGAGCAGGCTTTGTGATTTGGAAGGGCTTGCAATTGATGCCGAACTTCTTGCGAAGAAGCTGCACCCAGTTGCTTATACGAATTTGGACAAGGTATCAGGCAAGTGCGGGAACTACAGGAACGCGCCCGTGATAATAGATTCCACTGACTGCATGGAAGGCTGCGCATTCCTCTATTCGAAAAAGTGCGCCT
>JAWBPP010000068.1:0-2430 GCA_038824715.1 Candidatus Anstonellaceae archaeon
CTCTTTCTTCGCCTTTTTCGCGATTGCCTCTACAAGCTCGTCAGCCTCTTCGCTGACTTTTGCGCAGGCGAGCTTCCTGTTTCCGAGAAGTTTCGCAGTATAAGACGTCTTGTTCGGGTTCTTTGCTCTCTCTTCAATCACTCCTCCAAGCTTCGCTATCGTTAATCGTTCGTTCTTCACACCAAACCTCCTAACAAAGCAGCCTTTCCTGCTCAGATGGCAGGTATTTCCCGCTCCAAGAACCTCCACTTCATAAAGCACAGTATCATTGTCGCAGTCAATTCCGACTGCCTTCACCTGCATCATGTTCCTGCTCGTTTCGCCCTTTTTCCAAAGCCTCTTCCTCGAGCGCGAATAGAACCACGCATATCCAGTTGTCAATGTTTTGGCTATCGCTTCCCTGTTGGCATATGCCTGCATGAGAAGTTCCTTGTCTGCAGCATCGCACACAACAACAGGAACAATCCCGTCCTTCGAGTAGCAAACCGAATCGGCAAATTTTTCTGCTTTTTTTCTTTTGCACAATTTCATGCCCTTACCTCTATCCCAGCTTCTCTAAGTCTCTCCTTGCACTCCTTCACGGACACCTCGCCGAAATGGAAGACGCTTGCCGCAAGCGCCCCTGATGCCGCTGTCTTTCCGAACACTTCAATAATGTCTGCAACGGACGAGCAGCCGCCTGAGGCAATAATCGGCAAGCCAGTTTTCCCGCACGCGAATCGCAGCATTCCGATGTCAAACCCGCTTTTCATTCCGTCACAATCAATGGAGGTGAGCAAAATCTCGCCAGCCCCCTGCCTTTCCGCCTCGCGCAGCCAATCCCCCAGCTCCCATGCAGTTTCCCTCTTGCCCGCACCTGCAAAGCACATCATCTTTCCGCCAACGCGCTTCGCATCCACGGCAACAACAACTGCCTGCGAGCCAAATTCTTCGGCGCACTGGCTAACCAGCTTCGGCTCTGCAAGCGCAGCAGTGTTTATCGCGCACTGGTCTGCCCCGTTTTTTATCCGAGCTTCAAAATCCGCAAATGTGCGCACCCCCCCTCCCACGCAAAGCGGTATGGAACAGGCAGCAGCAACATCGGAAATTGCAGAAAGGAACGTGCCCCTCCCCTGCACAGTTGCCCCTATGTCCAGCATAACTATTTCGTCTGCGTCCTGATATTCTTCTGCAAGCTCTACTGGCTCGCCAGCGTAGCGGAGCTTGCCAAACTGCACGCCCTTGAGCACCACTACTCTGCCCTCGCGCACGTCGCAATCCATGCAGGGGATTATTCTCTTTGCAAGCATGAAAGTTCCCCAAGATTAATTCCTTTTCCGTACAACGCTCTCCCAAAAATAACCGCATCCGCCCCGGCATCAAATGCTTTTTCTGCATCCGTGGCGTTCCTCATGCCCCCAGCAAGCCAAATCCCGCCCACAAACAACTCTCTCGCCTCTGAAACAAGCGAAACATCCGGCCCCTGCTGCATGCCATCAGCATCAACAGCGCCAATCACCACGCCGCCAACTCCGCACTCCTCTGCAGCCAGCAAGGCGCCCTCCAGACCAATTTTCGTTTCCTTCGTCCAGCCCCGTATTTTTGCACAGGGTGGCTTTCCTGCAAAGTCAATCCCTGCCCAGACTTTTTCCGCTCCCAGCTCCTCCGCTGCTTTTTGCACTTCGCCCTTGCTCTCAAACAGCGCAGTGCCAAATACAACCCTGTCCGCTCCGGCAGCCACCGCTTCGCTGGAAGCATTGCAACTTCTTATCCCGCCGCCCACCTGCAGCTTCATCTTCCCTTTCCGCTTCGCTATTGCTGCCACGAGCTTCGCCTGCCTTCTTCTCCCAAATGCAGCATCCAGGTCCACAACGTGCAGCCATTCAAATCCGAGCTTTGCATATTTTTCCGCAAGCGACAGGGGCTCGCCTAGCACTTCAGCAGTCTCGCGTTTTCCCTGGCAAAGCCTGACTGCTCTGCCTGCAAGCAAATCTATTGATGGAACAACAATCCCCATTTGCAGCACCTTATAATTTACAAATACTGGCGAAATTTCCGAGCAATTTTTCCCCCGCCTTTCCGCTCTTTTCAGGGTGGAACTGCACACCGAACCAGTTTTTCGCAGCAATTGCGGACGCAAATTTCTCTCCATATTCAGTTGTTGCCAAAACAGCATCCGCACCATCAGGAAACGCAGCGTAAGAATTTGCAAAGTAAAAATATTCGCCGTCTGCAATTCCGGCAAACAATCTGCTCTCCTTTTCCAACATCACCCTGTTCCAGCCAAGCTGCGGCAGCCGCACAGTTCCTTTAAGCTTCCGCGCATCTCCTTGCACAATGCCCATCCCTTCCACGCCTTTCGCTTCCTCGCTTTTCTCCATCATCGCCTGCATGCCAAGGCATATGCAAAGCACGGGCACGTCGATTTTGGCAACCGCCCCTTTTCCCCCC
>JAWBPP010000068.1:2440-4459 GCA_038824715.1 Candidatus Anstonellaceae archaeon
CCAGCGCAGCAGCAATTTTTGGCACAACCGTAAACGAACCCACTCCAGGCACAACAAGCCCGTCAAATCCCCCTTCGTATTTTTGTACCAGCTTCGCATCCACTCCAATCCTCGCAAAAGCGTTCGCTACCGAACGCACGTTCCCCGCCGATCCAAAATCCAAGATTCCAATCGCCATCTGCACACACCATTTTCCATACAGTCATTATCCATCTGCTAAATCACTTTCTCAAGCGGCATGACGAGTATGTCCTTGCCTCCAGCCAAACTTACCTGCCTTATCACAGTGGCTATCTTCCTCGCAGGCACAACAGTCTGCACTGCCCACTCGCCTTCCTTGGCAAGCTTGAGGAGCGTGGGGCTTTCCATCGAAGGCAGCACTTTCAGCACATTGCGAAGCGTCTCGTCCGAGGTCACGTTCAGCACAAGGTACTTGAGCCCCTGTGCTTTTTTCACCCCTGCAAGCGAAAGCGCAATCTCCTGCAGCATCTCTTCCAGCCTTTCCTCCACTTTGGGGCTTGCGATGAGCCACGCGGAGGATTTTGCAACAGTGGCAATCCTGCGCAGCCTGTTCGCCTTGAGCGTCCTTCCTGTCTGCACGTGGTCGATTATCGCGTCGGCAAGGCCTGCAGAAGGCGAAATCTCTGTCGCGCCTGCAAGCCCCACCAATTTCGCCCTAACGCCTTCCTTCGCAAGATACCTGCCAGCAGTATTTGGCAGCTTGGTGGCAATCTTCTTCTCCTCAAGTTGCTTCACACCTGTTATTTCCGATTCCTCCGGAACTGCGACAGCCACTTCGCATCCCCCGAATCCCAGGTCCATCAATCTCCTTGCAGAAGAGCCGTCTTCCTCAAGGACATCTGTCCCTGTTATGCCGGCATAGGCAGCTCCGCTGTCAACGTATTTTCCAACGTCCTGCGCGCGCACGAACAGCACCTCGAATCTCTCATCTTCGCAACGTGCGCAAAGAGCATCCTGCGGGCTGTCTATTGCTGCAAACCCTGCTTTTTTGAGCATCTCAAGCGCAGGCTGGCAAAGAGCTCCCTTGTTGGGGAGCGCAATCCTGAATTTTCCGTTCCCATCTCGCGTCATTTTTTCCATAGTTTCACCTTATTGCTGAATCATCCCCTTCGTGCTTGGCAGCTTGTCTGCAACTCTTGGGTTGATTGCACAAGCCTGCGAAAGCGCGCGCGCAAATCCCTTGAAAATCCCCTCGCACTTGTGGTGGTCGTTGCCGTCGTAAAGTACTCTGATGTGCAAATTGCATTTTGCCCCTTGCACAAAGCCCGCAAAGAATTCTTTCACGAGGTCGGACTGCAATTCCCCAATGAATTCTCTCCAGAATTTTGCATCAAAATTCAGAAGCGCCCTGCCTCCAAAATCAATTGACACAACGGACAGCGTTTCATCCAGGGGGAAAGCAAAGCTTCCAGCGCGCGCTATTCCCATCTTGTCTCCAAGCGCTTTTTCGCAAGCCTGCCCAAGCGCAATGCCAACATCTTCTACCAAGTGGTGCTGGTCAATCTCCAGGTCTCCTTTTGCCTTAACTGACAGGTCAAACAATCCGTGCTTTGCAAACGCAGTGAGCATGTGGTCGAAAAACCCGATTCCGGTGCTTACGCTTGACTCGCCAGCGCCATCAAGGTTTATTTCAAGCTTGATTTGCGTCTCCTTTGTGTTCCGTTCTATCTTTGCAATCCGTTTTCTGGTCATTTCACCAGCCCCGCAATATCGTCAGTTTTTTCAACATTCCAGTCTCCCTTTGTCTGCCTCCCAACAATCACGCAAGGAATCTTTGCAGCCTTAGCTGCAGCATAATCCGACGCAGTATCGCCAACGTAAATCGCCCGTTTCGCCCCAAGTTTTCCCATTGCAAGAAGCAGAGGTTTTGGCGAGGGTTTTTCTTCTTCACAGTCCTCGAGCGCCACTATTTTTTCAGGAGGGAAGAATTTTTCCCAGCCGTTATTCTTGACAGCGAATTCCGCTTCGTAGCGCGGCCTTCCGGTAACAATGCCTATT
>JAWBPP010000069.1:0-4313 GCA_038824715.1 Candidatus Anstonellaceae archaeon
GCGCAGATTGAAGAGGCAAACGAGTATGTTTTCGGCACCATGACTGTGGAGGGCGCACCGCACCTCAAGCCAGAGCACTACGCAGTGTTCGACTGCGCAAGCAAATGCGGCAAGAAAGGCAAGCGGTTCATTTCGTATGTTGGCCACATCAAGATGATGGCAGCAGCACAGCCTTTCATCACGGGTTCGATTTCAAAGACAATAAACATGCCTGCCGATGCAAGCATAGAGGACATCAAGGAAGCATACATGCTTTCCTTCAGGCACATGCTCAAGTCAAACGCGCTTTACCGCGACGGCTCCAAGTTGTCCCAGCCGCTGAATGCCACTGCGGATGTGGATGAGGACGAGCTTGCGCAACTGCTCGGATTGGGCGAAGATGTTGACGAAACATTCGGGCCTGCGCAGATGCAGGCAAAAATCGTGGGAAGGATAAACCGAAGGAAGCTTCCGACCAAGCGCCACGGCTTTGTGCAGGAGGCGCGCGTGGGAGGGCACAAGGTGTATTTGAAGACCGGCGAATACCCTGACGGCACGCTTGGCGAGATATTCGTGGACATGTACAAGGAGGGAGCGGGCTATCGCGCATTGCTAAACTGCTTTGCGATTGCAGTGAGCAAGGGATTGCAATACGGCGTGCCTTTGGAGGAGTTTGTGGACACATTCACCTTCACGAGATTTGAGCCGGCTGGCGTGGTGACAGGCCATGAGGCGATAAAGAATGCCACCTCGATTGTGGACTATGTGTTCCGCGTGCTTGGCTATGAGTATTTGAACAGGCAGGACTTTGTGCACGTGAAGCTGGTGAATGGGGACAGCCACGGCGCAGCAGCGCCCGTGCCCCATGTGGAGGAGCAAAAGTCGCAGGTTAGGCTGGTTGAGCCATCTTCTCCAAAGACGATTACCGAGAAAGATGAGGAAGATTTTGAAGAGAAGGCGAAAAGCGCGAAAGCCCAGGGATTCACAGGCGCGCAGTGCTCTGCATGTGGCTCGATGAAAGTAAAACAAAACGGGAGCTGCCAGGTTTGTGTTGATTGCGGGGAGACCACTGGCTGCTCCTGAGGATAGCCAAGCAGGCGCTCTTCTTTCCATTCCTCTTTGCCGCCATGGCAGCAACCCATTTAAGTGCGTTCCCTGAAATGTCACCATGGATTATTACATTGATGCCGTGCTGCTTGCGCTTATGCTTGCGCTTTCCGCATTCTTTGCTGCAAGCGAAGTAGCGTTCCTATCCATAACAAGGGTGAAGCTGCATTCTGTGATGGAAAGGAAGCTTCCGGGCTCAGACAGCCTATACCGGCTTCGGGCAAACCGCAGGAGGATAATCATAACCCTTCTCATCTGCAGCAACATAGTCAACATAGCGGCATCAGCCATTGCAACCTCCATGGCAATCGGGCTTTTCGGGGAGGACGGCGTTGGGATCGCAATAGGCGTGATGACCTTCCTGCTCCTTACGTTCGGAGACATAACCCCGAAAAGCATTGCCAGCACTTACGGGGAGAAAATCATACTTACCTTCTCGCCCATAATTGAATTCCTCTATTACCTTACCTATCCGCTCATGGTGTTTTTCGAGCAGATAAACAAGCTCATACCTGGTGTGTATTCGCGCGCTACGGGCATTGAGCAATTCACGGAAGAAGAATTGAGGACAGCGGTGAAACTTGGCGCAAAGGACAAGAGCATATCGGAAAAAGAGAAGCAGCTCATTGAAAACGTGCTCGAGTTCAATGACCGGCCTGTTACCAAGGCAATGACTCCGAGAAGCAGCGTTACTGTGCTTCATGCCGAGATGCTTGTGGCTGCGGCGCACAAAAAGGCGCTGGACGCGAACTTCTCGCGCTTCCCGGTGATTGACAGACACGGGAAAGTGATTGGAACAGTGAGCGTGAAAATACTTGGAAGGGCGCTTTACGAACATCCTGACTGGGCAGTGGGGCAGCTTGCGTGGAAGCCAATCAAGATAAAGTCAACTGAGACTGCCAGCGGCGCTTTTGAGATGCTCCAAATACTCGGAAGGAACATCGCAATTGTGGAGGACGAGCGGGGGAGGTTCCTTGGAGTGGTCACGCTTGAGGACCTGTTGGAAGAGCTTGTGGGCGAGCTGAAGTAGGAGGCCGCATGCTGAATATGCTCACAGCCAGTCTTCCTTTACTCTCAAGTTCTGAGTTTATGTAATCAAGCAGCATTTTCTTTATCCGCAAGTATTCCTCTTTGGGCAGCTGCTGGTTGAGGATGGCGTAGCGAAGCCCTTTTGCGTTGAAACAAAAGAGTCCTTCCTCTACATTTTCGCAGTTGTGGCAGAAGTAGCAGTTGCGGCACTTGTAACACGAGTCGCACTCGAAGCAGTTGGATGAATAAGTCATGTTGTCGCAGCTGATGCAGAATTTTGAGAAGATGTTCCGTCCGTAGCCGCCGAATATGTGCTCTGACTCAGTGACCACTGTGGAGTAGGCAGAGGACTTTGAAATCAGCGACCACCATACCCTATAGACATCTGTCGAGTTGAAAGCCAGCACCGTTTCACCGGTGTTCTGGTTCTGCCCTTCGAGAAACTCGAGGCTGAATACTGCTTTTTGCGCTGCTCTTTTTGCGATTTCATGAAGCGAAGGAAGCTCGCTTTCTGAGATTATAATGCTGTTTGAAGCCGACCTTAGCGCCTCGTCAAAGGTCACTAGCCTCCCTCTTCCGATCTGCCTTCCTGTTGGAGATTCCACCTTATAGGTTGGCAAGCTGCCTCCACCGATAATTTTTTTCCTGCCAATGGGGCGCCCCATGAGCCAGGGAGCAAGCCTGCTGCTTTTGTGCACCCTGCCCAAAAGGATTCTGCTTGTGGCTGCAAATGCTGATTCTACTTCTTTTGAGATTATGTTGGGCTGCATTTCGATTTCTTCTGTTTTTTCGTCTTCGACAGAAAGGCGCGCAATGTCGCCCATCGAAAAAAGCCGCTTGTCCGCTTTCAGCTTTTCAGCCATCTCTGAGATGAGCTTTTGCTTGAGCTCCAGATATCTTTCCTTCGGAAGCTGCAGGTTGCCGACCATGTAATTTTTGCCCCTGAGATTGAAGCAGAACATGCAGTTTTGGCAGCCTGTGCAGTTGAAGGTGAAATAGGAGTCAGAAATGCCTGTGGAATAGTAGCACTCAAAGCAGCGCTGCGCTCCTGAAAATGTGCATTCCGAGCATCGGATGGCATGGTTGCACTTCCAGAAGATGCTCACGCCATATATGCTATCAGATACTCGCCCAATTGAGCAGTATGCGACGTATTTTGAGTTGTAGATGTCGTGCGAGTGGAGCACATCGATGCAGTCTGCAATGTTGTCGCCCTCCGAGACATTGACGTTTTTTCCAAAAAGCTTGTTGCCGCAAAAGACAGCCCTCTCGCTTGCAGCCTCGAAAAGGGAATCAATGTCCTTTATGTCGTTTATGTCAAGCGGGGAAACCCTCCTCTTTTCGACTTCGTCCTGCGAGACATAGGTTGCGCTGTCAGCGTAGTGGTGGCTGGAAACTATGACCGGCTTTCCTGAAACCGAAGACTTTACCAGCTTGTGGGGGAACATCATTTCCTTAAGGTAAGGGGCAAACTCTGAAAGCTCGCCTATCTCCTGCCCGAAGATTATTTTGCAGGTTCTTTTGAAGTCGGCGTTGAGGCGCTCCATTCTAAGCACCTCGTGGTGGTTCGACGAACGGGCGAGATTCTCTTTCTGCGAAATCGAGCTTCAGATATTTCATTAATTCTCGAATTTCTGTCTCGCAGAAGACGACATGATCTCTAACTTTGAATCCTTTTGAAGATCCTAGATGTTCAAATATAAGTAATGCATTCACAAACATCAAGAGTGCTGCATCTTTCTCACCCGCCTCTTTGTACAATATTGCAGCTATTTTAGCGGCAAGTGCAGCATCCATTGAGTTCTTCAATCTTTCGATTCTGTGTGTGAGCATCCAAAGGGCTACCTGACCGCGAGCACCCTTCAGATTGAATTTGCTGGCTTCACCTGTTTTTATGGACTGCTGAAGAACCGAATCGGTTCGTTGAGTCTTTTTCATTTCCATGCATATCACCTTACATAATCACTGCGAAACAAGTTCAGAATCACTGGGGCCAATTGGTCTGCCTTAAGAGGCTCGCCGAAAGGCATTCCAATCACTGAATAATAATCATTTAGCGCTGAAGGAGCGGTCTCAATCGCGCGCCAGTTGAAGAAGTATTTGTTGCAGATGCCTCTTGCGATGAGTGCAATGGAAGTGTCAAATCGACAATAAAGATGTCGCGTATCAGAAGAAAGATATCGCGTATCAGAAGGTTC
>JAWBPP010000070.1:0-4251 GCA_038824715.1 Candidatus Anstonellaceae archaeon
AAGCGGCAGCTGACAAGCAAAAGGACGAAAAACTCGAAGAAGAAATGAGAATCGCCCTGCAGCGAAGGGGCGAAGTTGTCGAAGAATACGAAAAAGCGGAAAAGGAATTGAAAAGGGCAATCGACATATTGGACGATCTGTCCAAAGACGACAAGCAGGCATTCCAAAAGGCAACTGCCGCGCTTTCCCCAGAGCTTGCGAAACTAATCCGTGCGCGCTCGCCAGACCTTGCAAAAAGGAAAGCTCTCAGGGCGCAACTTGTGAAGTGGGTTGCATTTTGCAGGGATGGCAGGGATTCGCTTTCCAAAACTCCGGCCGTGCGGCTCTTAAAGCTTGTTTCACTATCTTCGATTTTCAAACTAGGCAAGTAGCCCGAGCTGTCTCTTATGGTGCAAGAAACGTCATCAGTGCTGCAATTCTCGCTTATCGTGCTCTTTGCCCTATTCGGCACAGTGGTCTCCCTCAAGCTTAGGCAGCCCTATGTTGTCGGTCTTCTCATTTTCGGCATGCTAGCCGGCCCGAACCTGCTCGGCCTTGTAAACGACCGCGGGCTGATTTCCACATTCACCGAGCTTGGCGCAATCCTCCTCCTTTTCGCTGTGGGGATTGAGTTTTCAGTTTCGCGCATCATCAAGTCGGGCGTGCGGGCGGTCTTCATAACGGTTTTCAAGATGTCCCTTCTTTTCATTGTTGGCTACGAAGCCGCTCTTTATTTCGGGCTTGACCTCACATCCGCATTGTTCATCGGAGCCATGCTATCCATCACAAGCACGGCTCTTCTCTTCAAGATAGTCGCGCAGAAGGGAATGTCGAAAAATCCCACAATGCCGCTTCTTTTTTCCATGCTCATAGTTGAGGACGTTGCGGCAATCGCAGCGCTCACCTTTTTCTCAAGCCTTGTGCCATCTTCCCCGACCTATGAGGACAAATTTTACTCAGTCTTCATCTCTCTTGGCCTCCTTGGAGCATTCTACGCAGTCGTGCGCAAGCCCCTCGCCAATGCCATCCTCCGCCTCACCTCGACGCTATCTGAAGAAGTGATGATCTTCGTCTCGTTCTCAGTCTGCCTTGTGTTGAGCATGCTTGCAAGCTTTTTCGGCCTCTCTCCCGCAATCGGCGCCTTCCTAGCAGGTAGCATAGTCTCCACTCTCCCAAACTCAAGGGCAATCGAGCGGCAGATAAAGCCCCTTCTTCTCATGTTCGCATCGCTATTTTTCCTCTCGCTTGGCATGCAAATCGATCCAGCGACCATAATCGCAAATCTCACATTTGCAGCTTCCCTCACAGCGCTGTTTGTAATTGCCTGCTTTGTCTCGGTCAGCATCCTGCTTTACGCCACCGGCTCAAGCCCGCAAAATTCGATTTTCGGCGCATCCGCAATGGTGGTGATGGGTGAGTTCTCGCTGCTCATCGCATCTTCGGCATCAGGCCCCTATGCCGGGCTCATACTTGCGGCAGGATCGTTCGGGGTAATCGCCACCTCGATAATTTCTTCCTTCCTCCTTGACAGGCAAGAGGCGCTTTACAGGTCAAGTTCGGGCTTGCTGTCCCCGCGGGTGAAGTCAGCTGGGCTCTCGCTTGCAGGCTACCTATCAGGGCTTCTGCGCGACTTTTCGCCCTCAGGCAGCTTCTGGCGCGTCTCAATGGTTTGCTGGAGCTGCATCAAGAAAAAGCTTGGGCGCATGGCGGCCATTCTCCTGCTCCTTTTCATCTCAAGGTTTGCAATCAGTTTCGCAGGCTTTCCGCAGCAGGAAGCAGCCGCGCTTCGCGGAGCAGTGCTAATCCTGGGCGCGCTTCCGCTCATTTATTATCTCCTTGGAGTATTCCAAGATGTCCGCCCTGTGCTTGACAGCCTCTCGCGCACAATCGCGCGCCACAAGAAAGGCTCAAGCGACGAGTCGGTCATCCTGCGCGACCTTGCTATAGCACTTGCATTTATCCTTGGCTCAATCGCCCTTCCTGATTTCGCATCGTTTGCCCAGCTTCCGTCCATTTTCGGTTTCGCAGACGAGCTTTTCTTCCTGCTCTGCCTGATATTCATCTGGGACGTGCTGCGCCATGCAGGAGAGCTGCATCGCAAACGGAAGAAGGATAACGCCAGGAAAAAGCAGACCTAATCCGCTTCCTTCAGGACAACAGATGTAACAGTCTTGCTGATCCCCTTGATGCCCCTCATCTTTCCGACCACAGTCTGACCCAAATCCTCGACGTCTTTAGCCCTGGCCTTTACAATGATGTCCAGCTCCCCGCTCACAATGTTCGCTTCCAAGACATTGGGAATCCTCCGAAGCTCGCGCGCAATCTCTTCCTGCGAGCGCAAATTCGCATGGTCCACGGTAACAAACACATATGCGCAAACAGGCAAGCCAATCTTCCTAAAGTCAGGCACAGCCGAATACTTCCGTATCACCTCTTCCTTTTCCATCCTCAGGATTCGGTGGTGCGCAGTGCTCATTGGCACGCCTGCCCTCTTTGCGATTTTTTTGAGCTTCGCTTTGCCGTCTTCCTGCAGCTCCTTCAAAATATCCCAGTCGATCTTGTCCATATTGGAAATATTCCAACTAAAAGCTTAAAAAATGGCATTATTTTGGACTATTTTCAATAATTTTGGAATCAATATTATATCCAGCCATCCATGCACCTCCTGCGCAGTTGGAGGTCGATGGAAATGAAAGACGAAAAGAAAACAGCATACACGGCAATCACGTCAGCGGTGCTTTCCTACACCGCGGAATTTTTCCACAAGAGGAATTTCACGCAGCTTATGCCGGTGATTCTCTCTCCGATAACAGACCCTCTCGGGCCAGACCCTGGAAGCAGCGTCATCAAGACTGGAGAGATAGACTACCTTGACCAAAAGCTTGCGCTTACGCAGTCCATGATACTGCACAAGCAAATCGCAATCGGGCAGGGATTGAAAAAGCTCTTCGTCATCTCGCCCAACGTGCGGCTGGAGCACCCGCGAAGGCGCGAAAGCGGCAAGCACCTCTTCGAGTTCTCACAGGTGGACTTTGAAGTGGCTGGCGCAAAGAAGGAAGACATTTTCAGCCTGATGGAAGAATACATCTCCGGCGTCACAGAGCATGTGCGCAAGCACTGTGCAAAAGAGTTGGAATCGCTGGGCAGAAAGCTTCCGCATGTTGCCGCGCCCTTCCCCGTCTACACCACTCACGAGCTTGCAAGCAAATACGGCGACGATTGGGAAACGCCAGCATCACTTGCAGCGGACAGGCCGTTCTTTGCAACCTGCCACAAACGGGAATTCTACGACAAGGAAGACCCGCAAGAGCCAGGGCATTTCCTCAACTACGACCTGATTTACCCTGAAGGGTTCGGAGAGGCACTGTCGGGCGCAGAGCGCGAGCACGAATACAGCATAATAATGCGAAAAATATCTCGCGATGGCTTGGACAAATCAAAGTACGCCTCCTATCTTTCGCTCGCAAAATCAGGCTCGCTCTCCCCTTCAGCAGGCGGCGGTTTTGGGGTCGAGCGCCTTGTGCGCTATTTGGCAGGCGCAAGCCACGTGGGCGACGTGCAGCTCTTCCGCCGCGTGCCCGGCGAGGCGGTAATCGTCTGATTTTTTTTCTCCTTTTTAATCAATCCCGATTTTTTCCTTCACCGTTTTCTGCCCCTTGTAGGGCTTCCCATTAGAGTCCATGCCGAGAAGTTCGAAAGTCATGGTCTCCACAGGCGCTTTTTCCGCAGGAGCAAACTTCAGCTCCACTTTCTTCTGCATCCCCTTTATCTTCATCTTCTCAGCAAGGAATGCTCGTTTCATCGTCTCCCCCTTTCCATAGCCAACGCTTGATTTGACAGTCAGCTTGCCTCCAGTCTCCCCTTTATTGTAGAATGTGCAGCACAGCGCCACTGCGCCGCCTCTCTCCTCCACAAATGCGGCAGTTCCCTTCCTGTATTCCAAATCCATCGGCGTTTTCACCTTGCTTTCAAGCACAATCAGATTGCTTTTCGCAGGCTGCCTGTCCACATAAATGGCATTTTCCTTCAGCTGAGCAGTCAGGGTCAGGGTGCCTGTCGCAACTTCTTCCCGCAAGTCAAATTCAGCAGAAAAGCTTGCCTTTCCGCTTGGTTCAAGAGTGAATTGCGTTGGCTCCACTCTTGCGCCCAGTTGGTTTTTTCTGAAATCCAAAAGCGACACGCTCAACTCAACCGTGACTTTTTTCTGCGACGGATTCCTGCCTACAAAAACAGCGCGTATCCCTTTCTGCCCGCAGGAAAGAGAAATCGGCA
>JAWBPP010000071.1:0-4160 GCA_038824715.1 Candidatus Anstonellaceae archaeon
CTTTCGTCTTTGTACAGCTCCTCTCCCTCACCTGCGCTCGCGTCTGCCATCAACCAGGTGAATAGCGCAAGGAACGAGGTGTCAAACGCGGGGAATGAGCTCCGCAACGCCAAATCCGACCTGCAGAACATTGATTTTGACGGCATGATTTCGCAGATCATCAATGCGCGAAACTATCTGTCCGACACCCAAAGCAAGGCAAACAGCGATTCGAGCGCGGCACAGTCCAAATTAAGCCAGGCGATCACTACTCTTTCTGACTTTTCCAATAACGCAGGAAGGATACAGAACACTCTCCTGAATGGAAGGAATCGGCTATCCTCTATCTACGAGTCTGCAAGGAATGCCAAAACTCGGGCGCAGGAGCTCTCGAACGAAATAGATGACATGATTGCAAAGAGCTATTCTGCTGAAAGCAGGCTCGATAATACTCAGGATGTGATAAGGCAGTTTGTCTCCCTCTCGCCAGCGGATTTCACGCCGCCGCAGCTGACTGACAAGAATGCAGTTGAGGCGCAGACCAAGCTTCTTTTCAACTTTCCCTTCCTCCTGATGATAAACATTGCACTGTTCGCCGTGCTTTTCCCGATTGTGATAACGTCAAAAATGCAGGAAAACGGGGTGGAGGACCGCCTGCGGCAAAAGGGCGCAGTCCTCTCCTATACTGCGGGCAGGTTTGCAGGCGACTACGTAGTCGTGCTTTTCCAGACAATGCTCTTCTTCCTGTTCGCATTCATCATATTCCAAGTCGTTCCTATCTCCTTTAGCATCTTCCTTCAAGTCATTACAATAATGCTTGTAAGCCTGCCTTTCACTGCACTTGGCTTCCTGCTTTCAAGGATCGTGCAGAAAATGGCAACCGGCCTGCTTGTCAGCCTCCTGCTTTTCATCCCAATGATTTTCCTGTCAGGAAAGCTTCTCCCATTCATCTTCATGGATACAATAATGCGCTTCCTTTCTTCCATCCAGGTATTCACAGTCTCCCTTAACTTGCTGGAACTCTCGTTCTTCCGCTGCGATGTCGGAGGCTGCGAACCGATCGCCTTCCTTGCAGGCTCGGCATACATCCTCTTCGTTACCGCGTGCTTCCTCCTGCTCTCAGTTTTCCTTTGGCACAGAAATACCGCTGCCGACCGGACGAAGTGGAAAGCAGCCAATCTCCCGCCGTAACGCCCTACCGCTATATAAAGTTTTTCGGGCTTTTCATGCAGCTTCCGAAAGGGAGCGTGGGAGGTGGGATGGAGCCTTCGGGCCCACCATTCCCCTCTGTCTTTTTGAAAGTCTCCTTCTATGGTATCCTTATGCTCGAGGAAACGGCCAAATCAGCCCCAAACTCTCCTGGCGTCTATATTTTCAAGGACAAATCAGGCATGCCAATCTACATCGGTAAGGCAAAAAACATCCGCAACCGCATTGCCAGCTACTTCACCCGCGACATTCTTGACCGGACAGCGCAGATGGTTTCGCAGGCAGCATCAATCGAGTTCATCTTAACGGACAGCGAAGCAGAAGCGCTTCTACTCGAATCCAACCTAATCAAGCGGCATTATCCAAAATACAACATCGACCTGAAAGACACGGAAAAATTCACATATATCCTCATTACGGATGAGAAATTCCCTCGAATGCTTCTTGTTCGCAGAAGCAGAGGCGGCAAATTCAACGCAAAGGGGAAAATTTACGGGCCATTTGTTTCCCGTTCTGCCTATGTCCTTGTCGCCTCCACGCTCCGCAAAATCTTCAAGCTGCGCACATGCCGCCTGAACCAGAAGCGCCCCTGTCTGCAATACCATCTTGGCTTTTGCATGGGCACCTGCGCAGGCCTTGTCACTCAGGAAGAATATGCTGCGCAGGTGGAGAAACTGAAAGAGGTGCTTTCAGGAGGCAAAAAACTGGAGGAAGTGCTGCGCGAAATGGAAAGCGAGATGAAGTTCGCATCAAAAAAACAGAATTTCGAGCGTGCACTTGAGCTTCGAAATGCAATTGCTTCCCTTTCATCGCTTCTTGAACAGCAGAAAATAGAGGCAGGCAACAAGCGTGACGAGGATTTCATTGCGCTTGTTGTCCATGAAGGCAAAGCTTTTGCGCAGGCATTCAAGCAGATTGGCGGCGTAATCCGCGACAGGAAGAAATATGAATTTCCCGCGCCCGTGGGCGGCGACGCCCTCGCCGAATTCCTGCCGCGCTTTTACGAAGCAGGAGGGATTCCCAGGAACATATATGTTGAAGAAAATCCTGAATCAAAAACCGGGCTAGAAAGCTATCTTGCTGGAAAGCGCGGTGGCCCTGTCTCCATAGTTGTTCCTGAAAAAGGAGACAAGAAAAAGCTGCTTGAGCTCCTCCGCAAGAACATTCTGCTTGAAATCAGCGGCAAGGCAGACCCTGCGCTTGTGGAGCTGCAGCACGAGCTTGAGCTTCCCGCGCTGCCGCGCATTATCGAGTGCTTTGACATTTCCAACCTCTACGGCACCAGCGTGGTCGGCTCCATGGTGCAATTCGTGGACGGGAAACCGAACAAGCCCAATTACCGCCGTTTCCGCATCCGCTCAGTGGAAGGGCAGGATGATTTTGCATCTATGAAGGAAATCGTCTTCCGCCGCTACTATCGGCTCAAGCTCGAAAACTCGCGCCTTCCAGACTTAATCCTTATTGACGGAGGAGCAGGGCAGCTTAACGCAGCACTGTCTGCCCTCTCCGAGCTTCAACTTGCCATTCCTTGCGTTTCACTGGCAAAAGAATTCGAGGAAATCTACCACCCAGACCGGCCTGAACCGCTGCGCTTGCCGCGCTCCTCGCCAGCACTCAAGGTTCTCCAATACGCGCGCGACGAGGCGCACAGATTCGGAATATCTTACCATAGGCTGTTGAGGAAGAAGAGCATGAAAGGCTAAAGCAATTTAAAGGTCAATCGTATAATAGCGGCATCATATGACGAGGTGCATCGAATGGTATTGGCGAGCGATTTGGTTGCTGCTGGGGCATGGACGCTGTTTGCCGCAGTTATAGGCATTGTCCTGTCGATTGTTTCTGCGGTGATTATCCCAAAAATCGTGAACAAGCTGACTCCGCACATAGATGAGGAAAAAGAGATAAAGAAGGGGAATGTCGCTGTTGCAACCTATATGGGGCAAATCATCTCCGGCGTCACAATCTCAATCGGCATCATCATCGCTGCAGCCATAATCGCAGGAATACACGGCGCCTGAAGCTACCTGAAATTCGGAACGAGGTTGTATCCCACAAGCCGAAGGGTTTCATCCTCATTAATTACTATTTCCGTGTCATTGAGAGCCTTCTTTTGGCTTTTGTCAAGCAGGAAGTAGCGTGAGTGCGCATCGGCATCATACCTGACCATTTCCTTGCCGGCTTTTCTCACTTTTCCCAGTACGTCTGCGCTTGTTGGGGCGCAATCATATCTGCACGCCATCACAAAGCCCCATTGACCGAATATGGGAACCCATTCGCTGTAGGGGTGGGTTTTGGCAAAAACTCCTGCCATGGTTTTTGCAATGCTTGCATATGCCTTGGGGTAGTAGAATGGGGATTCTGCCTGCGTTACAATTATCCCGTTCTCAGCCAGCCGCGAAGCTGCGATTTCATAAAATTCCTTAGTGTAAAGCATTGCCACTTTCTCGTTGTCAGGGTCGCTCAAGTCCATTATAATCACGTCGAACTTCCTGCCGGTGTTCTTGAGGAAGCTTCGCCCGTCGCCTATTATCACTTCTGCGCGGCTGTTTTCGAACGCACCCTTGGAAAAGTCGAAGTATTGTTTCGAAACTTCAATTACCCGCTCGTCCAGCTCCACAAGCGTGGCATTCACATCGTGCTTGAGCACTTCGCGAAGGGCTCCTCCGTCGCCTCCCCCTATTATCAGCACATTTTTCGGAGCAGGATGCGTGAAAAGCGCAGGGTGGACAAGCGCCTCGTGGTAAAAACTTTCGTCAGCTTCGCTTAGCTGGAATTCGCCGTCAAGTATGAGGGATTTGCCGTATCCTGGAATGTCCACGACTTCTATTTCCTGGTATCTGCTTTGCTCCATGTGCAAAAGGCGCCCCGTGAACGAAGGGTCAAATGCCTCAAGCGATTTGCCTATGTCCGTTAAGAGAAAAAGCAATGAAACTGCGAAAAGAAATAGTGCAAGATGGAGAATTCCAATTTTC
>JAWBPP010000072.1:0-4109 GCA_038824715.1 Candidatus Anstonellaceae archaeon
AGAACACTCCTACCACGAGCCATGGGTCGTATTTCAGGTAGCCTAGGCTGATTCCTACAAGCGCCAAGCCGGCGAGTATCTTCAGCCATTTTTTGCACACGCAGCATCCCATAGAGGACCCCTCCAGGTGCCTATTCCGGTCGCCTGATTAGGAAACTCGCCTGACCTATATAAATTTGACGCCTGTTTTTCGGGAAAGGAAAAGCGAACGGGCAGCAAGAGGGACTCAGCAATGCTTGTTCTGGCTTGCGTCCGCCCCTGCTTGGTCGCCCGCTGTGTTATGCGCTTCACTTGTATAAATAGGTTTCCACGGCGATGGACGAATTATGGAAATACGCCCCTACCGAGATTCGAACTCGGATCAAAGGCTCCGGAGGCCTTCATTCTATCCGTTAAACTATAGGGGCGCAACGGCAAAATATTGCTGCAAAAGGCTAAAAACCGACTTCAACGGCGCCTGACAATCATGAAATAGTAAAACTCGAGAACCGAGACCATGAGCGCGTCGAAGTATTCGAGGAAGGACCAGTTGTGCCTGAAGCGGGCAAGATGTATCTTTTCGGATATTTTTTTCAGCCAGGCAATTCTCCTCCCTTTGAGCCAGATTCCGTGGAAGGAAAGAACGCCCATGCCGCGCCCAAGAGATATGAATGCCGGAAAATAGCGGGGGACATATTGCATCTTGTGTTTCCTGTTCCCGTTGATTTCGCAGCAAAGGTTGTGGCAAGCGTAGTCAGACTGCTCGATTGCACGAAGGGCAGTGAGGACTGGCTGCACTTCGAAAGCGCTGCAGTATCCGCAGTCGCCAACAGCAAATACCGTTGGGTCGGCTATGCACTGCAGGTATTTGTTTAGCACCAGGCCGCACTGGGAATTGAATCCTTTTGATCCGAACTGCTCTGCTACTGACGCTGGCTTTATGCCTGCGCACCAGATTATTGTTTTTGCGATTATTTTTTTGCCGTCAGAAAGCACCACGCAGTCTTTTTCCACTTTTTTCACCGGGTTGCCAAGGACGAGCGCGATGCCCTGCTTGCGGAGGTAGGATTCGATAAAATCGCTCACCTCCGCAGAGAAGCCCGGGTTGAGGTGCTCGCTTCTGCCCACAAGGACTATTTCGCGCTTTTCGTCAGGGATGTTGCAGCGTGCGCAGACCTTGTCAAGCAAATCCTTGAGGTCGGTGACAAGCTCCACTCCAGTAAGCCCGCCGCCGACTACGACTATGCGAGTGCTGCCATCGTCCTTTTCGGAAAGCGAGCAGGACTCGAACATCTTTGTGACGTGCTCGCGTATGGCGATTGCGTCCAGGTCGATTTTGAATTCAAAGCAGTGTTCTTTTGCGCCCGGTATGTCGTAAAAGTTGGTCTGCGAACCAACTGCGAGAACCAGATAATCGTATTTGACTTTGCCCTTGTCAGTAAGAACGAGCTTTTTTTTCCAGTCCACCTTGCTTATCTTCGCTTGGAGGAATTCGATTCCGAGGCGGGAGAAAAGCGATTCGTACGGAATGGAGATGGAATCCCTGCTGATCTTTCCGCTCACAAGCTCTGGCAGCGAGGCATGGTAGTCGAACCTGTCAGTTTTGTCTATTGCCAGTATTTTTGCCTTGTCTTTCAGCAACCCGTGGAGGTCGAGTGCGGCAGCCATGCCTCCAAAGCCGCATCCTGCTATGACTATTTTCGGTAGGTTCCCAGCAGCCATGCTTTTTGCAAGCGGGAACAAGCTATTTATATGCTCGCAAGGCAATTTAGTCAAACGACGAGGTGGGAATATGGCGTCTCAAGCTTCATTCAAGCCAGGGCTGGGCATGCAGCTTCGCATACTGGTAACCAGCGTGCTGGTGTTCGGGCTCGTTGCCGCTATAATCGGCGCAATACTTTACTGGTCGGAAATTGCCGGCTCTGGAAGCGTGTTTTTCTGGCTGCTTGTGTCGCTTGTGATGATTGGCGTGCAGTGGTATTTCGGCCCGAATATAATAAAGTGGGCGGCTGGAGCAAAGGAACTCAAGCGGGAAAATGCGCCTGAAATGTTCGAGATTGTGGAGAGCCTTGCGGAGAAATCAGGCTTGCCGATGCCGAAATTGTATCTTGTGAACGACCCGTCGCCAAACGCATTCGCTTTCGGCAGGACGCAGTCGGATTCCAATATCGCAGTGCATACCGGCTTGCTGCATATGCTTTCCAAGGACGAAGTTGAGGGCGTTCTTGCGCACGAGCTTGGGCACATCAACAACAGAGACGTTGCGGTGATGACGCTTGCAAGCGTGATTCCGGTCATGCTCTACTATGCGGTGCTGATATTCACTCCGCGCGGAAGGGACAGCAGAGGCTTTGGCATCGGCGAGCTTGTTGGCGCTTTTGTGGCGCAGTTCATAGGCCAGCTTGCAGTCATGTGGCTTTCAAGGCAGCGCGAATATTTTGCTGACGAGTTTGCAGCAAGGCTCACCGGAAGGCCTGAAAGCCTGATGGGCGCGCTTGCCAAGATTTCCTACGGGGCTGCGGCAGGCAAGGCGCACGCAGGAAGCGGCTCCATGGTCCGCGCGCTTTACTTTGCAGAGCCGGAAAGCTCGAAAGTCGCGGTGATGGAAATTGCTGGTGCGATTCGGAGCGGGAACGAGAGTGCGCTTGCAGAGGCAATTGAGAAGGAAAAGAAGAGGGGCGGATTCGAGCTTCTGATGACGCACCCGCTCACTGCGAAAAGATTGGGGAATTTGCTGCGGATTAAGAAAGAGATGGCTGCTTGAAAATGAGTGATTGTGTGCACTTGTTGAAAAAAATAAAATTCCGACCGGAACATTTCTACACAGTACTTGTTCCGTATGTGCTCATGGCACTGTTTCTTCTAGCCACTCGCTACCAAGCAGATGCACTTACGCTGAAAATTTTAGAATTTTTTGTGTTTGTCATTGGAGCAGTTTTGGCTTCTGAGCTGGCATATAAGTTCTCTTCGGAAGATGGCGCCCCTCTCGGAATAGCGCTTTTTGCTGTTTCCATTGTTTTTCTTGGTGCCTTCTATATAGTGGCGAAAACGTGGAACTACTCTGTTTCCCTGGCCGAAGTTGCAAATAAGGCACTGGAAACTGCTTTGATTTCTATAATTTACGGAGCCGTGATGATGACCATTTTCGAAATGTTGCATGATTATCAAAGCACTAGGGTAAAAAAAAATAACGAAATGAAATTCTGGTTTGGTGGTTTTTGTGAAACAGGTTGAAGAAGCGATTTGGGAGATGGAGCAAGAGGGCAAGATGCGCGTTCCTGCAAGGATTTTTGCCACGAAGAAGATGTTTGAGACCATGGGCAAGGACAGGACGTTCATGCAGCTTCGGAATGTGGCATCACTTCCAGGCATTGTGAAGAATGCACTGCTTATGCCCGACGGGCACGAGGGCTATGGCTTTCCCATCGGCGGTGTTGCGGCATTTGACATGGAAAGCGGAGTCATTTCGCCGGGCGGAGTTGGCTATGACATAAATTGCGGCGTCCGCCTTATCGCAACCGACTTGAAAAAAGAGGAAGTGAAAGCGAAGATGAGGCAGCTGGTGGACGCGCTTTTCAAGAATGTTCCGTCGGGCGTTGGCGCAAAAGGAAAGCTCCGCCTTGAGCACAGGGAATTGGACGAGGCGATTACAAGAGGAGTGGATTGGGCGATTGAGAAGGGATACGGCTCGCAAAAAGACAAGGAAAAAACAGAGGAGTATGGCCACATGGATGGCGCAGACCCGTCGGTTGTGAGCGAGAAGGCGAAAAAGCGGGGCTTGCCGCAGTTCGGGACAGTTGGCGCTGGCAACCATTTTGTGGAAATACAGGAAGTGCAAAATGTCATGCTCCCTGAAATTGCAGAAAAGTTTGGCGGGATCAAACAGGGAAATGTTGTTGTCATGCTGCACTGCGGCTCGCGAGGCTTTGGGCATCAAGTTTGTGATGATTCTCTTCGAGAAATGCTTGCAGCTGCAAGGAAATACAAGATTGAATTGCCTGACCCTGAGCTTTGCTGCGCTCCGATTAATTCTCCAGAAGCGGAGAAGTACATCAAGGCAATGCGGTGAGCAGTGAATTATGCGTTTTGCAACAGGCACATCATGATGCACTGGGTGAGGGAGACATTTG
>JAWBPP010000073.1:0-4105 GCA_038824715.1 Candidatus Anstonellaceae archaeon
TGCGAATCTTCCGCCGCCTGTTCCACAGAAGTGCAGTAAAGAACAGACGGGTTGTGCGAGCCTTGCGAAAGCGAAGCTGCGACTGCCTCTTGGGAAGACATTGGAACGGCAAGGGCAGGAATTGCCTGCTGCTCTGCGCCTTTGTGCGAGGACTTTCCGGTTATTGTTTCGCTTTTTGCCACCTGCGCCTGCGTTTCTTTCAGGTCTTCGTTGTAGAAGCTCCAGACGAATTTTGACGTTTCCGCGAATTTTTCAGAATGGTCCTGCGCCTGCGCAGTGACGCTTTCCACAACCGCATGGCTTCTTTCCGCAGGATATTCTGCATTTTTCACTTCTTCCACTTTCATGGCGTTTTTGAGGTATTTGATTGCGTTTTCGTAGCCCCATACGAAGGAGGCTGCATAAATTGCGTTTTGGGCGCCAGGGGTGAGGGTTTCCATGAACTGCGAGACGCCTTTTTCCTTGAATGCCTTTTCTGTTGCAGATATGTTGGCTTCAAGGCTCTTTTGAACCCCTGCCGCAGGCTCGATGCCAAGGTGTATGTTAAGGAAATCGTGGATGGCGCGGATGCGCACGCCCATGTGCATGGAATCCTCATCGCCACCCGTGTGTTTTGGCTCTGCATACATTTGGAAGAGGAACATAGAGGGCATTACACGAGAGAACTATAAAAGGAATGCGGAGAGGAGGATTTGTTCATACCCCACGTTCGTTTTTCTTTTGGGGCGAACCCTAGACCTTTTCTTTTCCGAAAAGAAAAGGGATCGGGGTTGAACCCCCGCAGCCACTGAAGGCACAGGGTCCTAAGCCCTGCGCATTTGACCAGGCTCTGCCATCTCCGCGAGATTGTTGGAGCGAGCAAGCGTTAAAAAGGATGCATCCGAAGAGGGATTAGGTGACTTCATGAGGCTGCTTTCCATCGTTTTACTTGCCATTCTTTCGGTTTTGCTTGTTGTTTCATTCGGCTGCACGCAGAGGCAGGAGCCTTCGGTGAACGAGCCGCCAGTAATTGTGCAGCCAGGTGGGAACGATAACGCAACCGTTGCGCCAGCGCAGCCGTGCAGCACAGGGAACATTGTTCAGAAGGACGAGTGTTTTGAAAACCTTGCAAAAGCAAGAGGGGATTCGTCCATTTGCACGAACATTTACGATGTCGGAAAGCTCGACTCGTGCTATTCCGCATTTGCAAACGGCGACCTAGAGGTGTGCAAGAAGATAACAGACGCTGAAAAGAGGTCGCTGTGCCTTATTGAGAATGCCAAGAGGCTGAAATCCGAAGATGTGTGCAATTTGATAGGGAACGCCGAAAAGAAGGCGGCTTGCCTGAACAGCGTGCTTCCCGAATGCCTGAGGATAATAGAGCCTGAAAAGCGCGAGCTTTGCCTTGCGCTTGAGAAAAGCGACTACACCCAGTGCAGGAGCGACTGGTGCTTCTCGCAATATGCGATGAACCGCTCTGATGAGAATGCCTGCGCTCTCATAAAATCACCTGCCGAAAATTATGCATGCAGGGCGGTTGTGAAAAATGACGTTGGCGAGTGCAAGATGGCGCCTGTTTCTGCTGTGCAGGACTTGTGCATACAGAATGCCGCAGCTGCGCTTGACTATCTAGGAGGCTGCGACCTTGCAACTTCTGGCAGCACGTACAGGAACTCCTGTTATCTGCACTTTGCTCTAGAAAGGAGGGACGGGAACATTTGCAGCAAGGCAGAGCCGGAATTCACGCTGATGATTGGGACAAGCAGGAATTGGTGCTACCAAGAATATGCGAAGCAGACTGCAGATGCAAGCGTGTGCGCAAAGGTGACTGAGACTCTCAATAAAGTCAGCTGCTACCGAGATGCTGCAAAGAGCAATAGGATGCCATCGCTTTGCAACGCACTTTGGACTGACGGGCTGAAAAGAGACTGCTATGCTGCAAGCATCCTCTACGTGGATGGCGGGCCTGTGAGCTCTGACTGCCAGCTTGTGGACAGCGCGGATTGGAAGGACAAGTGCTACTACAAGGCGGCATATGTCGCCTACAACCAGTCGCTTTGCGCATTCATACGCGAAGGCAGTGCAGACCGCGACAGCTGCGATGCGCTGTTCGGAAGCTGAATCAATCGTTAACGGCTTCCTTCATCTTTTCCAAAAGCAGCGGAAACTCTTTGTAGCCTGATGCGGTGTTGAAGTGCCCTGCGCCAGGGACGACTGCGAGCGTTGTGCCGAGGCGCTTTGCCAGCTCTTTCCCGTTGCCAAGCGAAACGTAAGGGTCGTTGTCAGAATGGAAGACAATGAACTTGCCTGCGCTGCGGTTGATTTTTTCCCAATCGAATGGCTTTGCAAGAAATAGTCGGTCGCCGTCGTAATTTTTTATTGGCAGGACGCCGATGGGCGCCGCCACCAGGAAGGCTGCGCGTATCCTGATGCTGCCCTTCTCAAGCACGCGCAGCAGGAATGCACCGCCAAGGCTGTGCCCGACCAGGATTGTTTCAGGGGAGTACTCTCTCTTGTGCCGCTCGAATACCTTGAACCAGTTTTCAAGAGTCTGATTCTCAGGTGTCGGGAATTGCGGGACGATTACGGAAAAGCCGAGCTTATCAAGCTCGTGCTTCAGCCATGGGAACCAGTTTTCTTCGGGATAGCCCGCGGTGCCGTGGAAGATGAATGCTGTCGGCATGGCGAAAGTAGCGTTAGAGTAAAAAATAAAGGTATTGGAGTATCGGAGAAAATAGAACTGAGGAAGAGGAGGGATTACTCGCCCGTTTCCTGTTCGTCCTTCTTCCTGTGAGCCTTCTTGGGCTTTTCAGCCGACGCAGGTTCTTCGGAAGGAGCGACAGAAGTGTTTTCTGCTTCTGGAGCGGATTCCTGCACTGCTGCCTCGACTGATTCTGCTGCCGCAGTTGCTTCGCCTGCTGGCGCAGATGTTGCAGCCATCTCTTCAGTCTTTTCAGCCTCGAATGCGGAAAGCGGAGTGGTGAATTCGTCGTACGAGGAAATTTTTCCGCGGGCCATCTGGTATTCGCGCGTGAGAAGGTAGAAGATGAGCGCAAGCGAGCGGCGGCCCTTGTTGTTGCAAGGCACCACCCAGTCCACAAACATGGTGGTGTTGTCCGTGTCGCAAAGCCCGATTATTGGTATCCCCATCTTGCCAGCCTCGACTACGGCCTGGCGCTCGCCCTTGGGGTCGCAGACAACTAGAAGCTTTGGCTCAAGGAAGTCTGAGCGGGAGACGTTTGTGAGTATGCCCGGGATGAAGCGGCCCTGGTAGACTTTGATGCCGGTGAGCTGTGAGAAGACTGCTGCTGAATTTCCGGAATAGGTGCGTGATGCTACGACAAGTATTTCCTCTGGCGCATATTGCGAAAGAAGCTTGCCTGCGAGGCGTATCCGCTCATCAATTTTGCGGAGGTCAAGGACAAAGAGCCCGTCATTTCGCATCCTGTAGATGTACGGGTCCATGTCGTGGACCTTGAGCTTGGTGCCGATGTGTATGCCGGCTTCAAGATACGTTTCCTGTTTTGTCAAGAGACTGTCTGCCATGTTTCCACCTTTTTCGTGAGCCCTGCAGGCACTTGCTATTACAAAACGCCACTCTCAGAGGAACACGCAAGTATAACATAAAAATGGGGCCATCGAGATCTATTCGCATCGCAAATGAAATTCACGAACATCTGTTCGCGATGTTTTGAATTTCCGGTTAAGCCCAGCTTTCGCCAGACCCACACTCGAATCTCCAGCACCCCAAGCTGGAAGGCTAGCCAGGTTACCCCATGGCCCCATTAATATAACGCAATAATGTGCCGGAATTTGCCCGACTAGTGCTTCCTGTACTTGACTATCTTGTCCATAACCTCTACGTGCGCGATGAACATCCTCCTGCAGCAGTAGCGCTCCACGTCAAGCGAATCGAGCACCTTTGCAGCGTCCTTGCCTTCCTTGACCTGCTTGGCATAGTCCTCATAGAGGTTGCCTATCACCGAGCCGCAGGTAAAGCACCGAACTGGGAAGTACATGGGTACACCTCGAGATATTTTTCCAACTTATCTGTATGACTTCTGGAACCTTGCGCGGGCTTTCGGCCCCTTGTATTTCTTGGGCTCCACTCTGCGCGAGTCCTCGG
>JAWBPP010000074.1:0-3922 GCA_038824715.1 Candidatus Anstonellaceae archaeon
CTTCTTGGCGTTTTTTCAGGGCTTCTTCCAGGCATACATTCGAATACCATTGCTTCTGTCCTTGCTTCGCTTCCGATTTCACCTGAATTGTTCCCATATATCATAGTGGCTGTCTTGGGCGCGCACCTCGTCTTCCAGTTCTTCCCTTCCATCTTCCTTTCCATACCGGATGAGACGGTTGTTGCGTCAGTGCTTCCAGGGCATCGATTGGCTCTGGCTGGAAAGGGACGCGAGGCTGTAACTGTTTGCGTGTCGTCGGTCTTGCTTTCCGCAGGCGCATCGGCGCTTCTTTTGCCAGCAGCGCTTGCCGTTCTTCCAGCCATTTATTCCTTCGTGCAGCCGAATACCGCCATCATCCTGGTTGCTGCTTCTGCCTACTTGCTATCCACTGAGAAGGAAGCGGAGAAAATATCGCTTGCTGCGTTTGTTTTCATGCTTGCTGGCGCACTCGGGGCGGTTTCCCTTCGCGGACCGATAAACGATTCGCTTTTCCCTGCATTTTCAGGATTGTTTGCCGCAAGCGGGATTCTGCTTTCATTCACTTCAAGCCGTGCGGTTCCGAAGCAGAAGAGCGAGGAGACGAAGCTTGATTTCCTGCCGTTTGTTGCGCTTGGAATATTGTTTGGGATGCTCTCCGACTTGCTTCCCGGGATTGCAGCACCTGCGCAGATCGCTGTTTTTGCCTCTGCATTTGTCGCTGTCGAAAATGACGCGAGGAAGTTCCTTGCTCTTGTTTCATCCATTGCAGCCTCGCACGCAGTCTTCGCTTTCGGGGCGCTTGTTTCCATTGGGAAAGCTCGCGAGGGTGCGCTTGCCATTGCAAATGAGATGCAGCCGATTATGCCGGGCAATTTGCCTGCGCTGGTCGGGGTTTTTCTCCTTGCAATCGGCGTTTCATCCTTCCTTCTTTTGCTTCTTGCCAAAAGGGCGGATTTGCTTCGGGAATTCGACTTGCACAAGGTCAATCTTGCCATTCTTGCCTACCTCACGATTGCGGTTGCGATAATTTCAGGCGCCGCAGGGTTGCTCTTGTTTGCCACTGCAACAGCAATCGGAATCCTGCCGCCATTGCTCGGAATAAGAAGGACGCACGTGATGGGGCTGATAATAATCCCGTCGATTATTCTTGCGGTTTAGGAGCGTGAAGACAATAACGCGCACTTGGTGCTGCAACAATTTAAAGGGCGGCTGCGACTGATGACGTTATGAAGAAGGCGTTGGCTGTTTTATTCGTGGCATTCCTATTTTCACTTGCATTTACGGCAAGCTCCCCTCTTTCCACCACGAAAGCAGCAATGAGGGAATTTTGCAACGGGCTTAGGGCGGTTCTTCCAGTTGCGGCAATGCTCATGGTCGTGGTCGCCGGAGGGATTTATGCCTCAGGACAGGCGATGGGCGCGGAGACGCGAGCACGGGCGAATGTCTGGGCGACTGCGGCACTCGTAGGCGCGCTTGTAGCCGTCCTTATCTGGGCGATCGCCCCGCCAGTGCTTTCCATGGTTTACATCGGAGTGGCCTACGACACCAACGCCATCGCTAACGCTGTTTGTTGAGAGCAGATAGAAAAGAAAAACTGTTTAGAGAAGAGCCCGTTGATAATATGCTGGAGCTTCGCTCCTTCTATGGCGGACGGCTACAGCAAAACGCCGTTCACCACTCCATCCTGCCCGACACGGTTAGTAACTTTCACTTTGCCCAATTCGGTGTCGATTATGGCGCCTTTGGTGATGATGTTCTGCCTTGCGTGGTGGCGGTTGTCAGGCGTTTCAAGAACTGTCCTGACTGCGACCTTTTTCATGCCCTGTTTCGTGAGAACGTTTGCGAAGTGGGCCATCTTCATCTTGACCTTGACCGTGTTGCCCCGCGCATGCTTGAGGCGGCGGACTTCCTTTGTGCCGACCTTTGTGGCTGTGAAAATGCCGCCGACAAAGCGCAGCTTCTTGTCAGACTGCCTGCCGCGCCTTCCGCCTGTGCCTTTGACTGATGAACCCGATGCACCGTGATAATTCTCCATTAGATAACCTCCTAACTCGAAAGCAACACGTTATTCGGAGAGGTGTTTTTAAATGTTCTTCCGTTCGACCAATATCATGCTTGTCCTCAGATGCTCTTCATCGGCTAAGTCAATTGCAGAGCTTGCCGCAAAAAGTGGGGAAGAACTGCTTTTCCTTGCGCCGGATGCGGCAAAGACCGAAAAGGAATTGGAAGCGGCGTTCTATTTTGCGAGAGAGGCAGTTGGAAGCGGAACGGGCATCTCAGACACCATGGCAAAGGAAGCTTTGCTTTTCTTGTCGTGCGAGATGAACTTTTCCTCTGCCCTCAAGAAAGTTGGCGCTAGCTCGCCGGAGGATTTCGTGCTTGTATCGGAAAAAAAGATTCCGCTTGCGAGATTGAAAAAGGAGTTGATGCTTGTTTCCGCAAAGGCGATGAAATTGCCTGAATTAGGAAAGAGAGTTGGCGGCTACACCGAGGGCGAACTGGCAATTGAACGGATGGCGCTTGCAAGAGTGAAGAATTAGGCAGAGGTTTGTGCTGGCAGATAGCTTGCCAGAGCGAAAAACTGAAGTTAGCGCTTGAGACCAAGCTGCTTGTAAATGACATCCCTGTCAATTGGCACATCAAGCCCGAGAACCTTGTGGATGAAGACGAGTATGTCAAGCGCCCTGTCAACGTCGAACTTGCTTTTCACGATTATGTCCTTGAGGGAAGCTTCCTTGCCAATCATCTCGTAAAGCAGCAAGCCCTCCCGCCCGAAGCGCTTGTAGATGGCAAAGCCGTCCTCCCCGTATTTCTTCTTTATCTCTTCTCGCTCAAGCTGGCGGAATGACACCATCCCCTTTTTCCCGAAATATGCCATTATTGCATCCACGTCGAAAAATGACATTCCCGTTCCAAGCGACAGGTCGATGAAATCGTGGTTGCCGTCCACCATTTTCATAAGCTCGCGCGCGCCTTTGCCGAATTTCGTGGAAAGCTCGGCAAAAAGCATTGCTTTTTGCACGATTGAAAGCTTGTTCATCTGCGGGACATCCACAGGCACTATGTCCTTTGCCTCTTCTTCTATTTCCTCCTTGATTTTCTTTGCCTTGTCTTCCTTGGGAGGGGCTTTTGGCACTTCTGGCGGCTTGAAGGGCGTTTCTTCAGGCTCCTCTTCTATCATGGGCTTGAAGCGCGGCTCTTGTGCTGGCACCTCCTTTGCTTCGCCTTCCTCATCACCCCCATCTGCCCAGCCTTCTTCCGCTGGCTCTGCTCTTGCGCCTGAAAATTGCGCCTTTGGGGTTTCAGCTGCCTCCTCTTTTTCCGGAGGCTTTTCGAGCTTGATTATGCCCTGCTCGTCCATGAACTCGAGTATTTCAACAAGCTTTGCCTCGGAAACGCCGGTCTCCTTGAGTATTTCCTCGGCGGTTTTTTCGCCGTCGATGAGGTTGTAAATCCGCACGCCAAGCTCGCCGTATTTGTCGTCCAGTATTTTTTCGAGAGGAGAAAGCGGAGGCGAATCAGAGGAGGGTGGTGATTTTGCCCTTGGGGGCTGTATTCGAGCGGCAGGAGCTTCCGCTTCTTTCTCTTCTTCGATTGGCGCCTCTTCCGGTTCGCCTTCCGGCGCCGATGGAGGCGGCTCTGCGGAAATTGGAGCATGCTTTATCTGCGGAGCTTCCGCTTCTTCCTGCACCACGCTTACCATGGCATTGTTGTTCAGAAATTCGAGTATCTCCACGAACTGGTCTTCAGGGATGCCAAGCTCTGCCATGAGCTGCGAGGCAGTCTTATTGCTTTCAAGCGAATCGTAGAGCTTGACCGCGAGGTCGCCGAATTTCCTGCGGAGCAGCGATTTGTCCTTGAACACCTGCAGCGAGGTTTTTGCCTCGCGTTTGAGCTTGATGTCGAAATCCGAATCAGCCATCTTGGGCACCTAATTCTGACG
>JAWBPP010000075.1:0-3839 GCA_038824715.1 Candidatus Anstonellaceae archaeon
GAAGTATTCGCGGCAGGGGCTGAAAATGGTTGGGATAAATTCGAATGATGCAGAAAATTACCCCGACGACTCGTTTGAGAACATGAAAAAGGTGGCAAGGGAAAAAGGATTTGGATTTGACTATCTTTATGATGAGACGCAGGAGGTTGCAAAAAAATACGGCGCTGTCTGCACTCCAGACCCCTTTCTTTTCGATGCGGATTTCAAGCTTGCCTACCATGGAAGGTTCGACGATGCGCTTTCGCCTGAAAAAGTGCCGAAGCAGTTCGACATGGAAGCGGCACTTGACGCTGTTTTGGCAGGCAGGAAGCCGCCGCACGACTTTTTGTATTCGCAGGGCTGCTCGATAAAGTGGAAACCCTAGGGAAAGAAACAGCTGTCGATCCCAAGAGTGTTCGCCCCAATGCCAACCGATAAATACTCGTTCTTGTGAAATCTTTCCGCGATGATGATACCGCTCCAGGTGGTAAGCTTCGGCTATGACCAAACGGAGTAGCTTCTGAGCAATAATGATAACCTTAGGAAGTGAACCATCAGGGGTAAGCAAATGATATGCGACTGCTCCCTATGGAGAGTAGCTTCTGAGCAAAACAATAGCGCACCTACGAACGAATATAAATTCTTTCAGCGAGTTTAAGCGACAAGTGGGAGAATGAAAAACAAGGAAAAGCAACTCTGCTGGGAGCTTCTGCCAAAGGTTTCGAGAAGCTTTGCGCTTTGCATACGGATTTTGCCAAAGCCCCTAAACGAGCAGATGATGGTTTCCTACCTGATTTACCGCGTGCTTGACACAATCGAGGATTCGCAGGCGAAAAACAGCGCCAAGGGCAGGTTATTTGCGGAATTCCTTTCCCTTCTTGCGAAAAGGAAGGTGAATGCTGAGGCAGTTGAAGAATGCAGGGCAAAAATGCTTGCAAAACTGACTTACACTTACGAAAAAGATTTGCTCGATTCCCTGCCCGCAGTGGTTGCTGCATACTACTCGCAGCCAAAGGAAGTCCGCAAGCACATACTCAAGCGCGGCAGGGCAATGGCGCACGGCATGTACGAATTCCAGAAGAGGAGAATCGAGACGTTTGGGGACCAGAACCGCTATTCCCATTATGTCGCAGGCGTGATTGGCTACTTGTTCAACGACTTACTCCACTACAACGGGATAATCGGAGCTGGGCTCAAGGCGCGGCTGAGGAAATATGCAAGGCACTTTGGGCTGGCACTCCAGAAGGTGAATATACTCCGCGACATTGCGCACGACATATCTGCAAACAGGCGCTATTGGCCTGAAAAGCTCATCGCAAAATACGGGCTGAGTTATGAAACGCTTTGCAGGAAGGAAAGCAGGGAAGCTGCGCTCAAGATACTGCACGAGCAGATTGAGAATGCCAAGAACTACTTGGAGTCTGCCATGAGATATGTGATGCTTCTCCCTGAAAAGGCGCTGCAGGTGCGGATGTTCTGCCTCATACCTCTTTTCATGGCGATAGAGTCGTATGTGAAGTGCGTCGGCAACCACGAGCTTTTTGACAACGGCAAAGTTGTGAAAATAGACCGGGAGCAGGTTTACGAAATAGTCGCAAAGTCGCGCATGTGGGGCTCGTCAAACGAGAGGATTTCCAAGTGGTTCGTTTCCGCGATGATGAAGGTCAGCCCTGAATTCGAGAGAGGATATGCCAAGGCGATTGGCTACTGAGACAGAAGCAGGGCTATTTTTCACTTCTTTGCGTTTTTCCTAGCAAACTCCAGCATGGCCCTGGAGACGTGCTCCCTTATTTTCGAAGCGTGCTCGTAGCCTTTCACCCAGAACGAGAAGGAAACAATAACTGACGAGGGCTTGACTGCATCGATAGTGAGCGCGTAGCCCCGTTCGGGAAGGATTCCTGCGGGCTTTGCCCTTGAGAGTGCGGCAACGATATGCTGCTTGAGTTTGTCGAGGCCGATAGAAAGCGGGAATTCTCCTGCAACTGAAATAATCGAAATGTCATCCGGAAGCGACAGGTTGGTCAGCCGCATTTTCGCAAGCTCGGAATTCGAAATGATTATTGCGTTGTGCTGCAGGTCCTCAAGGCGAGTGGAGCGCATGCCGATTTTCCTTATGATTGCTATTTCGCCAGTTGGAAAGCGGAGGTAGTCCCCGTAATGGTAGGGCCGGTCCATCTGCAGCGCAAGGCCGGCAAATAGGTTGGCAAGCGTTTCCTGCGAGGCAAGACCCAGGACAATGCCGAATACGCTTGTTACTGCAAGCAAGCCAGTGACATCAAACCCTGCGTATGAGAGTGCAATGGTGAATCCGACAAGGTAGATGGCAAGCTTGGAAACCTTGCGCATGAGGGGCAGGAGCGACAGGTCGAGCCGAAACTTGGATGTTTTAACGCCTTCCTCGTAATACCAGCGTATTGCCGCGCCCGAGGCCTCAGAAAGCAGGAAGGTCGCTATTGCAATGAGGATTGCCAACGTGTATTTTTCGAGGAAGGCTGCTGCCTCAGACAGCTCAGGGAAGTAGTGGAGAAGGAAATAGAAGACCACTAGGAAGAAAAACGACTCTAGCGGGACTTTTACTGCGGAAATAACCCTGTCATCAAGCGTGCTTTTCGTCTTTCCTGAAATGGTTTCGAGCAATCTGGTGGCAAGCGGGCCTGCAAGCCTCCCCACAACCACCGAGACTATGAAGAGCGCTGCTATCTGCCCGAAATAGATTAGGAAGCTTGGGTCAACCATACCTTGTGGAACGAAGAAAAAGGTAATAAATGCAGCGACGATGGCTATTGCGGTGATGGAAATGAAGTCGCACACGAAATACTTGTGGTTCAACACCAAGCAAAGGAAGGAGATTGTTCCGATAAGCGAGCAGGTGGCCGCTGCTGTTGCGGAGTCAGGTGTGAAGGAAGGGTTTGCACTTGTGTCAGCTATGCATATCACTGCCGCTGTTTTCGTGAACGACTACGAGCCAGGGCTTTGGAAAGACATATTGGAGTGGAGCGAGAAGATTGCGCCCGTGAACCCGAATTATGCGCATCACCATACGGGCGAGGACAACGGGGATGCGCATCTGAAGCGATTGCTGCTCGGGCATCAGGTGCTGCTGCCCATTACGAACGGCAAGCTTGACATGGGACCTTGGGAGCAGATATTTTATGCAGAGTTCGACGGACAACGGAGGAAACGGGTTATAGTTAAAGTGATGGGGGAATGAGCGCCCTAGCCTGAGGGAGGCATTGGGGGCTTTTCCCTGTCAAGAAGCCCGAACAGGCGCCTGGATTTCTTTATCCTGGCGTCAGCATCATCAATCGCAAGCGCCTCCTCTATTTCTGAAAGCCTTGAGATATAGCTGTTCATGCGTTTTTCGTAAACGCGCGTTTCGATCTTGCCCTGCTCAAGATAAGCGCGCTGCAATTCGGCAATGAGCTGTTCCAGCCTCTGCCGCTCAGCCCTGAGCCGCACATTCTTTCCTCCGAAAGTGAAGTAATTCCTCCTAGAAGTGTCAAGCTCTATCTTGCGCTGCACTATCTTGGCAAGCCTGCCTTCATACTGCTCGATAGAAGAGTAGAACTCTTCTGTCGAAAGCTTGCCCTGCTCAAAGTATTCCTGCTGCACTTCCTTTATCAGCCCGAGGACTATTTCTTCTTCTTTGGACAACTGCGAAAGCTCGTTGTCAATTGTCCAGAACCTTATGTCAATGAAAACAATAGTGGTTATGAGACCAAGCATGGCAAGTCCAGCCAGTATCTGTATTGCGTATGCCTTGAAGAAGGAATAGATGGAAAAGCCCTGAGCTGTTTCAAGCGCGTAGGTGAGCTCAGCGTCGCCAAGCCTCTGCGCTGCGCCCTGATAATCCCCCCTTT
>JAWBPP010000076.1:0-3739 GCA_038824715.1 Candidatus Anstonellaceae archaeon
AATGGAAGGCAAGATGAAATTGCTTGCTGAAAACGGATTTGTCGTGGAAGTGGACGGGGGCATTGATATTGGGAGCGCGAAAACTGCTGCGAAAGCCGGCGCAACCTTGCTTGGAGTCGCCTCGGGAATTTTTGCAAAGCCAGACATTGGGAAGGCGATTGAGGAACTGAAGAAGGACGCTGAAGGCTAAGCGCTGATTTTAAATTGTTGCGCTAATTACCTAACGAGGGAGGAAGAAGTTTCCATATTGAGGCTTATTTATGAAACTAACTTCGGTCAAAGAGCTTCGCCTGATGGCAAACACCCTGCGCGCGGATGTCATACGCATGCTCGTCCCGCCGCAGTCCGGGCATACAGCAGGCCCGCTGGGGCTTGCGGACATTTTCTCCATCCTCTTTTTCCACGAGATGAGCCTTGACCCGAAGAAACCTGATTGGAGCGAACGGGACAGGTTCGTGCTCTCAAACGGGCACTGCTCACCGGTTATTTATGCTGCCATGGCAAGGAGAGGATTCTTCCCTATTGAGGAAACACTGACTTTCAGGAAGATTGGCTCGCGCATGCAGGGGCACCCTTCGCGCGCGTGGCTGCCCGGCATTGAGAATTCTTCCGGGCCTCTTGGCGAGGGGCTTGCGATTGCTTCTGGAATGGCGCTTGCAGGGAAGCTTGACAAGAAGAAGTGGCGCGTGTACTGCATGACTTCTGACGGCGAGCACCAGGAAGGCTCCACATGGGAGGCAGTGATGCTTGCAAGCAAGTATAAGCTTGACAATCTGGTTGCCCTTTGCGACAGGAACTATATACAGATTGACGGAAACACCGAGGAGATAATGCCGCTTGGCGACCTTGCGCAGAAGTATAGGGCATTTGGCTGGCACGCCATAACGGTCAACGGGCATGACTATGCTGCTATAATGAATGCGCTTGTTGAGGCGAAGAAGACCGAGGGCAAGCCCACCATGATTGTGTGCGACACCACGCCTGGCAAGGGCGTTTCTTTCATGGAAAACAACTACAAGTGGCACGGCATTGCGCCAAAGCCCGAGGAAGCTGAGAAGGCGCTTGCCGAGCTTGCGGAAGAGAGGAAAAGAATTGAGAATGAAGCATGAAGCGAGAAGATAGGAAGCGAACTGAAGCGGGCATGATGAGGCTTGCGAAAAAGACGAAGCGCGATGATGATTATGAAATTAAACCCGGAGATGCAATTGCTCGACGTGCTTTCGCCCGACTTGAAGAAAGCCGCGACAAGAAACGCATTTGGCGCAGCAGTTGCTGACATTGGCGGGAAGGACATGAATGCCATTGCCATGAGCTCGGATGTGGCAGGCTCGGTGCAGCTTTCCAAGTTCGCAGAAAAATACCCTGACCGGTTCTTCAATGTCGGGGTGGCGGAGCAGAACCTTGCAGCAGTTGCCGCAGGGCTTGCTTACTCAGGCAAAACCGTTTTCATAGGGGCATTTGGAATTTTCTCGCCGGGCAGGAACTGGGAGCAGGTGAGGACAACCATTTGCTACGGCAAGGCGAATGTGAAGATGGAAGGCTCGCACACGGGCTTGAATGTCGGCGAGGACGGGGCAACGCACCAGGCGCTTGAGGATGTTGCGCTGACGCGCTGCCTGCCGAACATGACCGTTATTTCGCCCTGCGATTACAACGAAACTTACAAGGCGGTGATGGCGGTTTGGAAAAAGGATGGCCCTGCCTACATAAGATGCACGAGGGCGAATGTGCCCACCTTTACGAGCGAGCAGACCCCGTTTGAAATTGGAAAAGCGAATCTTCTGAACGAGGGGAGCGACATTGCAATTGTTGCCGCAGGAACATGCGTTTACGAGTCGCTTCGGGCTGCCGATGCGCTTGAGAAGGAAGGGATTTCCGTTGCAGTTGCGAACATGCACACCCTGTCGCAGAGCGATGACGCGCTGCTGGAGAAATTGGCAAGGCAGTGCGGCGCGCTGATAACCGTTGAGGAGCACCAAATCAAGGGAGGGCTGGGAAGCGCTGTTTGCGAGTCGCTGTCCGAGAATTACCCTGCGCGCGTGCGAAGGATGGGGATGAACATGAAGTTTGGTGAGTCTGGCACTGGGACCGAAGTGCTGAAAAAATACGGGTTGGAGAGGGAGGGCATTGCAAAAGCTGTGAGAGAGGAGATGGCGCTGAAGAAAAAATAAGCGAACCGTAAGAGGATGGATAAAAAATATTCGTAGAGGTGTTTTGAATGAAAATATTCCTTGACACTGCGGAAGTTGACAAGATAAGGCGGTTTGCAGCCGCGGGCATGGTGGACGGCATCACCACCAACCCCACGCTCATTTTGAAATCAGGCAGGAAGCAAAAGGACGTGATTCTTGAAATCTGCAAGATTGTGGATGGCCCGGTTTCGGTTGAAGGCGTGGGCGAAACAGCGGAGCAGATGGTAAAAGACGGCGAGGAATACGCCTCTTGGCACAAGAATGTTGTTGTGAAAGTGCCCATGACTGAAGAGGGCTTGAAGGCAGTGAGGGTTCTTGCCAAGAAAGGAATCAGATGCAATGTTACTCTTGTTTTCTCTGCCGCGCAGGCGCTGCTTGCCGCCAAGGCAGGCGCGGCGTTTGTTTCCCCGTTCTTGGGAAGGCTGGATGACGTGGGCGAGAACGGGATGGATTTGATTAGGGAAATTGTTGCGATTTACAAGAACTATGGCTACAAGACGCAGGTCTTGGCTGCTTCTGTGCGCTCGCCTTTGCACGTCGTGGATGCCGCGCTTGCGGGCGCCGACATTGCAACAGTGCCCGCAGATGTGCTTGAGAAGTGCTTCAAGCACGGGTTTACGGATGCAGGAATAAAGAAATTCAAGGAAGACTGGGATGCTGCCTCTAAGAAAAAATAGGCTGGTGCTGCTGGTCCTTGCCTGACGAAAAGAAGATGGGCTAATTAAAACCCTTTCAGGCAGAATAATCGCATGCAGCCTTTGCAGAAGAATGCGCAAGCGCAGGAAGAGCCTGAAGCGTTGCTTAGGCAGCTTCAGGGCGCGAAAACCGCGGACGAAAGGCAGGCTGCCCTGATTAAATTGGCCAGCCAAGCCGCATCATCTGAAAAAGCTGCAAAATATTTTGCCGAAAATTACGGGAAGATTGCGCCACTCATCAAAAAGGTGCTGGAAGCGCCTTTGGATGAAAAGCATGCTGGTTTTTTGGGCAATTATTTTGAGAATATCACCATCGTTGAACAGATGTTTGCCATTGGGAAGATGGCGAATTCCAAAGAAATTTCTGCCGACATAGTTGGGCTTCTTTTGGAAAGGGGGGAGGAGAATCACCATCTTGCCCAAACAGTTCTTAACGGAATATACCAGGTCATGGAGAAAGGCGGCGGAGCAGATTACATCGCCAGAAATTATGGCTTGTTCCGTGAAACCTTTCTTAGCGCGCCACAGCTGCTTTTTGAATTTGGAAAAAGGACAGACCACGCAGAAGCTGTGCGGGACTTGAGACTGATTCAGATTGACAAAGAGCAGATAGAAGGCTACTGGAAGCAGGCGGTGATGGATTTTGAGGTTGAGAAATCCGGCCCTAACATGAGAAGGCAGATGCTAGGCATACTTGCCCGGATATATCGGAAAGTTGAAAAAAATTCTGACATTGCACAAACGGTGATGGAAAAGCTAGGGCAGTATGCAGATGAGAAATATTCCAAGCCAGAAGTCTTTGCAGAGTACCCGGAGCTTGCCAGCGCATTTGTTGGAAACGCATTGCATGCC
>JAWBPP010000077.1:0-3533 GCA_038824715.1 Candidatus Anstonellaceae archaeon
GGCAGCGCGCTTCGCCTCTACGAAATACAGAACGGCCCGATTTATTCTCGTTACGGAGGGCTTGTCGGGGTAAAAATCGTGCAGGACCAATGGTTCATAGATTATGGCGATGAGAAGTGGAAGGCGCAGGCAAAGGAATGCCTGGCATCTATGCGGATTTTGCCCGAAAAGACGCGAAAGGAATACGAATACACCATTGACTGGCTGAAAGAGAAGGCGTGCACGCGCTCTGCTGGCTTGGGGACGCGCTTCCCGTTTGACGAGACAAAAATGATTGAGGCTCTTTCGGATTCAACAATTTACATGGCATACTATGCGATTGCCCATATCGCACAGAAAATGGAGCCAGATGAATTGACCGAGCAACTGTTCGACTATGTTTTCCTTGGCAGAGGCTCGCTTGCCGGCTTGCCATCCGAAGCAGAAGAGATGAGAAAACAATTCATCTACTGGTACCCGCTTGACTCGCGGCACTCTGCAACCGACTTGGTGCACAACCACCTTACCTTTTTCATATTCAACCATGTGGCAATCTTTCCGCGCGAATATTGGCCGAAGCAGATAATTACCAACGGCTTTGTGCTCATGGACGGAAAGAAGATGAGCAAGAGCATGGGCAATATAGTGCCGATACGCGCTGCAATGAAGGAATTCGGCGCAGACACCATCCGCTTCCTCGTTGTTTCTGGAGCGGATTTGGCGTCCGATACGGATTTCAACCGCCCTGCGGCAGAAGGCGTGATGTCAAGAATGCGCTTTTTCATCGCAGCAATGGAGAAGTATGCTGCAGCTCCTGATTCGGGTGAAAAGGATCTTGCAGACAGGTGGATACTTTCACGCATGCACAAGCGCGCCCTTTCTGCGCCGCAGATGTACGAAAACTTCCAGCTTCGCGAGCTCGCACTGGAGTTGTTCTACAATACATTCAACGACCTGCAATGGTACCTCAAGCGCGCAAGCAAGCCCAAACTGCGCGAGTTCTTTGAACTATTCGTGCCGCTGATGGCGCCATTCATGCCGCACCAGTGCGAGGAGATGTGGTCTGCGCTCGGAAATAAGCACTATGTTGAAGATGCGCCGTTTGTGTCAGTTGCACAACTTCCGAAAGGAGATGCGTCCAAAATCGATGAAATGCTTGAGGCAGGCGAAGACTACATTTTGCGGGTGAAGGAGGATATTTCATCCATACTCAAGCTCCTCAAGAGAGACAAGGCTGGCAAGATTGAGCTTTTCGTTGCAGCAGGCTGGAAGCGGAGGCTCCGGGGCATTGCTGCGCAGGAGAAGAAGTTTGACACTGCGATGAAAGCCGCAATGGCGGATGCCGAAATAAAGGAACACGCAAGCGAGGTTGCAAAAGTGCTGACCGCATACATGAAAAACGCAAGCGCACTCGGGGAAACTGCAAGCGAAGAGTTTGAGCTTGCAGCGCTTGAAAGCGGCCATAAGCTTCTTATGGAAGAGTTTGGCTGCGAAGTGAATTTCTGCAGAGAAGAGGATTCATCAGTTCCGAAAGCGAAAAACGCGCTGCCTGGAAAGCCCTCCATACTGGTTTCATAAGGTGCCTATTTGGTACTTTGCGCCAAAGTGGAAAGGAAAAATGCCGAAAAGGCTAGGCAGCGCCTTGTTTCTGCAGGAGTTTTCGATGGCTCGTTTGTCCCTGCGCACGATGAGGGATTTGTTTATTTTGCAATAAAGGGAAAAATACCTGGGATAACTACTGCGCAGAAAAATCTCGCAAAGCGATCGGCTCAGGGGAAATCTCTGTATGACGAGCTGAAAGGCAACTTGACTGCGGCCGAACTGAACGAGCTTGTAACTTCTTTCGATATTGTCGGCGATATTGCCGTAGTTGAAATTCCTCCTGCACTTGTCAAGAGAGAAAAGCTCATTGCTGAGGTCATCCTCAAAAATCACAAGAACGTCAAAACTGTCGCAAAAAAAACCGGAGGGACTGCTGGCGAATTCCGCATCCGGCCGGTGAAAGTGATTGCTGGCGAAAAGAAAACTTGGACTATCTACCGCGAATCCGGCTGCAAATTCGAGCTGGACTTGAACAAAACTTATTTTTCGCCCCGCTTGGGAACGGAGAGGGCGCGCATTGCCGAACTTGTGAAACCAAAGGAGCTTGTGCTTGTGCCTTTTGCCGGAGTCGGGCCTTTTGCGATAGCGATTGGCAAGGCAGTGCCAAGTGCCAGAGTGGTTGGGATAGAATTGAACCCTGATGCTGCAGAATACTTCAAGCGAAACGTTGTGCGAAATAAATGTACAAATTTAACTGCCATCTGTGGAGATGTTGCCAAACTCCTTCCCGGAAAATACAAAGGCAAAGCAAGCCGCGCGATTATGCCTCTGCCTAAAGATGCTGGCAGGTTTCTTGCGAATGCCATCCCCTGCCTGAAAAAAGGCGGGATGCTGCATTACTATTCGTTCGGTGATGCGAGAAGCCCGTTTGCGAAAGCTGAAGAAGAAGTGATAGAAGCTGCTGCAAAATTCGGGCGGAAGGCGAGAGTAATCTTTAGGCGAGTGGTGCGTCCTTATTCCAAAGAAGTGGAGCAGGTTGTGGTGGATGCGAAGGTAGATTAGCTGGCAGAAGCGCTTATAAACCTCCAAACCGTTGCATTCGCATGGCACGCCCGACGCCGAAAGCGCTAATCGAGGTTTCATCAGAGGCAGGCAGGAAAATAGGCGGCATCTATACTGTTATCAGGAGCAAGGCTGCGCACCTGCATAGGAAGTTCGGCGACAACTACCTTCTTGTCGGATTTTTGGATGAGAAATGCGCGGAGGAAGCTAAATTTTTGGAGCCCCAGGGCAAGCTGCGCGAGATATTTGACGAGCTTGCGCGCGATGGCGTGAAATGCAAGTACGGGACATGGCTTTACGGCGACGGGGCGCAGATAGTCTATGTGGATGCCAAGGAGGCAGGCGAACGCATGGCGGAGTACGTGCTCGAAGGCAAGGGAGTGCAGCACGACAAGCAATTGAACCACTTCAAGTATTTGCTCTGGAAGCACTTTGGCATTGATTCGCTTATGGAAAAGTCCTGGGATTTCGACGAGAATGTCGCCTGGTGCCTTGGAGCAGGCATGCTCCTTGAGAAATTGTTTGCAAAAGGAGTGTTTGACAGGAAGGAAACGGCCCTGCAGTTCCACGAGTGGATTTCCGGCGCTGCGCTTTTGTACTGCAAGATGAAAGGGCTGAAGCTTGCCACTGTTTTCACCACACATGCAACCGTGCTCGGGCGGACGCTTGCCTCTGCCGGAGTGGATGTTTATTCTGATTCATTGAAGGCGAAGGCCCCAATCTCGCCCAACATCGCATACAACAATCGCGTTGAGGGAAAGCACTTGCTTGAAGCCGCTGCAGCGCGCGAGGCGGCCGTTTTCACAACGGTAAGCGAGACAGTTGGGCAGGAAGTGAAATACATACTCGGCAAATCGCCTGACGTAATAACCGTAAACGGCATTGAATTCGGATCGGAAAAAAGCGAGAGCGAAGTGCACGACCTGTCTGATTACGCGCGGGGAGAGCTT
>JAWBPP010000078.1:0-3486 GCA_038824715.1 Candidatus Anstonellaceae archaeon
TCTGAAAGGACTCCTCCCTGTTGCTGCAATGCTGATGATTGTGGTGGCAGGAGTAATCTATGCGGCTGGGCAGGTAATGGGCGCTGAGACAAGGGCAAGGGCGAATGTCTGGGCGACTGCTGCGCTGACTGGCGCTTTGATTGCTGTGCTGATATATGCAATTGCGCCAAGCGTGCTTGCAACGATATATGGCGCAAGCAACTTCAGCTGCACTGGCGCAACGTAAGCGGTTTCATTTTTGTTTTCTTCTTCTTTTTTACTTTTCAATAAAACCCTAGCTGGCGCATTATTGGCGCATTATTTTAAATCATAGCCACGATAAGCACACTCAGTGGTGGTAAGTATGAATAAAGTTGGGATTTTCCTTGTGGCTGTGATGGCGCTTTCAAGCGTTTCCATTGCGGCAAGCTCACCTTTGAGCAACGTGAATGCCGCAATGCAGGCGCTTTGCGGAGGCTTGAAATCACTGCTTCCTGTTGCTGCAATGCTCATGGTCGTAGTTGCCGGAGTGATTTACGCTGCTGGGCAGGTAATGGGCGCTGAGACAAGGGCAAGGGCGAATGTCTGGGCGACTGCTGCGCTGACTGGCGCGCTTATTGCAGTCTTGATATATGCTGTGGCACCCGTTGTGCTGAATACGATATACGGAGGAAGCGGAACCACTGAGATTTCCGGGACCAACCTCAACGTGTGCGATTAGAGCCAGATGAAACAAACGGAGGGATGAAATGGACAAAATATGGGTTTTCTTGGCTGTTGCTATAGTGCTTGCAAGCACTTCGTTTGCGGCCACTTCAGGGATTAGTGCGGTGAAGCAAGCAGTCAACGACCTTTGCGTAGGTCTGAAAGGACTCCTCCCAGTTGCTGCAATGCTGATGATTGTGGTGGCAGGAGTAATCTATGCGGCTGGGCAGGTAATGGGCGCTGAGACAAGGGCAAGGGCGAATGTCTGGGCGACTGCTGCGCTGACTGGCGCTTTGATTGCTGTGCTGATATTCGCAATTGCGCCTGCGGTGCTGCAGACGATATATGACCCCACCAAGACCGACATCACTTGCTGATTTTTGTTTTTTTTATTTTTCTTCAGCCTTTAGCGGAAGCTTATGCTGTTGCAAATCAACTATTCAGCGAATCCAAGAACGTCAAAAGCGTAAATTCGAACGAATAAAGTTTGGTTTATTGTGATGATGTTCAGGCGAGGTTCGACTCTGCAATTTGCAACAGGCTCGAAAGCTGCCTAAGTTATGCTTAAAAGCGTTCATGGGCAAGCTTAGAGCATGGCAATCGAACTCCACATAACGGCAAAGCCGAAACTGAAGTCCCCTGTCCTTGTCGAAGGGTTCCCAGGGCTCGGACTTGTTGGGACTATTTCAGCAAGTTACCTGATTGAGAAGCTGAAGATGGAGCCCTTGGGCTACATAACGGGAGATCAGTTCCCGCCTCTTGCGGCAGTGCATTCGCATCGACCGCTTTACCCAGCAAGAATGTATTATTCGAACAAGCACAACCTTGTTGTTTTCATCTCCGAATTTGTCATACCCATTGGAGCGGTGAACGAGCTTTCTGAAAAAATATACCAGTTCGCGCGCAAGATGAAGGTGAGGAAGATAATTTCGCTTGGCGGGATTGCAATAAAGGGAGAGCAGGACACTGTTTACTCGATAGCGTCGCTTCCCGAGCTCGACAGGCAACTTGAGAAGCTGAAGAATGTGCAGATGATAAAGGAGGGCGCGACAACCGGGGTTACGGGCGTGCTCCTTGCGCGCGGGGCGATAGACAAGTATCCCATCATCTCCCTTCTTGCCGAATCGCACGAGGGCTACATGGATCCGAAAGCTGCTTCCATGGTGCTCGAGACGCTATCAGACATACTAAAAATAAGCATCGACACCTCTGCGCTTGAGAATGAGGCAAAGCTCATTGACGAGAAGGTCAAGCATATTGTGGACAAGGCCAAGGCCGCTCACACCGACTACAAGAAGGCGCAGACTGACACGAGCCTAGGGCCGATGTACGGATAGCATACGATAAGGAGAACGAGAGGCAGCAGCGCTTGTTGGAGCTACGTACGGATAGGGCTTAGCCGGCTCGGCTAGTTTTGAGGCAGCATATGAAACAGGAATGGAAATGGATAGCGCTGCTGCTTTTTGCAACGGCGATTTGGGGCTCGACTTTTGCCCTGATGAAAAGCTTGCTTTCCTCGCTTGACACGTTCGCGCTCCTTGCAATACGTTTCTCGATTGCAGCTGCGCTTTTCGGGGCATATTTTGCCGCAACGAAAAGGAAGCTGGCTGCCGCAGAAATCAAGCACGGAGCCATACTTGGATTGTTCATGTTCGCGGTTTTCGCAGCGCAGGTTTTCGGGCTGAACTATACGACTGCGACGAACAGCGGGCTCATTACCGGGCTCTATGTGATTTTCACGCCCATCATTTCGGCACTGGCTCTCCGCAGGCTTCCGGAGAGAAAGGTGCCTATTGCCGCAGCGCTCTCCTTTGCAGGGCTTTGGCTTCTTACAGGCGCCTCTGCCAATTTCAACCTTGGCGATGCCGTGACCGTGCTTACTGCGATTGCAGCTGCCCTCCAGATAGTTTTTACCTCGAAATACGTGCAAAAATCGAATCCCGAAAGCCTGGTGCTTGTGCAGGTTGCGACAGTAGCAGTGATTTCGAGCATAGTGATGCTTGCCAGCGGCACGGTCCCTAAGGAAGTGTCGGCAGACGCGCTTTTCTGGCTTGCTTTCCTCGCTGTTTTTGCAACCATAATCGCATTCCTCATAATGACAAAGGCGCAACGTGTGCTGGACGCGCCCAAAGCTGCGCTTGTCATGGTTGCCGAGCCGGTGTTTGCCGCACTATTCGGCTTCCTTATCCTCGGGGAATTGCTTTCCCCAGTGCAGATGTTTGGAGGGCTATTGATATTGGGAAGCGTCCTTCTAGTGGAAAGCGATTTTGCGGTCCCTGCGCTGCCCGAGTAGAAAGCGTTAAAACCGAACGCAGGGCAAAATATCTTGAGAGGTGTTCTTATGTATGAATACAAACTGCCTAGCCTGCCTTACGAGTACAACGCGCTTGAGCCTTTTATTGATGAACTGACAATGAAGACGCATCATACGAAACACCACCAGACTTACGTGGACAAATTGAATGCCGCGCTCAAGGACCACCCTGACTTGCACAAGAAGAGCCTTGAGGAGCTTGTGCGCAAGCTCGACGCTGTGCCTGATGCAATTCGCACTGCTGTCCGAAATCACGGAGGCGGACACTTGAACCATTCTTTCTTCTGGAAAGTGATGACTGGAGAGCGGCAGAATCCTTCAGGCGAAATTGCTGGCGCGCTTGACAAAAAATTCGGCGGATTTGACAAATTCAAGGAAACGTTTTCTGCATCAGCGCTGGGAGTATTTGGCAGCGGCTGGTGCTGGCTTGTCGCAAGCAACGGCTCTCTTGAAATAATCACCACCCCGAACCAGGACAGCCCGCTTTT
>JAWBPP010000079.1:0-3435 GCA_038824715.1 Candidatus Anstonellaceae archaeon
GCAACGCACCACGAAGGAAGATTTTTGGACGCGCTGCGAGGAAAGCAGCTCTTCCCAGACAAGACGCTCGAGTTCCAGATGCTCATGGGCGTGCGAAGCGAGCTTGCAAAGAAGCTGCATGGGCAGGGAATTCCAATTACCTATTATGTCCCTTACGGTCCGAAAACTGCGCCATACTGCATCCGTAGGTTCCTGCGTTCACCTGATTTTGCGCAGATGACGATGGCTGCTTGGGTGAGCGAGATTCCGCCCGTCCTTCGCGCGGTCGTGCGCCCTGGGCTGATAGCCGGAGGTTACAAGCTTCTTACTGCGCACGAAGCTGCGCCTAGTGTTGCAAAAGGGAGCCACGAGGCTGCTAAGGAACTCTGGGTGTTTCTTGAGCAGAAAAATAGCGACTATTAGCTCTCTTTCAAAAGCTTCTGCAAATCAAGCGACCGTGTGAACATCTCAATTCCGCCTTTCGCATCTTTTGGCCATTCTCGTTTCGGCTTGTCGCGATAGATCTCAATTCCGTTGCCGTCCGGGTCGTGCAGATACAACGACTCGCTCACTCCATGGTCTGATGCGCCATCGAGCGGATATTGGTGTGCAAGCAAGCGAGAAAGAACACGCGCAAGCTCCTTTCTGCTAGGCACAAGTATTGCGAAATGATAAAGCCCTGTTGTACCTGGGGCAGGCGGTTTGCCATCTCTGCTTTCCCATGTGTTCAGCCCGATATGGTGATGGTAGCCGCCTGCAGACAGGAAGGCAGCTGAATCACCCATCTGCTGCACAAGTTCAAATCCAAGAACATCGCGGTAAAATCTCACCGCGCGTTCCAAGTCCGAGACCTTGAGGTGCACATGCCCTATCGTCGTTTTCGAATCTAATTTTCCCTTTGGCATGTTTCTCACTTGCCTGCGCAACCTTTTTATATGCTGCATGAATAGCAAATTCAATGGCTACGAATGCCTATCTAATCCTTTTGGCAGCAGCGTTGCTTCTCATTTTCGGATGTACAGCGGAGCAGCAGCCCTCTTCTTCCACCTGCAGCATCAATGAATCTGCTTGCGGCGAAGGAACAGTCTTTAACTCTGAAACCTGCAAATGCAATGCTGTTTCTGCTGCACAGGTTCCAGCGCAGCAGCCTGATTCCCAGCAACCTCCAAACCAAAACGGAACCAATGATGCGCAAGAAGATGATGGAGGCGCAAGCTCTGGGACGGATTCCGCCACTCAGAACGTGGAACGAACTGGCACAGGTGTGTCTCCAGGAACAGGCGGAACCAGGCAGCCAAGCGAGCAGATTTCCTGCACATTGAAGCTTGATCCTGAAACAATCAACCCTGGTGACTTCACGCTGATTTCGTATGATACCTATTCTGAAAGAGAGGTGAAGTTCCAATATACCTGCGGCGAACAAATTATCTCAATATCTAACGGCGGTCTTGTTTCAGGGGCCAAGCTATGCCAGTACAACAAAAACGGTGTCTATGCGGTGCGCATAACTGCCAACAATGCAACCTGCGCAGAAAAAAACCTGACTGTTGGGCAAGGCTCCTCTGACTTCAAAAATTGCTACATTGACCAGCAGAGCATCAAAAGAAACCTTCTAGATTACCGCTATGAGGCGCGCGTCTATTTTACGGGCGGCTCATCTGGCGAAGTCTTGAGCTGGCAGTGCGACAGGACAACCGCAAACAAGACTCTGCGTGACGTCTCTGGCTTTGGCATGCAGCTCTATGAGGACATCTATTGTGACTTTCCATCAAAGCCTGAAAGCGAGTCCATACCTGTGGTTCTCGGGTCGTTCGCCTGCGGAAGCATCTCTACTAGATGAGGGCGGCTTGTTGCAAATGAAAAAAATCAATGCCCCCATCAAACCATCTGCGCTTGCTGTTGGGCTTTTGGAAGATAACGGACGTGCGCTTTTCTTGTTGCGGGCGCTGCCTTCTGGCATCCAAACGATTGAACTGCCCTGCGTGCTTCTTTCGCCCGGTGAAAATCCAGTTGCACGGCTTACAGACGCATTCAGGCAGCAAACAGGAATTGATGCGCAGGTGCACGAAATACTCTTCGAAAAGAGGCACAATGCTGGCTCACGCAAGAAAAAGGCATGGATTCCCGCGCTTGTTTTCAAAATAACGGCAAAAAATGCATCGGCAAAGCCTTCTTCGGGCTTTTCAGGTTACAAGTGGATTGCGAGCAATGATCTGCCGAAATATAGATTGGCAAAAAATGCCGAGTGGCTAAGATAATCCGTGTTATCATAGCAGCCCAAACTCCTTCTTCAGCTTGAGGAGCTTCGGAGTTATGACAAGCGCGCAGTAGGGCTGCAGCTTATTGTTCTCGTAATAGTTCATATGGTAATCTTCCGCAGGATAGAACTTGTCAAGCGGTTTTATCTCAGTGACAACTGGCTTGCCAAGCTTGTTTGCTATGCTCTTTGCTGTTTCCTCAGCCTTTTTCTTCTGCTCAGGATTTGAGTAAAGCACAATCGAGCGGTACTGCGTGCCAACGTCGTTTCCCTGCCTGTCTTTTGTGGTCGGGTCGTGCATTGCAAAAAATAATTCGAACATATTTTCTAGTTTTGTTACTTGCGGGTCATAGTCGACCTTTATCACTTCAGCATGCCCAGTTCTTCCGCTGCACACCTGTTCATATGTTGGGTTCGGTGTGCTGCCGCCTGCATAGCCTGGCGTGACTTTGGAAACGCCGGGAAAGCGCGCGAAAACCGCCTCGCTGCACCAGAAGCAGCCCCCTCCAAGGACAATTGACTCTGTCTTTGCCATTTTATTTCCTTTCTCCTAATCCTTTTTCTCGTCCGGAATAAACTTCAGCGAAATGGAATTCACGCAGTGGCGGGTGTTGGTTTTTGTCATCCTTTCCCCTTCGAACACATGCCCCAAATGCGCACCGCAGTGTGCGCACTGTATCTCCACGCGCATTCCGTCAGCGTCAGGCACGCGCTTTACTGCTCCCTTTATTTCCTGATCAAACGCAGGCCAGCCGCAGTGCGCGTCGAACTTGTCATCCGAGCGGTAGAGGGGCGCATTGCAGCGCCTGCAGATGTAGGTGCCTTGCTTGTAGAAATTGTCGTATTCTCCTGTGAAGGGGAATTCCGTGCCCTTGTGCACTATTACGCGCTCTTCCTCGGGCGTGAGTCTGTTCAGTTTCATTTTCCAGCCTCGCAGCTCTCTTCCTTTTCTGGCTTGTTCAGTTTTATTTTTTTACCTTTCAGCCAAACGTAAACGTGAATAGTTCAAAACCTCTGCCCTCTGCCTCTATCCTTAGTCTGTGAGTGCCGTAATCTGGCAGGACGATTATTGAATAGAGGCGCTCTTCGGCCACAATGCACGTCCCGTATGGAGCGTCAGGGCAGTAATCCTGTCTTTCCACTCTTTTTCCATCGATATACATGGTCAGTTTTGTGGAGTTTGGGGAGCCTGCCACTAT
>JAWBPP010000080.1:0-3416 GCA_038824715.1 Candidatus Anstonellaceae archaeon
GCGCAGTGGATGCGAAGTCTCCGCTTGCAACGCTCATGACTGCGGCAGGGCAGCAGAGTGTGCCTTACAGGCTCATGGTGGCAGGAGTAACCGAGGAGGAAGCTCCCACCTCAAAAGGCGCTTATCATCTGCTCTCTTATGCAAAGCCGAAGATGGCGATAAACGGCGAGCCGTCCAACACTACCGGAATTACCGTAGCATACAAAGGAAGATTGGTGGTAGAGTGCCGCACGCACGGAAAGGCATCGCACGCAGGCATGGTGTCGGAAAACCCGATTGAGCGCACACTGGAGTACTACGCCAAGCTTCGAGCGACCTACCCGCTTCACAAGAACAAGTTCGACAACGTGATTCTGAACATCACGCAGATTCACGCCGGCTCGCACGAAGCGCTCAATGTGGTCCCTGAAACAATAGACTTTGACATTGATGTGAGGATTCCGCCTTCCATTTCGCCGAAAGAAGTTTCTGACACATTCAGGAAGCTTGCGCCGCACAACGTGAGCGTGAAAATCCACGAGAGCCTGCCTGGCGTGGAAACGGACATCAACCATCCGCTTTGCAGAAGCATGGTGGGCGCTATCCGGGATGCTGGATTGCACCCCCGCTACGTGAAAAAGTCAGGGAGCGCAGACATGAATATCACCATTGCAAACGGGATTCCGACAATTGCCTACGGGCCAGGCGATTCGTCGCTGGACCATACGCCAAATGAGTTCGTGCTGCTCAAGGATTACGAGAAGGCAATTGAAGTCGTGAAGAAGGCGATGGTTAATCTGAAAAAAACGTTTTGACTTGTTTTAGGATTTTCTTTTTTTCACTGCAGCATACGCCAGCCCTAATGCGACAAGCAATCCTGTCCAAAGCCACTGCTCAAGCGGGAGCGAGGCTGCAAGCAGCAAGCACGAGGCTGCCCCCGCGATTGCGAATGGCTTGGGGAGAATGCGCTTTTTTTCAGGAAGGTTGGCGGAGCTTATGTTGGTCACTGCGTAGTAGATGAGGATTGTGAGGCTCGTGAATGCCGCAATTTGGAGCATGTTGCCAAGCAGTGTGAGCGCAAGCACTATTGCAGAGGATGCGAGTATGGCGTTTTCTGGATTGGAATGCTTGAGGTCGGAAAGGAAATGCGGCAAATCGTGCTCGCGTGCCATGGAAAACATCATGCGAGAGGAAACGAGTAGGTCACCCAGGACAACGCTTAGCGTGGCGACAGCTGCGCCAACTCCGACCAGCGCCACAAGCGCAGGGATGCCAAGCGCAGATGCTGCTGATGCAATGGGCGAGGCGCTTTCTGAAAATTCCTTTGCCCCGATTAGCCCGATTCCCACTGTTACAACCGAAATGTAGATTGCCGCAGTGATTGCAAGCGACACGAGTATTGCTTTTGGGATTGTTTTCCTCGGGTTCTTCACTTCTTCGCCCATGGTTGCAATGCGCGCATAGCCAGTGTATGCGAAGAAGGTGATGCCTGCAGCTGCTAGCAATCCGCCAATTCCTGTTGGCGCGAATGGCTCGAAATTGGTGGCTTTGACTGCGCCTGCGCCCATGAAAGCGAACGATGCGAGGATTGCGACTTTGGTTAATGCGAGAATTTTGCTTGCGTCCGTGGTGGCGCGTATTCCTGCTATGTTTATTGCAGTGAGCGCTGCCACTGAAGAGATTGCAAGGATGCGTGGGTCAAAACCGAAGAAGATTGTTGCATATGCACCGAAGGCAAGCGCCACTGTGGCAGACTCAAGAAGCTTGCTTGAGAGGAAGAGCCAGCCGGTTATGTAGCCCACGCGCTTGGAAATCAGCCTGCGCGCATATTCATATGTTGCACCCTCGCGAGGGATTGCAGCTGCAAGCTCGGCGCTCGAAAACGCCGAAAGGAGCGCGACTATCCCCCCTATGATGAATGCAACTATTACAGCCGGGCCTGCAAGCTTGGCGCCCATTCCGCTGACCACGAAAATGCCTGCGCCTATCATTGCCGCTATGCCGGTTGCAACGGCATCCCAGAAGCCCAGTTCGCGGCGGAGCCGTTTTGACATTGGAAAAAATCAGAAAAGAAGATTTATTACCTTCTCGGCGACTTCGCTTGTTAGCTCCACTATCCTCTCCGCCATTTCGCTTGCCTTTGCTGTGCCGCTAGCCAAGCAGCGCGATTATCTTCTCCACCATTTCGCCCGTCTTTGCCGTGCCGCCGACGTCTTTTGTTTTTATCCCGATTTCGTAGCAGGAGCGGATGGCCGCGTTTAGCTTTGCAGCTGCCTCTTGCTCGCCTATCCGCTCCAGCATCATTGTCGTGGAAAGGAGCATTCCGGTGGGATTGACAACATCCTTGCCTGCGTATTTTGGCGCAGAGCCATGCACTGGCTCAAAAAGCGCGTGCTTTTTTCCGTAGTTGCCTGAAGGCGCAACGCCCAAGCCGCCTATGAGTGCTGAACACTCATCGGAGAGTATGTCGCCGAATAAATTTGTTGTTACTATTGCCGAGGAATTGAATTCCTGCGGATTTTTCACAAGGCGCATGGCAACCGAATCCACAAGCGCGTCATCGCAGGCAATGGCAGAGTAGTTGGCTGCCACAGAGCGCGCTGTGTTCAGGAACAGCCCATCAGTTACGCGAAGGACATTTGCCTTGTGGACAATGGTAACCTTGGAAAAATTCCTGCGCTTTGCGTATTCAAATGCGAATTTTGCTATTCGTTCGCTTCCTCTTTTGGTAATTACTCTTGTGGCTGTCGCCCTCTCACCTTCCATGCTTTCTATTCCGCTATACATCCCTTCCGTGTTTTCGCGCACGATTGCGAAGTTGAGCGGGGGGAATGGAAGCGGAATGTTCGGGAGCGTGGCAAAGGGGCGCAGGTTTGCATACAAGTCAAGCTCCCTGCGAAGCGTCACGATTGCGCTTTTGTAATTTGCGATGTTCGGAGGAGTGGTTACTGCACAGAAGAGGATTGCATCAGAGGATTTGGCAAGCTGCACTGTTTCGTCTGGAAGTGAGGTGCCTGTCTTTTGGAATGTCGTGTAACCTGCTTCTCCTTTTATCCATTCCACTTTTGCAAGAGAATCAACTACGCGCCGTGCGTGAGCCATGAGCTCAGGGCCCACGCCGTCGCCTTCAATGAACAAAACCTTCTTCACTACATTCGCCTCGCGTTCGTCTCGTAGCCATCGATAAGCATGGCCTTCTTCATCCGCTTCGCCTCGCGTTCGCAATCGCCGTGTCGCCTTCAATGTAGAGGATTTTGCGCATGGGAATCAGCTACTGTGCAAGCTTTTCAAGCTCAGAAATATCGTGCTTCTTCAAAAATTCCAGTATGCCCCCGTACTCTTTCAGCTGGAGGAGCATCTGAGAAACTGAAGCCGGGGTTCTTGCGCCGGTTGTGAGATTGGTTATTGCTCCGTCCGCGATTTGCAATTGGTGCGAC
>JAWBPP010000081.1:0-3276 GCA_038824715.1 Candidatus Anstonellaceae archaeon
CGAAGTGAGTGCGCATGCGCCTTCTTCAAAATCATTCTTCCAGCAATTCCAATTGCGCTACTCCCAAAATTCCCAAATTTTTCCCACTCAGGCAAAAGATTCTATCTACTGCGGGCGCGCTCGCATTCTCCTTCTGCGTTGCCGTCCTTCCAGGCTGCTCATCTGTCAGCATCCTCTCAGAGGGAGCTCCCACGCGCCCGATTGAAGTGAGCGTCCGCGGCTGGCACGCAGAAGTGACGTGCTATCCCGCAAATTCGGGCTACAGCTACGAGATAAAATCAAGCACATTGAGCAAGCCTGTGAAGATAGGTGTGGATGGGGAAACACTGCGCGGCCAAGGGGCTGAAATAGACAGAAGCAACCCCGGCTCCATTACTCTGGCCTTTTCGCTCATCACCCATGATACTGTGCGGATAAGCGCAGTCCAAAAAGAGGAAAACGTCGCAGGGAAATACGACACCACCTATTCTCTTGACACAACATTCGCTGTCAAATCCTACAAAACCTCGAGTGGCAGCACGGTTGCGCTTGTCGAGGACACATCGGCAGTAAGGCAGGCGCAGGACTGGGTGCAAAAAATCGATGAGATAAATTCGGATTCGCGCATAAGGAAAAAGGCAGCCCTCTTCGTGCCCTGCTCGGCGTCGCAGTGGGAGCATTCAGTGGAATTCGAGTTCAACGGTGCAACATGGCATCAGCCTATCGAGGGTTCCACTGCCATGCTGGTGCGCAGGCACATTTTTCTCCTAGACAACTGCGGCAGCACTACTGACAACATCGACGCGTTCCATGAGATTGCCCACATTTTCTTTTCCGATGCGGCAGACAGCTCCAAGCGCGATTCACTGGAAGCAATTTTCGAGAGGCGCTCTGAGGCAATCGACCCCATTCGTTGGCTTATGGCAGATTCCGGAAGGGGCAATAAAGACAGCATCCCGTCTTACTACTCGCTTGCGAGGAAAGACCCGTTCTTCAGGATGTTCAGCGAGGACACGTACACGCCTGGCGTGGAGGGGCACCCCCAGGACAACTCGCACGAGCTTTTCGCAAGCGCATCAACTGTGCTGAAATATTTTGCAGACCCAAGGTCTCCGCTTGCATTCCGCAAATTCCTGGCAGACACGGCAAACGTGCTGCGCAAGCACCCGGAAGACTTTTTCTTGCGCCTCTCCGAACTCGAGAAAGAGGATTCGGCAGCAGCGTCCGACGCCCGCGAAGTGGCAAGGCTTGTCGCAGGGGCCTACTTGCCGAAAAAGCCTTTCCCGCTTTCGGTTTACCTCAAGCTCGGAATTTTCACAGAGGAAAAACAGACGTCCAAGTGAAGCAGGCACCAACCATTAAATAGCACGGGCGGCATAATCCTCCACTGGTGATAAAATTTTCGTCTTCCAGCAAACTGCGAATGCAGATTCACTGAAGTCTCAGCAGGCTCAGAAACCTTCCACACAATTCGTAACAACTCTCGTCAATGTCCTGCCAGAACTTTCCTATTCCGCCCCGCATGCCATATTCCCATTCAAGAGAATCCAATTCGAGAAATCCGATAATCTCGTATTGGCAAAACACATTGAAATTGCACTTAGGGAAAAGGATGCCTCGCCTGAAGGGAACAAGTACGAAAACTTCTACAAAATTCTCAAAGAAAACACCAATACTTCAGATACATTCATTACGGAAATGAAGAATGCCATATATGCGTATGTCGATAAGCGCCAGAATCTTCAACGTGGCAAATTCAACCATCCTGGCTTTAGCATTCCTATTACTGAAACAACACCAACCAGTCTTGTCTCCAGAAACGAAGTGGTTGCCTATGTCTCGAACTTGGTTGCATATATGGCGGATAATTACGAGAAATACATCCCTGTCAAGCCAAAGGAATTCATGAGCCCGTCCACTTGGTTCAGCACAGAATACGATTTCAACTCTCCAGCATTCAAAAACCTGGTCGATGATTTCAACAAAAACATCTGGGCAAAGCAAAGCACATCTATGATTGCCGCCATCGATGCATTAGAGGCACCTAAGCAGGAATCGCAAGGCCTGGGTGCAGGGACGGTCTGGGCGGGAAGGCTCAATAAAGAAAAAGTCAAAGAAACTACCGAAACCGGCTCTGTTTTCATAGGTGCTGTGCGAGATAATGCCTTGGATAAACTCCTGCAAAAGAAAAACCAAAAGTAACGAAATTCATATAGTGGTCTTATGGTGTTCGGCCTTTTCGAGGGGAACAAAATCGACATCGTGCTTGACAAGCCAAGCTACAAGTTCGGCGAGGAAGTGACTGGCAAAGTAATTGTCGCGCTGAAAAAGCCCAAAAAAGCCAAAGGCGTCAGAATCCAGCTCTACTTGCAGTATGAAACCATGAGGACAGTCACTAGGACAAGTGGCAGGCCTCCGCGCACCTATCAGGCGCAAGAAACGCAAACCGAGCGCACTGCACAGCAGGAATTGACATTGGACGGCGAAAAGGAATATCCAGCAGGCCGTTTTGAGTATCCATTCAGGTTCGTCTGCCAAAACGTCCAAGTCGCGGGCTTTGCCCAGGTGGACGGCTGGTTCCTCAATGCTTCGCTTGACGTTCCCATGTCGGTCGATGTGAGCAAGGCAATAAGGCTGAACATAATGTGAGCGGTGTTCTGCGTAAGGAAGAAATCCCCCGCCTGGGCTGCACTGCTCCAAAAACAGGCGCACGCCCTATCTCCACCTCTTGCACTACAACCACTATTGCAGACACACTCTCGGTTCTTCTTCAGGCACTGCCAACAAATCCGCAAACATTGAAATCGAACCGCTGGCAGCATTGCTCTATCTGGCTCTTTCCTATCTTGCAGCCATTGGGCTTACTATTCTCTATTTCAAACTCGTTCTGTCGAGAAAAGCTTCCAAAAAAGCGTAATAGCTAAATTCTACTAGTTTTTCCTATAGTTTATTAGCATTACATCATTCCGAACAAAATCCCGTCCCTTTTTATGCTGCCCCATTCGAATTACAGCATGAACTGGGAAAAATTCCTGCAGCCAACATTTGCCAAGCTCGCGCTCGCTTCGCTGCTCTTTATAGTTTTTGTGCCATTTCTTGAAATCGACACCGGCATCCGCTGCATAACCGTGCCTTGCCTTTCAAGCCAGCTTAACACAATCTTATCCTACCATCTATTCTACTTCCAGCACACCTATGTCAGGCCACATATTTACCAAATCCTCTACATCAACATTGTGCTTGGTTTGTTGCTTTCCTATTTCGCATCCTGCGCTCTTCTTTCTTCACGCACAAAAT
>JAWBPP010000082.1:0-3047 GCA_038824715.1 Candidatus Anstonellaceae archaeon
GGAAGCCTCCGAACCGCGGGTTACCGTGGAGCGATAGACGGTGATCGCAGCTTCCGGGCAGACCAGAGCACATACTGCACACCCAGTGCAGCCCTCCCCATGTAATTCTGCAGGACGATATCCCTTCGCAGTCAGCCTGTCCACTTCGCTCTTGCTCCCCATTTGCAGCGCGGTTATTGATTCAAGCTCCTTTTTCGTGTTGCAGATGCCCCTCTTGTTGAAGGACTTGAAGAATTTTTCCGCAAGAAGCATGGCGTAAAAGCCCTTGCCAAGCACAAGGCAGGCCGCATTCCTGTCAGTGAACCTCTTGTCGAACTTGAACCCAAGCGCGCCCCAAAAACGGATTGACCTCGCCAGACTCTTTACCGGCAGGTTGACGAAGATTTGTTTTGCCATGAGATTTGCTCGCGCAAGAAGGAATAAAAGGGAGGAATGGTCGCGGATGGGTAGGCACTGCAGCTCAAACCTCAAACTGTAGCTATGCTTTAAATTTACAACCATCAATATGCAGCACGATGGGTTCTTTTCCCAAATTCTGCTTGGAGGTCTTTGCATGCGTTTTGTTATAATATTGGCTCTAGTTTCAGCTCTGCTGCTTTTCGGATGCGCATCGCCGCCAACGACTGGCGCGGCATATTTCGAGCCGCCTGAAGGCAAAGGCGGCGGAAACAGCGGGGGCGCCTCAGGCGCAGTGGGAGCTGGGAGCGCGCCATCTTCAGGAGGCGCGGCAAGCGCAGGAGCCTCGAATGCAAACAGCGCTGCCTCATCCAAAGGCGGCAACTCAGACAAAACAAAAGACACCGGCGCGGCAGGAACTTCTAAGTCAACCGCCGCCACAGGGCAGGGAACGGCAAAGGCGCCAGGCACCCCAGGGCAAGGCCCAACTGATTCGGCAGGGCAAGGAGCGGCAAGTTCTGCAGGGCAGGGCAACTCGGCAAACACTCCTGCAGCAGGAGGGGCTGGCTTGGGCGCTTCGGCGAGCGCGCAGGGGCAGGCATTTGATAAAGACCATCAAATCAACAGGATATTCGGAATAACAGGCGCAGGAGGGGCAACTGGCGCAATATTGCCTTTGCAGACCGAGGAGTTGGAGCTGTTCCAGGCGCCAAGGACAACGGGAGGGAAACAAAAGCCTGCCTGCAGCGACGGAAGGGACAATGATGGCGACGGGCTGTGCGACTACAACGGAGTTTACAACAGGAAAGGCGCGCTCACCTGCGCTCCTGATCCGGGATGCAACAGCACTACCGACATTGACGAGTACAATTGCATTCCAACGAACGAAACCTGCGACGGGATAGACAATGACTGCGACCTTTCAATTGACGAGGGCGGAGTGTGCCAGCTACAGGCATACTATTGCGACAAGGATGCTGACACCTACAAGGCGATGAATGCAAGTGGAAGCTGCAGCGCATTCAACTGCGTGCCAACCGGCTGCCAGCTGCCTGTTGGAAACGACTGCAATGACAACAATTCGCTTGTGAATCCTGGAAGGGTGGAGCAGTGCGACAGCGACAGGATTGACAACGATTGCGATGGACTGGTGGACGAATGCACCTGCACCAACGGACTTTTTGATCCTGGCCAGGAATCTGACGTGGACTGCGGATTATCATGCGGCGGCTGCGCGATTGGGCAGAACTGCCTGAACAATTCTGACTGCGCTGTAGGGACGTGCAGCGGAGGAAAATGCACGCAGCAGGCAGGCTGCATGGAGCTTTTCCCAGGAACCAACGACCAGAGCGCAGACAGGGTGAACATGGTATTTGTCCCGATAAACTTCACTGACATGAACCGCTTCCTTTCGGCGACGAAGCAGGCACTCGACTACTACGGGAACATAAACGGGACCGGGCTTTTCGAGCTTTCGGTCTACAAGGACAGCAAGAACAAGTTCAACTTCTGGTACATCGACCGCTCGTTTGCCGCGCAGGGCGACCCGACGGTAAGCTGCACCTATGCTTCGAACCCGGAAAGCGCGAATTATTGCACCGGGCTGCCAAACAAGTTCGAGCTGAACATAGCAAATCTGTCCTTCCGCTCGTGCGCATATTACTGGGGGCCGTCTTTCAATTCGCTTCCTAATATGCCATATGTATTGGAGCACGAGTTCCAGCACCAGGTGCCCCACCTGTGCGACGAGTACATTGAAGGCACTAGGGACAGCCCCTGCTCGCCCAACTGCGCCCCGGACCTTGCAACTGCGCAGCAGTGGTGGGGCGACCTTTACGGCACTGTGGCAGACGGCTATACTACCGGCTATTTCGACGGCTGCTCATATGTTCTTGGCAACTACCGCCCGACTTCAAACTCCATAATGCGCGCCAACTATTACGCGCTTGGGGCAGTGAACCAAAGGCAGGTGGCAAGCGTGCTTTCCACCTTCAGCGGCACGGTGGCAGCGCCTTCCAGCTCGCTTGAGGTGACGCTTTCAGGCTCACCAGGAGACATCAACACCTTCCAGGTAACCGGCATGGAGCAGGTGAGCACCAGCGAGAATCCGTTTGCGCAGACAGGGCCGCACAAGCTCAAAATAAAGGCAGGCGGAAAAACGTTCGCGCAGGCATTTTCCATAAACGACTATCTCTACGAAGACGAACTTTCAGGCGGGCAGGTGCGGGGGGGAGTGAAGGTAACGCCGAAAAGCAGCGTGAAGGTGCGCGTGAGGCTTCCGCCCGGCGCAGCCTACGACAAGGCACAGAACAAATTGCTGGTGGACGGCAAGATGGAGCTGCCTGAAGTTGCAATAGAGAAAGGCGTGGGTTAAGAAAGGCTTCTTTTTTCTTTTTCATGGCGAGGGCTAGTCGCAAAAAGCGGCAACGCCACCGGCATAAGGTGTGGCAGGACGCCCTCAGGCACTGCAGCTCGACCTTGGGTTTCGCGCCGCACCTTATGGGCACCCCTGCTCGCGTTTATAAGGCGGATTTTTGAGGATTCTGCTGGAGAACAGGACAAATTTTTGCGAAAAGTTGCCTTTTGATTGAAATACCTGCTCCGGAGCATGTCTTTATAAAATTTATAATTCGAGGCATAGTTGCCTGAAC
>JAWBPP010000083.1:0-3042 GCA_038824715.1 Candidatus Anstonellaceae archaeon
GAGAAGTGAATTTTTCGTCCGCCACTATGAGAACCAGCCCCTGGTTGATTGCGTTTCTGTAGAAGATGCGCGCAAATGATGGCGAGATTATTGCTGCCACTCCGCACTCTTTGAGGGCAGTGACTGCAGTTTCGCGCGAGGAGCCGCAGCCGAAGTTCCTGCCTGCCACTATGATGTCGCCTGGCTGGACTGATTTTGCGAATTCAGGGCGGTGCTCTATGAATGCGATTTTGGCAAGCTCTTTTTTGTCCACGGTAAGGTTGTACCTGCCAGGAGTAATCAAATCCGTGTTTATCGCGTTCCCGAATTTCCAGACTCTGACCATGAGAATCACTTTCAGTTTATTGCAGATATTTCCTTGGGTCTGCTATTTTCCCCTCTAACGCAGATGCAGCTGCAGTTGCAGGCGAGGCGAGGTAGATTTTCGCCTTGGGCGAGCCCATCCTTCCTGTGAAATTCCTGTTGGATGTGGAAACACACACGTCGTCATCGCCAAGCACGCCCATGTGCCTGCCCAGGCATGCCCCGCAGCCCGGCGGGGCGATTGTTGCGCCCATCTTGGAAAACTCCATGAGAAAACCGTTCAGAAGCGCGGAATCATACACTTCGCGGCTGGCAGGCGTCACTATGAATTTTACCCCTTCCTTCACTTTTTTGCCTTTCATTATCTTGTAGGCGACTGCCAAATCCTCTATCCGGCAGTTGGTGCACGAGCCCAAGAACACTTGGGTGATCGGCGTGCCCTCTATTTGCGAAACAGGAACGTCGCGGTCAATATCGGGCGGGCAGGCAACCATTGGTTCAACTGCAGAGACATCGTAGTCAAGCACGCGCTCGAACTCTGCATCTGAGTCTGATCGGAGCTCGGCAAATGGCTTGTAGCGGTTGTGCTGCTCAAGGTAGCGCTTCGTTTGCGCGTCAGCAGGGACGATTCCTGTCTTTGCCCCGATTTCGGCGCACATGTTGGTGAGCGTGAGCCGCGAGGGGACGTCAAAATCGGCAACCGCGCTCCCCCCGAATTCCACCACGCGGTAGTTCGCCCCTTCGGACGAGAGGTCTTTTGCGATGTTGAGTATGACGTCTTTCGGATAGACACCTGTGCGGAGGCTGCCGTTGAGATTGATGCGTATTGTCTGCGGCACGCGCACCCATATCTTGCCTGTTGCCATTGCCACTGCTGCATCGGTGGAGCCAAAGCCCACGCACATTGCGCCAATCCCTCCGCCTGTGGGCGTGTGCGAGTCCGCGCCGAGAAGGAAAGTGTTGGGGTAGCTGAATTTTTCCGCCATCACCTGGTGGCACACCCCGTCGTAGTGGATTTTGATCCCCTGCTCCTTGCAGAATTCCTGTATTTGCGAATGCATGCCTGCGACCTGCGTGTTCGGCGCGGGGTAGGCGTGGTCAAAGAAGATGAATATTTTTGACGGGTCGAATACCTTCTGCGCAATTTGGCGGAATGGCTCTATCGCCCATGCCGTTGTGGTGTCGTGAGCAAGCACGTAGTCCACGTTTATGACCGCGAGGTCTCCGATTGAAAGGTTCCTGCCTGCGTGCGCTGAGAGGATTTTCTGCGCTAAAGTTTGACCGGACATGAGAGATGCACCGCCATATTCTGTGTTTGCTGCGCCGCGTTTTTCGCGCGGGGATTTATCCGCCCGCTTTTCTGCGCAGTTTATTTGCTCCCCATCGCATAAAGCTGGATTTACACGCCCTCTCTTTCAGCTTCGCACCTTATTTGTTCTCCGTTGTCTCTCTTTGCGCCTTCGCAGGCGCGCATTATCTATTCTCCGTTGTTTCAAGCACAAGGTATGTTGTCGTTTCCTTTACGCCTTCGCAGGCGCGCACTGCCTCCACAAGCGAATTTATGTCGTGGATGGAGTCGCTTTGGGCGAGTATGAGCAAGTCCATGTTGCCCGTAAGCTCATATATTGTGCGCACTCCGCGGACGGACTTTAGGCTTGCGACTATTTGCGCGGTCTTGACCTTTTCGTCGGTCACGGCGCCTATGAAAACTGAAATCCCGTTTTGCATTTTATCACCCAAATTCGCCAGCGCTATATTGCAAAGTCAAATAAGTCCCGCTCTTTCTCCTTCAACCTCGCAAGCGCGCGCTCGACCTGCTCGTCGGACATCTTCATCCCAAGAGTGTCTGACAGGTAGCGGAGGACATTCTTGCCCGAGTATCCGCCCACCACAAGGCGCCTGCGCCTGCCTATGCTCTCGGGAGAAAATGCCTCGTACGCAGAGCCGTTGCGGAGGACAGCAGCCAAGTGCGTGCCGCCCTTGTGCGTGAAAACATTTTTGCCAACGATGGGGGCAAACGGGTCGGTCGGCAGCCCTGAAAGGGAGGAAAACGCCTCAGAAAGCTCCACAAGCCGCTCGGTCTTGATGTCCTTGCGCTGGTTGTAAAGCACCTGAAGCGCCATTGCCACTTCAGCGATTTTCGGTATGCCTGCGCGCTCGCCTGCGCCGTTGACCGAGGCATGAATGCAGTCTGCGCCAGCTTCTATCCCTGCAAGGCAGTTGGCAAGGGCAAGGCCCAAATCATTGTGGCAGTGCAAGTCTATCCCCGCAGTGGTTGCGCCGCGGACTTCCTTTACAAGCGAATACATCATGGCAGGAGTCATCATGCCCACAGTGTCGGTTATTGAGATGCGGTCTGCGCCGGCTGATGTTATGGCACGAACCATGTCAAGCAGATATCCGCGGTCCGTTCTTGACGCATCCTCGCAAGTGAATCTCAGCTTCAGGCCGTGCGATTTTGCGAATTCCACCATTTCAACCGCGCGGGAAAGCGCCTGCTCGCGGGAGATGTGCAGCTTGCTTTCCAAGTGTATGTCCGAGGTGGAAAGGAACATTGCGATGAATGGCGGGTCAAGCGGAAGCAATGACTCAATGTCCTCCTTTTTCGCGCGGCAGTGCAGCACCACTGTGGCACGCGGCTTTTCGGAGAGTATGGCTTTTGCTATTGACCGCTGCCTTTCGCCTACAATTGGCGCGACTTCTATGAAGTCAACGCCTGATTCATCAATCTTGCGCGCA
>JAWBPP010000084.1:0-2954 GCA_038824715.1 Candidatus Anstonellaceae archaeon
GCCCAGCTTTTCAGAACTCCGTCCATCTCCAGCCGCAAGTCCCAGTGAAGCCGCGAAGCCTGGTGCTTGTGTATGACGAAAATCGGCATCCTATCGCATCCATTCTTTTTTCAGTCCAACTTTCGGGCACAACTTGTTCAGGGGGCACTTGCTGCACAATGGGCGGCGGGCGATGCAAATTGCCCGCCCGTGGTGGACAAACAGATTCGAAATGTGCAGCCAGTCAGAGCGGGGGATTAGCCGCATCAAGTCCCTCTCTATCTTCTCCTGCTGCTTTTCCCTCGTCAGCCCAAGCAGGCGGGATATGCGGATGGCGTGCGTGTCCACGGGCACGCCCTCAATTACGCCATAAGCGTTCCCAAGCACGATGTTGGCGGTTTTTCTCGCAACTCCGGGCAGCTTCAGCATTTCCTCCATCGTCCTTGGCACTTTCCCGCCGTGTTTCTCCGCAATTATCCTGCAGGCTGCCTTGATGTTTTTTGCCTTGTTCCTGTAAAATCCGGTGGAGCGGATGGCTTGCTCCAGCTCGGCAATACCGGCATTTGCAAAATCGGCAGCAGCCCTGTAACGGGCGAATAGCGCAGGTGTTGTCTTGTTCACCCTCTCGTCCGTGCACTGCGCTGACAAGATGGTTGCCACAAGAAGCTGCAGCGGATCTTGGTAATCCAGCGAGCATTTTGCGGCAGGGTAGGTTTTTTTCAGGATAGACAGGATTTTGAGGGCGCGAATCCTTTTTTCCGATAGCGTTTGCTTCATGAGAGCGGATTCGCATCACTCTTTTTAATCCTCTTCGGGTCGAATATGTGGTAAGGGCCCGTGGCGCAGCCTGGATAGCGCGGCAGACTTCTAAACGTAGGGGGCACAAGATTTCCAAAGGTCCCCCTAACGTGTCGCCCCCAAAAGGAAACCGGAGATTTGGCGGGTGATTGGGAAGCCATCTGAAGGTCGTGGGTTCAAATCCCATCGGGCCCGTTAGTTAAACCAAGAGGGGGCTGCGCCCCTCCTGGTCTGAGGCGTCCAACAAGTCAGACGAATCTGGTTTGTGGGCCACAAGTGCTTCGCACTTGCCGGTCATCCTGGCTTCGCTACTAATGTGCCCAAGCTGATCGGGTCCGCTTTGCTCAGAGTTGGGGTAAGCATTATTAAGCATTAATTACCATAATTATTGGTATGCTAAGAAATCCCTCTATGCAGTTTTCCCACCACCAATTGCTCACTGTCAATCCCAATAGCAAGTCTTACCACCAAACAGCATTTTTGGATGAGAAACTTGCAAAGGTGCAGTCAATTGCCGGCCTGCAATCTATCCTTAGCCGATATCATTCCAATATCCTCAAGCTGGGGGTGCATGTCTCCTACTTCAACAGCAAGGACCTCAAGGAGTTCAATGAAATCGTCTCTGCAAACGGATGGGACAAGACATTGGTCCCAACGCCGATCCTCTCTCCCGCAAAGCTCACGGCTTACGAAGAGGCAGTATCAACGCTCTTCAAGACAAAAGCTGATTTTGAAAATGCATTTTTCGTTGTTGAAATACCGAAAAGGCGCACTGAGCTCAAGCTTCTTTTCGAACGGCATGGCGCCATTTTCGTGCCGAAAAAAGACAGGCTCATATATTCTCCTCAGGCGAGGCTGCAGGACTCGGCCGCTGAAAACAGAATCGCGCACAGGAATCTCGTGCAGAGCCTCAAGGCGCCAGACCTCAAGGTGGTTTTCGTGTTTGGAGTTTATCTTTCGCAATGCGTAAAAAATGCGGTCATCTCCGTGAAAAATCTGCTCCATGAAATAAAGCGCGAAGACGTGAAGATAGCAATCAGCCATCTTGTAGCAAAAGATGTCAAGGAGTTTGTCTGATTTTCAGATTCCAATTCCTTATTTAAACCTTCACAATGAAAGGAGTCAGCTTTTGGATGGAAACCTTCAATCGCGAGTGGGAAAATGGAAAAGCCAGTAGCAGATATCATAGGCTTGATAGACATGGTTGGCGAGGACACGTCCGTCCCGAAGAACATCCGCCGCGCGCTTTCAGAGGCAAAGGAAAGGCTGAAGGGCCAAGACGAGCTTTCCACCCGCGTGAGCGCAGCAATCTATGCAATTGAAGGCATAAGCGAGGACATAAATATGCCCATGCACGCCCGCACGCAGATTTGGGCAATACTTTCAGCGCTGGAATCCATAAAGACGAAGTAAGGGGCAGGCATGCATTTTTTCGCTTGGCTCACGAAGGAAATCTCAACTTGGCAGGCCCTGTGGTGCAGGGTTTGCCAATTCTGAAGGAAACAACCGCAAATATGCCGAATGAGGCTAACGAAGCGGTGTGAACAGTGAAAGCAGACCTCAATGCATTTTTCCAGCGGAACCTTAGGCTCACTCCGGAGGCTTTCGACTACTTGGAGAAAAATGAAATCAGCCCTGAAATAAACGACAAGCTCCTGGCGCTTGAGCCGCAATTTGTTACGCTCGAACTTGTGCGCGAGCTTGCGGAAGGCAAGGAAAAAATTCCGGTCCAAGCTGTCGTCGCAAGGGCGCCAGATTTCAAGCCCATTGCAAAAGAGTATTCGCCAAAATTCAAAATAATCGACAAGTCGGACGTGAGTGGCAAGTCCAACTGCACTGGCAAGCTTGAGGACTTCGTGGCGCACTTCCGCAACCGCTTCGAGCGCATTTCGCAAATATTGCGCGGAAGGACTTCTCCCCACCCCATTCTCACCACGAAAAAGCTTGGCGACTCGCACGGCGCAAAGGTCCGCATCATTGCCATGGTCACGCAAAAGAGGGTGACAAAGAAAGGCAATATGCTCATTGACGTTGAGGATGAGGAAGGGACTGCAAAAGTCGTCATCTCCAAGGACACCGACGGCTTCAAGGCAGCACAAAAGCTCCTGCTTGAGGACATCGTTGCATTCGACGGGAAAAACGCAGACCAGCTTTTCATTGCCGATGCCATCACCTGG
>JAWBPP010000085.1:0-2953 GCA_038824715.1 Candidatus Anstonellaceae archaeon
CGGCTCTTTTCGCTTTACGACAACCTCAAGACCGAGGCCGCCTCATTGCAGAAAAAAGTGGGCGACCTGTCCAATTCGAACGCCACGCTCTCCAAGGAGAATTACGAGCTCAAGAGCAAGAACGACGAGCTCACCATAAAGCTCAAGTCCCTCGAGACGCTTTCCGACCCCGTGCTTTCGCTCAAGATACAGGAATGGCTTTCCGAGCACAAGGGCGAGATAAACATAGCGGACTTCTCCAAGGTCTACAACGTGCCTGAGACCCGAGTGGAGCAGATGCTCAACAAGCTCGTCACCGAAGGCTACCTGGAGACCAAGGGTTAGGAATCGCGCCATTTGCAGCATCAGGTATTCCCATGGCTGACGAAAATACTCCCGATTCGGAAAAAAGCCCCTTGCTTTCCCGCCTCAAGATAACCAAAAAGACCTACGTTTTCGACGTGCGAAAGAAATACGCAGCAAGCAGGAATTTCCTCGTGAAAAAGAGCGCCGAGACGCCTGCCGAGGACATAAAGCAGAAGGTGGAGGAGTTTTTCAAGCGCAGGAAAATTGCCGCAGGGCATGAAAAGGAGCGGTTGGAAAAGGAAAAGGCCTCAAAGCCCGCAGAGCAGCCCAAATCAGGCATGTCGCCAATAAAGATGGCAATAGTTGTCGTTCTTTTCCTGGTCTTGGCATCCGCTGCGTTTGTGTGGCTCGCGCTTTCGGCAATACCGCAGGGGACTGCGCAGCCTCCGCCTGCATCGTTTCTGGGAAAAGTGTCAACAAGGATAACCCAAGCAGACCTATTGTCCTTCCAGCAGAACGACAAGTTCATGCGGACCGGGTTTTTCCTGATAAGCTTTGATGCAAGCGGCGTTTCCAACCTGTCATACAGCATAAAGCTGCTTTCGCAAAAGCCGCCCACTCAGGCATATCTTCTTGACTACGAACGCGACAGCGCGGACTCCTACCCCGCATTCCGCCGCAGGCTAAACGAAGAGCTCGCCGCAGCAGGGATACCGCTGAACGAAATAACGACTGACAGGTTGCAGTCGCTCCCTTCAGGCTCAACGCTGATAGTCCCTACGGGCTACTTCCCTTCCGAGCTTTTGGGCATTGCAAGCCCGCTCACCTACAAAGACATCCTTGCCCGCGGAAGCAACATAATCTACATCGGGCTTCCGTTTGACGAGGACGCGCTTGACCGCAAGGGCAATGCAGTGCGAGTGGGCAAGGGAGACGTGGCATTTTCCAAGGCAAAGGCAAGCTCATCGGACAAGTTCTTGCTTTATGACGGACAATATTATGCAGCGCCTGCAGGCGGCGAATTGTCAGGCGGCCCGCAGCTTTACGGCTCGGTTTCAAGCGTAAGATACGGCGAAGGCACGATGTTCTTCCTTCCGCAATCGCTTGACGGCGGGTGGAGGGGCGATGGCGAGGCTGCAGCAGTGGATGTGGCACGGCTGCTTTACGAGGAGAAGTGGCTGACCCCTTACGCTGAGCAGGAAGTGGCTGCAGATCTTTCCGCAAAAGACAAGTCGCCGCTTTCTGTTTTCACAGCGCCTTTCGGAGCGGATGCTGCCTATGTGGAGTTTGCCGAAAAGGCGACTGACCTGCAGGGCATAACCAGGAGGAATGTGCGGCTGTTCCAGATAGAGAAAAAGCAGAAAGGAGAGATGGCAAGCCGAGATCCTGTTGCAGTGCCAACATACATTTCAGGGCAGCGCACTAGGCTCAACATAGACTTGCGGGAAAGCTCGCCTGCATTAGTCAAGCTCTATGTACGGCTCTATAAGGACGGGAAGCAGGTGTATCAAGAAGAGCTTGAGCTTGGGCTGACCAACCCCACGCTTGAAAAGCCCAAGGATATTTCAATCGACGTCCCGCCAGGAAGATATGTCATACGCGTTGAGGACAATGGGGGCAAGATATACGCAGCAACCGGCTTGGATGTTGCAGACCTTGACGTGGAAGTAGTGACTGCAAAATGGCAGACTGGCTCGTTTGTTTTCTTCCTGTCCTCGGCAGGCCAACCGGTTTCACCGAAGTCTATTTCAGTCTCGCTTGACGGAAAGGGAGAAAAGCAGTATGCTGGCTCTTCGCTTTCATTTGCAGGCGGGAAAACCGCGCTTGCGTATGATTATGCCGGCGAGCTTAAGCCGGGAAATCACATATTCACATTCAAGGCAGGAAGCTACAGCCGGCCATATGCCCTGGAATACCGGCAGAGCAAGCAGTTCTGGGACAACCCGCTTGTGATTGTGCTCGGGCTGCTTTCAGTAGGGATTTTTGCAATTGGCATGGTTCTTCGAAGGCCCGAGAAAATGCGCTACGGGCTTGACATCCCGGATTTCCCGCCCCTCTCGACGATAAAGATACCGGTGAAGCGCGAGACCGTGCTTGACCTTTTTGATGCTGTTAATTCAAGCTACTCATGGCAGTGGATGCCTCTCCGCCCTGAGGAGATAAAGAACGGCTTTAGGCGGCTGACCTACAACGGCAGGCCCATCCTCATTGGCGACTTCAACCTCGACCGCGTGCTTGCCAAGTTGAAGGAAGAGGGCATGGTGAAAGAGGAGCTTGGCTATTTCGGGCTGACGCGCTGGGAAGGGCAAAGCGGCAGGAGCATCGCCTACCTTACCATTTACAGGATACTCCGCAATGTTTTCGTGAACAATGCCGTGAAGTTCTCCAAGCTTGGCGCCATGCCGGATTGCGACGTCAAGGCAATAATAGGCAAGGATGAGCTTTACCTGCACATAATGGAGGGCAAGGAGGCTGAAAAAATCGCGCACCGCGCGCTTGCAACGGCAAAGCGCGGCACCACCATAATGGTCTTCAAGACTGAAGAAGAACGGGACAAGTTCCGCGATTCGCTCACTTCCACGTCCAAGCTTGCGGTTGCCCTCAAGATGGAAGTGAATGCCGGGAACATACTGCTTCTTCCGGTGAAGAATGCGATTACGAATTATTT
>JAWBPP010000086.1:0-2923 GCA_038824715.1 Candidatus Anstonellaceae archaeon
CATCCCTATAAGCACCAGTATTTCGGTGCTCACCTGCGCCCGAAGTTTCATACGCCATCTCTCTCTTGCCATCCTATTAAATCCCTACTGCCGCTTTCCAGTCCCCATCATGCCAATCATCTGAAATGCGCTCGTGTCCAGCTTCTTGATTTTCCTCTTCTTCTCGTCAATTACCGCCAGCACAAGCACAAGGAAGAACATGGCGGCAAGCAATATGATGAGCGTTGGGTTGAAGATGAAAAACGGCATCTCGCGGCTTGCAATTGCGTAGCTGTCTGCAAGCGCGGTCAGGTTGAATATCACGTGCAGCATAACTGCCATGAATACTCCTGGTGCAAATGCCAGCCTTGCAAACTGCTTGAGCGCATCCACAGAACGGAGATATCCTATCGCAGTGGAAACAGCGGCAGTAAAGCAGCCGTGCGCAAGCGTATTGAAGAACGAGCGGTAGGCAATTAGCATGAGCCACCCTCCAAGCGTCACATCATACGGATTGCTCCTAAATGCAAAATAGAACCAGTTCTCCACAAACGCGAATCCAGCGCCGACTGTGAAGCCCAAAAGAAGCCCAGTAAGCGTGTCATTGTATTCGTGGTGGCCGGACATGAAAAGCACGCCAGTCCCTTTCAATATCTCCTCCACAATCGGAGAAACAAGAATTGTCACAATCACAGCATACGGCACAATGCCTGCTCCTGAAAGCTCTGCCACAAATCCGCTGCTTATCAGAAGAGACAAGAAAGCTGCGAACATGCCCCAGACAAACATGCCTGCGAAAAATCGCAAGGGCTTCCCCTCCTCGCGCTTCTCGAAATACCATGCGGCAGCAAAATACGCAAAAGGCACAGTTATCGCGCCAACGCCGGCAAGCAGCATGATTTTGATCCCCTGGTCCACGCCGGCAGCCCTTGTCACCTCTCCGAACATCACAAGCACCAGAATGGCGACGCACGCGAGCTCGAACGCCATGAAGGCAGGATGAATCATTATGTCAGCTATCTTTTCCTCAAACGGCCTGCCCTCGAAATTCGGAAAGAACAGGCTGCGCACTGTGTATTCGCCTGTAAAGACGCCCTGGCTCTTGTTGCTGTATGCTGCCTGCGCCATGAGAAGTATAAGCACTGCAAGAAGTATCCCTACGACCGGCACAAAGCCCGTTATGGCGCTTGTTATGCTGTCCCCGACATTCTTCTCATAGCTGCTCCAGTCCTCGGGTATCTCGAATTTCGCGCCATAAAGCTCTCCGTTTTCCGCCCTGCCGACAATAAGGTACTCTGTTTTCTTTTTTGCAACCTTGTCATATCGCAGCTCCACTTCGAGCTGCAGCTTGGTGCTGTCCTTGGGCGCAAGCGAGCCCAAAAGTTTCAGCACTTCCCATTTGCCCTCGAAATTCTTGCGCAGCACATAAACAGGCATGTAATTCTGCGACGGATTGGTGGCAGTTATGGAAACAGTCAAGAGCTGCGGGCTCTTGTCGAATGTCTTGTTCGGCACGACTATGCTCGCATCCAGCCCGAAATTGTAGTCAGATAGCTCGTCCGCAAGCGCATCAGCAAAAACAGGCGCGGCAAGGATGACCATCGCAGCCAAAAATGCGAACAGTTGAAGCCTCAATTTCTCCCCCGTATATCTAGAACGGTATTGGGACGTACAGCCCGATATTCCTCACAATCCATGCGTATGCCTTGTACCAAATCTCGTTCCTTCTCTTTATCACGTCCAGCAATTCCTTGAACGCCTCCTTTTCCGCGCCTGCAAGCTTGGACTCGGTAACCTTGATGTGCTCTTTCCCGTCCACTACTGTTTTTTCCTCTTGCGAACCAATCTGCTTTTTCGCCTGCTCGTACCATGGCGGCAGTGAGGATTTCTTCTTTTTCACGGCAGCTATGAAGTCCGCGGTTGTGACTGCCCGCTGCTTTCCGGAATTGAATGCCTCTCTCCACGGTATTGCGGCTGCCTCCTCAACAATAGCCTTCAAGTCAGCAGATGCATATCCGTTTGTGGCAAGCGCAATCCTGTGGTAGTGTATTCCCTTTGCTGCTGGAACTTTTTTCACGTGCAGTTTCAATATTTCCACGCGCGACTTGAAGTCGGGTTCGGGAATGAAAATCGCCTTGCCAAACCGCCCTGACCTCCTAAGCGCAGGGTCAACGTCCCATGGCGCGTTTGTGGCGCCAACCACAAGCACGTTTGCGTTGTTGGACTCCACGCCGTCCATTTCGAAAAGCATCTGGTTGACAGCCATCTTCATGTACTGCGTGGACTGCGTCATCTCCTCGCGCCTTCCGCCCATTGCTTCCACTTCATCAAAGAAAATGATGCAAGGCGAGTTCTTCCTTGCCGTTTCGAAAATGTTATGCAAATTCTTCTCAGTATTGCCGACATACATATCCACGATGTCGGAAATTTTCGCGTTGATGAAGTTCGAATTGCACTCGCCTGCCGCAGCCTTCATGATGAATGTCTTTCCGCAGCCAGGCGGGCCGTAAAGCAGGATGCCGCCTCCGGCAAGCTTCCCATAAGTCCTTGCAAGGTCGGGCTTCAAGAGAGGATAAACAATCGCCTCGTTAATCTCAGTTTTCATCTTTGTCATTCCCGCTACTTGGTCGAACTTCATGTTCGGTTTCGAGAGAAGTTTTGCGGCGTTTATCCCCTGATTCTGTGCAGCCTCGCCAACGGCCATCCCGCCTCCGCCGCCTCCACCTGACAGCTTGCCCTTCGCAATGTCGCGGTGGTTTATGGCTTCAGTAAAGTTCGGATTGAGTTCAATAGCCTTGTCGTAATCCGCAATCGCCTTGTCAAGCTGGTTGAGGTAGTCATATGCCAGCCCCCTGATATGATATGCCTCTGAGAAGTTCGCATTGAGCTTTATCACTTCAGTGAAATCCTCGACAGCCTTCTCGTAGTCCTGCAGGCAGGCATA
>JAWBPP010000087.1:0-2882 GCA_038824715.1 Candidatus Anstonellaceae archaeon
TTTTCAAAGCAGTATTTTTCCGAGTCAAAGCCAGGCATGGAAATTTCTGTCCCAAAAGTAGATGGGCGAATGGCGATGCTTGGAGCGATTCCATTTTGTTTTGCAAGGTTTCCAAGCTGCCTGTGCGCCTCATCAATCAAGTGAAAGTTCTCAGTCACTGCTGCATCGACCTCATCTTTTGAAGTCGTGTGCTCCCCGAGAGAGCAGAGGATTATGTTCGAGCCTCTAGGGGAAGACAAAAGAATGCTTTTCGCCCGTTCGACTGCATCATATGCGGTTTTTCCAGCTACCCAAGGGCTGTGCGCAAACGCATGATTGAGAAGGAATTCGATTGCAGGCTTTATAGGTGCAAGCAGCAGATTCTTCAAGCGCTCAACGAGCGCCCTTTCGGCTTTTTGCTGCGCTGCCCGCTCGATTTTCGATTTTATGGGGCATGGAACTGATTGCTGAGAGTAGATATGCACACGCTGCAGGCTATGCGCTTTCGTCTTCTGCGCCAAAACTGGCATTGGACTGCCTCCCGTCATTCTTCTTGTTCAAAATGGTTAAATAGCGTTCGTTTGGGCAGAAGCAGATGCAAGCTACAAACCTTTTTAAACTGTTATTATATATTAACAAGCATGGAGTATAAAGTAACGATTAGAGTAGATAATAGCGGGCAAAAAGGCAATGATTTCAGGAAAATAGGCACAGTTACTGGAGAGGACATCTCCGCCTACCGCAGACACCTTCTTTCAAATGCTCTTACGCCGCATGATGAGCGCAAGAAATGGGAAAGACACGAAAACACATCTGAAATCTGCCGACTTGAAGCATTCATCTACAAGTCCGAGAATGAAAAGAAGGAAATGAGCAGGAATATGCGGATGCTTGAAATCGAACAGAGCCAGAGCAAGGCGCAGCTTGCAGCTGCCGAGAGCGAATACCAATCCGCTTGCAGGGAAGTGGAGAGGGAAGAAAGGGAACTTGACGCTTGCGCAAAGACAATTGCATTCCAAGTTGGAGAGTCAAGGCTGATTTTTCAGGAAGCGCAGAGCATAAGGGCTGCGTTAAACGAAATAAAGGAAGACATAAGGGACAATGTGCTAGTCCTAAGTAAAACTGCGCCGAGCCTTATTGATGAGATAGAAGCTATTGTGGAGGGGACTGTCGGCAGGATAACAGGCAAAAAAAACAGCGGGATGGCCGTAGGCATCAACCTGAACACGATAAAGCCGAGCGATATAGACGAGAAAATAATGCTTGAAGAAGCACGGATGTACCAGTTTGCCATGGACATGACCACTGGAATAATCGAGTGCGTTGTGGAAAATCTCCTGATGGATTACCTTAAGGGCAAAAGACTACCTACCGAATGGCTGGAAAAACTGCACGCAGGAGTAAACCAGCCAGAGAACGTGCTTGGCGAACCGACCGAGTTGATAGGATCAGCGGTTTACCATTTAGGCAAACTTGAGAATGACTTGATTCAGTCAGCCAGGAAAATGAATAGCTCCATTCCAGCTTACAGCAAGACTCTGCAGCAAATAAAGACTCTGGTGGACGCGATAACGACTGCGTATGAGCGGCAGGAAAGCGTTGGAGGGGCAATACCGACCATCGAGGACATAGAATTGTGCAAAGGAGAATATGCAGTATATAGCATAGCTTTCGACTGCTTCAAAAGAACGCACGCACTTCTTAACAGGGGGGCGAACTCGCAGAGAAGCTACTTTGGCGCGCTTGGAAGATACGGCATAAACGCAAACGAATTTGTGAAGGCAAAGGAGAAACGGGAGGCGCTTTACCGGAAAGTGAATGAAATACAGGCAAAGGACCACACTGCAGAAATAGCGAAGTTGCGACTGGCAATAAATGAAAAAGAAGACGCTCTTAGGCAGGCAAATGCAGCAAAATCGAGGCTTGAGGCGGCCAGGGATGAGAAAAGAAGGGCAGATGAGCTGCGTGCAGGGCGCCGCAGCGCCTCTGTCCGCGAGCCCTTGCTCATCCCTCCGGTAACAAAAGAGATGGTAGACGCTCTTCTCTGCCACCCAGAAGCTGCTGAAAAGCAGATTGCAGGCGCGGTTGCCAAGGGGGAGAAATATTTTGCGGAAAGCCTCAAGAAAAACCCGCAGATTTCAGATGATTTCCATGCTGCACTGGCAAAATTGGGGCAAATCTACGCGAAGAACAATGGCAAGCTTGAAATGCAGGACATTGCTTCAGCATTCGGCAGGTCAAGCGTGAAGCCTTTGCGCCGCATCGGAGAGCTTAGGTTCGCAAAAATCCAGATGGGAGAAAATCCGGATTTCCGCCTTATACTGGAGATAAGCAACCCGCACGCGCCTGTGCTGTGCTTCCTCGGTAAACGAAAAGAAGGCATTAACCTGGTGGATTCTTACGATGCTGCAATTGGAAAACAGATGTACTGGCTTTTCCCGGGACTGCTAGAACCCCCAAGAAAGGCAACCAACGGCACAGTGTTGCACGAGGAAAACGAACCTGCTTCGCAGGCTCCGACACCTGAGCAGGGAGAGCAAAAGCAAGAAACAAACGGCAAGAAGGCGCCAGCGTTCATTTTGCCTGAAGATCCTGTACTCAAAAGGGCGCAGGGGATTGTAGAAGCCAGGAAAAACGAACTCAGGAGAAACAAGCTTCGCGAGCAGCTTCGCAGCGCAACCAACCCGGATGCCATCAATGCTGAATTGAGAAAATTGTCTCCCATAAAAATGAATGTTGAAGCTGAATGGCATAACGCCCTTGCTGATGCAACGCAGGCAGAGCAGTTAGCTGACATTGCGCAGCTTCTTGCAGCGGAAAAGCAGTCCGACTGGCTCAAGCAGCTTGCAGAAGTGCCCATGAAAAATCCGCACCTGTGCTATGAGCTGTGCAGGATTCCTGAA
>JAWBPP010000088.1:0-2863 GCA_038824715.1 Candidatus Anstonellaceae archaeon
CCTGCCCCCCCAAAATCCACGCCGCAGGGCGCAGGTCAGGTTCAAGCTTCAGATTGCAGAAAGCCAGTATTTACTGAATATTTTGTCGACCCGAAGTATCTCCTCCAAATTGGGCAGGTCGGCACAGTGCATGGGAGCGGGCGCTTCACAATCGAGCGCTCGTACATTTCGGTGAAAAATGAGTTTGACCGCCAGAAAATCCCGATATACGCGCCGGCAAACATTACTCTTGTGCGCGGGGCTTACTATCAGGTTCCTGCGCCTCCCGGGCAGTATTTCGGCGAGCCGCTTCCTGACTACGCACTGTATTTTGACGCAGGCTGCGGAGTGGAAATCTCATGGGGGCATCTGAAGGAGGCTGTGCCAAAAATCGCAAGCCAGTTTTCCCAGCCAAAGCAGGACAGCAGGACGGATTATCTGAAGCCGGTGAAATTCGCGGCAGGCGAGCTAATCGGCTACTACGTGCCTGGTGCAGGCGTGGCTGCATTTGACTTTTTTGCCTACGACCAGTCAGTGCTCAACCAGTTCGCAAACCAAAAGAGGCACGAATTTGGCTATGCCGACCCAATGCTGCACGCTGTCTGCCCCTATGATTATTACGCTGGAGAAATGAAAGACGCCTACTACAGCCTCATTCCGGGGCCGGCAACCAACAAGAGCTGCGGGCCAATCAGCAGGGATTATCCCGGGACAATTTCAGGCATGTGGTTCCTTGACAAGGAACCGACAAAATACCTTTACGATTATTCGCAGGAAGGCACTTATGGGAGCGCGCTCCCAATAGCTGGGGACTATGACAGGACAATCATCGGCACTCTTGGCCGCAGGGCCACCACGTTCATCTATCCGAACAACCCGACCTACCGCGACCCCAAGGATGTCACTGGTGAGCACTGCTACCAAATATACTCGTACTACAACCCCTCGCCAGAAGGCTACGTCTACTTCAAGCTGATGGACAACGAAACGCTCAAAGTCTTCTACAGCGAGAAAGGCGAATGCCCCGAAAGCTTCCCGGCTGAACAGGGGGCGACTTATTACAGGTGAAAGGTGCGCTCAGGCTAATCAATACGCATCAGCTTGCCTGCTTGCAAGTCTGCAAAAAATTCCATTTTTTTGTATCAGGCCGTCCAATTTGCCGGCGATTCGGCAAATGGGCATCAGGTTCGTTGCGACGAACCTGATTGTCCGCTAGGGCGGGGCTTGTCTGCCTGACCAACTTGTCCTGCAGGACAAGTGGCCCGCTGGTCGGTTTGCCGACCAGTCGGAGCAGCAGAAAAAGACACACAGGGCATTTGGAAAACACGAGCGTTTTCCAATCAGCATGCTGCCGCGGCAACATGTCTGATGCATTTTCTGCAAGAAAACGCACAAATCTTGCAACTCCGAGGGTTGCAAATCTTTCCAGCTAGGCACTTTTGTGTCATGCTAGAATTGCATCTGCCGCAGCGCTTCGTATGCCTCATCTCGGTTCTTGTAGAGCAAAAGCAGAATCTTGCCTTCCTGCTTTTTCACCTGCCAGATAAGTCTTCGATGGATAATTCTCTTGGAAAATATGTTGGCGTAATGCTCCATCGGCTTTCCTAGTTCAGGTTGTCTTTCTATTCTGTCAAGAAGATCTCTCAGCTCTTTCCGCTCGTGTTTGTCGAGCTTCTTGATGTCCTTGTCAAAAATGGAAGTGGATTCAAATTCCATCTAGCCCAGCTCGTGTTTACCGAATTTTCTGGTTTTCACCTTGCCAGAGTCGACTCCCCTAAGTATTTTTCCGGTCAAGCCAGCGAAGACCTGTTCTTCAGTCAACTTGTGTTCCTGATCGAACTGGTAGAGTGCAAGACGGATTGCCTCTGTCTTGGTTTTTGCATATCCTAGCCTGATCATCATGTCTAACACATCACTCGCGTATCCGGTTAGCGCAATATTGACATTTCCCATAAAACCACCTTTTTAGTGTTTTCTTATTAATTTCATAAGTATTTAATAAGAAAAATATATAACTATTGTTTTTAGAGTCAGGCACGCGCCTGAGGCTGGTCAGCTGTTTGTTGCGTCAGGCCGGTCCAATTTGCCGGCGATTCGGCAAATGGGCATCTTGCCGGCGAGCAGGCAAATCGCCCTATTTTTTCCTCAGAAAACAAAAGAGGTGTTGATTCCTGCTGGGAAGTGGTGTAATGTGTCAGAAATTGTAACTGTTTGGAAGATATGAACAAAGTTTTAAAAAAGTTAATATGGTATTAACAGCAAATCCCCCCAGGCTTCCCTGGGAAGGTTGGAGGTGAGGCAAATGGAAGGAACGGACGTATGGAGCAGGATGCGGAGGATGCAGAAGGAGATGGACCGTATCTTCGGTGATTTCTTCACTGAGCCAAGGCCTTCAAGTTTGCTGCTTCCTTCGTCAGATACAACGGCAGTGCCCGGCACGGGCGGCGAGCTTGCTTTGACAAGGGCGAGCACGGACTTGTACGAAACGGACAAGGAGATTGTTGCCAAATTTGATTTGCCTGGAGCCGAGAAATCTGACATAAACGTTGAAATAGAGGACGGCTCCTTGCGGGTCAAAGTTGACAAGACATCTGAAAAGACTGAAAAGCGCAAAGGGGCTTACATTTGCGAGCGAGCGTACTCAGGCTATTTCCGCTCCATCCCACTGCCTAACTATGCGAAGGTGGACAGTGCAACGGCTGAGTACAAGAACGGCGTTCTTGTTGTCAAGATGCCAAAGGATGAGAAGAAAGCGCAAAAGAATCGGAAGTTGCAGGTAAAATAAGCGGTTTTGGTCACCGGGCGCCTGCTCCTGGTAGCCGCCATCGACACCGAGGGCGCCGTGGACAATGACATTCGCGAAACGCTCGACGCGTTAACGAAG
>JAWBPP010000089.1:0-2842 GCA_038824715.1 Candidatus Anstonellaceae archaeon
GACAGGATTCTTTTCATGAACGGGCACGGCGCGAATGCGACAATTGCTGGCCATGTGCTAAAAGAGCTTAGCGACGAACTCAAATTCACAGCCTGCATAGTTTCCTGGTGGGAAATAAAGGAGCTGGGCACGGCAACAGGCCACGCGGACGAAAACGAGGCATCCATTGTGATGGCGCTTACCGGCTGGCAGAAACATCCTTCCAAGCAGGCAAAATCCCGAAGCTACTTTGGCAGGGTAATACCTATGCCCAAGGACCAATTCACGCGTTTTGGCTACTGGGGCAAGGTCGGCGGCGAATCCAAGGAACGAGGAGAAAAGATGGTAAAGGTTATAGTCGACAAGATGGTAAAACTTGTGAACGCAGACTTGCTGCTTAAGGAGGATTGAATTTATGTTACCGGGATTGGGCGGGGCAATGAACCCCAAGCACATGGCAAAAATGATGGCCCAAATGGGCATCAAGTCAGAGGAGCTGCCGGCTACAAAAGTCACAATCGAGCTTGACGACGGCACGCGCCTAGTTGTTTTCGAGCCGCAGGTTGTGCAGATTGAAATGCAAGGGCAGAAATCCTTTCAGGTTTCAGGAAAAGTGCAGGAAGAAAAAGAGGCTGGAGAGGACGACATAAAAATGGTCATGGAGCAGGCAGGCTGCAGCCGCGAGGAAGCCATGAACGCCTTGCGCGAGACGGGCGGCGATATTGCTGAGGCAATCCTCAGGTTGAAGAGCGAGTGAATGCCTGTGAAGAAAGTCCTTTTTGTCTGCATAGAAAACGCCTGCAGGAGCCAGATGGCTGAAGCGCTATTCAATAAGTTTGCCAAAGGCGCGCGCGCTTTTTCAGCAGGCAGCAGGCCGGCAAAGGAAATCGATTCGAAAACGGTCGAGGTGCTAAAGGAAAAAGGGCTTGATATTGCTGGAAAGAAACCCAAATCAGTTGATGAGTTTCGCGGCGAACAATTTGATGCCGTTGTCGCCATGGGCTGCGGGGACGAATGCCCTTACATTCCAGCCAAGATGCGAATTGCATGGGAAATCGAGAATCCAAAAGGCAAATCTGTTGAGTTTTACAGGAAAATATTAAGCGAAATCGAAGGAAAAGTGCAGGTGCTTAGAGCAGAAGTCTAAAAAGCGGAATGGAAAGAATTAAGAACGGGATAACTCAAAAAAACAATCCATGCCTATTCTTGAAGTGAAAAACCTCAGCCTGAAACTCGGCAAGATACAGCGGCTGAAAGACTGCAGTTTCACTGTCGAAAAAGGCGAGATATTCGGGCTTTTGGGGCAGAACGGCTCGGGCAAAAGCTCAATTATCAAGTCTGCCATTGGGCTTTTCAAGCCATCAGCAGGCGAAATAATCTTCTCCTGCTCAAGGGAAGAAATAGGCTATGTGCCGCAGCATTTTGCCTTCTTTCCAGAATACACTGTGGAAGAGAACCTGAGGTTTTTCTGCAGGTTGGAAAAAAACCCAAAAACAGTAGATGAGCTTCTTGCAGAATTCGGGCTTGCGGATGTGAAAAAAACGCCGGCAGGCCATCTTTCTGGCGGCTACAAGCGCCTGCTCAACATGGCAATTTCCATGCCAAAAAAAGTCGAGCTTCTCATCCTCGACGAGCCGACTGCCAACATGGACGTTCTTATCCGCAAGCAGATAATGGAATTCATACAAAAAATAAACGATAGCGGGACGAGCATCATAATCACCACTCATTACATGGACGAGGCAGAGCAATATTGCGACAGGGTGGCGCTTGTGGCAGATGGGAAAATAGCGGCGGTTGGCGATGTCCCGCAGCTTGTTGAAAGATACGGTGGCATGTACTCGGTTGAAGCAGCATCTGTGCAGGCAACAGAGCTCGCATCTTCGCTGAAAAAGGCAGGTTTCAAGCCATCAGTTGCTGGGAAAAAGGTCCGCACCGAAATACCGAATGCGCTTGGCAACAGTGGGACTATACGCGCAATGAAAATTTTCTCAAAATTCCCGATAAGCTCGCTGAAAGTAGATGAGCCGTCCCTTTCCAAAGCAGTTGAGAGGCTGTATAAGCATGCTTGAGGTCTTCGCATTTTTCCGAAACGAGCTGAAGTTCAGCCTCAGGCAGGGCGGGCTCCTCTACCTGCTGTTCCTCTACCCGCTGTTCGTGATAGCGATAGTGGGATATGCGTTCAATTCCCCGCCGTCCATAACAGTCCCCATCGGCATTTATTCGGACGACGCTCGCTTTGCAGATGCAGTATCGGGCTACAAGGGCTTTATTGCGCACGCTGCCCCTACTCCCTATGAAGCGGAAAATCTTGTCCGCAAAGGCATTGTGCCTGCATCCATAATCGTTACAAAATGCGACTATTATTTCAAGGCAAAAAGAGACTTTTATTACGGCAGCGGCGGGCAAACTTCATGCGAAGGCCCGCTCTACATCGTTTTTGTCCAGGACCAGTCGCGCATAAGTGAAGTATCATTCCTAAAGATAGTTTTTGAATCCGCGCTCCGCGACAAGCTCTCTCTCTCCGCAAGGGAAATTCTCCAATTCCAAACGCAGGCAGTTAACATCCAAAAGGATATCCCTAAAGCCAAAAATGAAATCGCATCCTTGCGCAAGAAGCTGCAAGACGAAAAGAACGAGCTTGCTAGCATAAACAACGGCATAGATCTGAATGAAATACAAAACTCGCTTAACGGGCTGGATGAAACCCTCCAGTTCTTCGATAGCGCGCAGCGCCAAAGCTCGCAAAGCATTGCAGAGATGCAGAACCTCAAGGCAGATATTTACAACCAGAATGCACAACTGTCAAACGACCTTTCAGGTTTCCAAACCAAGCTTATCAATATGCAAAACCAGGTGCAGA
>JAWBPP010000090.1:0-2803 GCA_038824715.1 Candidatus Anstonellaceae archaeon
CGTTTTCCCCTCTTTGGGGAAGCGTAGGCGTTCCATCCTGATGCGATGGATGCCAACTTTGCTGCAGGCGTTGAAGGCGTTGGATTTTCCATATGAAGGCGCCGGAGTTTGTATGGTCGACATCGCTTGCGATGTCGATGCGTTTTGCGGAAGCAAAACGCGCAATTTCACGAGTACGAAGAGAGCGACTGATACTCACAAAGTTGAGTTCAAAAGCGTTTAAGCAATTAAACGCCTAGTATATGCATGTTACGCCAGTCAGTGGATGGCTTGGCTCAAGTATCACAGGGCCCCGCGGCAAGCGGCGAAATTCTCCGGGTAGGTGCAGGCAACCTTTGATCCGGAGGTAGGGCGGCGTGCGGCGACGCACAAACACCCCGAGAATTAAAACATTCTAGTAACGGGTGGAAAAGAAACCAATTGGGATTCGGATAGTAAAGGTGATTGAAATCCGAGCAGAGCGTACCGAATGCAACGCAGTAATGTGTTGTAGATGTGGGGCGGAATATCCATTGCAGGATTCGAGGTCGGCTGAAAAGCCGCGCCATAGAGGGTGACAGCCCCGTAGTTAAACTGCAGTGGAGTGAAGCCAGACGAGTAGTGCTCTTTGAATATAGGGCATGAAAATGGGGGGACTAACCTCCAACTCTAAATATAACTTGAGACCGATAGCGAATTAGTAACGCGAGTGAAAGCTGAAAAGGAGCCCGAAAGGGCTGTTAAAAGAGCCTCAAACTGACTGGTTACAATTTGATGCAGCATGAAAGGGCACGACTGCCGAAGCGACCGCGCGAAAGTGCGGAAGCGAGGCGGGCATACCAGTGTTGCATCGTTCTTCTCGAAGCAAGAGCCAGGGAGTTGATGGTGTGTGGCGAGGCGAGAGCCGAAGCGAAAGCAAGCGGGCGCATCGCAAGAAAGGCCCGTCGTACGAAAGTGCGACCAGTCACACGCATCAGACTTGAAGCCGATGTGAACTAAGCGAGCGCAGGTCGAAGCCAGCCTGACGGCTGGTGGAGGACCGCAACCGATGCTAGTATATTCTGCTCGGGTGACGCGTGCTTAGGGGTGATAGTCCAATCGAACTCGGCAATAGCGAGTTCCCCTCGAAATGTCCCTCAGGACAGCGTCGATGGAGGTGGGCTGCGGGGTAGAGCACTGATCACGGGGATCGGTTCCGAGAGGAATCGCCTTGTTGTCAAACTCCGAATCTGCAGCCGCCGTAGAAGTCGGCAGTCGGGTTCCACTGGGTAAACAAGGGCAGGCGGGTTTTTCGGCACGTGCGCCTGACCTTGGTCTAAGCTAGTGGGCCATTACGGGAACGACCGGGACCGTGGTTAAGGTCCCTAAATTCAGGCTAAGTGCGAATCCACAAGGAGTGTCCGGTCTAAAACAGCTGGAAGGTAGGCTTAGAAGCAGCCATCCTTTAAACAACGCGTAATAGCGGACCAGTCTAGATCGCGCATTCCGAAGATGATCGGGGCTAAGCCTGGTACCGAAACCATGGAGTTCGTTCAAAAAACGAATCTGGTAGGGGGGCGAGCTGGTCGGGCAGACGCGGATGCCGAAGGTTTTTCGGCACGTGTTCGGCATCGCGGCCTAGAAGCAGGGCGGTGACGTCCTGTGGACTGGCCAGTTACGAAGATCCTGGTACTAGTAACAGCATATCCAGGCGAGAATCCTGGACGCCGCATAGCACACGGGTTTCTGGGCAATGTTCTTCAGCTCAGAGTAAGGCGATCCTAAGACGATAGCTAATCGCGACTCGTCAAAAGGGAAAATGGTTAAAATTCCATTTCCACGTAGGTAGACGCGGCAACGCAAGTTGCATTCTTGACGCTTTGGGGTAGGGTGCACAGAGGAGACTCTGTTTAAAGCTGATAATGCCTTCGAGTCTCGTTATGAGGAGAAGAGGCATAAACAGCCCAAAAGCATCTGAACCCTGGAGCCCATGAAAAGAGAGTGCATCCGATTCTACGTGTCCGTACCTAGAACTATTACTGGTGCTGCTGGCAGAAAAAGCCAAGGCGTGACAGGGAGATTCAGCTAAGGGAACTCGGCAAAATAGTAGCTTAACTTCGGGATAAGCTATGCCTGCTTTTCCGCAAGGACTGGCAGGTCGCAGTGACAAGGGGAGGTCGACTGTTTATCAAAAACACAACTCGCAGCAAATCGGAAACGATTAGTATTGCGGGTGACGCCTGCTCACTACTGGTACGTGAACGCCCGTTTCAACGGGTCTAAGCGCCAGCAAAGAGCGGGGGTAACTCTGACCCTCTTAAGGTAGCGTAATACCTCGCCGCTTAATTGGTGGCTTGCATGAAGGGCGTAACGAGCCTCCCACTGTCCCTAGCTGGAACCTGGTGAACTTACTACTCTGTGAGTATGCAGAGGACTTCTAGGGGGAAACGAAGACCCCGTGGAGCTTTACTATAGCCTGATCTTGTAATACGAGGACTGCTGCGGAGCGTAAATGGGAGCCGTCATGTTGCGCCTTTCGGGGTGCAAATAGGCGACATTGTAACACCATTCAGCAGTTCTTGTATTGCTAACCGCAAGGGACAGGGTCTGGTGGATAGTTTGGCTGGGGCGGTACGCCCTCGATAAGGAAACAAGGGCGCCCAATGTTCAGCTTAGGCGGGTCAGAAATCCGCCGGTAAGGGTTAAAGACAAATGCTGGACTGACTGTATCCTTAAAAGCGTGGGATGCAGAGACGAAAGTCGGGCTTAACGAACCTTGGTACCTTCTTAGTGAGGGTCCAAGCTGTCAGACAAGCTACCCCGGGGGTAACAGGCTCGTCGCGGG